>NZ_CP034562.1:1890000-2205000 GCF_003970675.1 Flammeovirga pectinis
CCAATTTCTTTGTCATTAATTCTGATGGATTAAACCCTAACCCAAAGATGCCAATAGACCCCGTAATTGTGTTTGGGTAAGCAACAATTTTATCACAACCCATAGAGATATAATATCCTCCAGACGCTGCATATGTTGACATTGAAGCGACTACAGGTTTTTTCTTTTTTAGATTCTGAACAGCTCTCCAAATAATATCAGAAGATAATGCACTACCACCTGGTGAGTTTACTCTTAATACTACTGCGTCTACATCATCATCATCTGCTAAATCATTAATCTCTTTTACAAGATCTACGTTAGCAATTGCCTTTGAACCACCTTCGGCTTTACCATAAATGATTTCTCCTTCAGCAGAAAGAACAACTACTTTACCTTTTCCTAATTGTCTTGATCTAGGATCTGTAACATCTTTATATTTGTTATACTTAACAAAAGAAATATCATTGCTATTTTCTAAATCTAATTCGCTCGCTAATTGAGTTGTTACTTCGTCTTCATAAGTAAGTTCATCTACAAATTTTAAAGCCAACGCATCTTCAGAAGAACGGATTTTCATTTTGTTAGAAATCTCTCTTAACTCTTCTACAGCAATACCTCTTGAATCACTTACACCTTGTAGATATATATCGTTAAGACTATTTAAATAAGATGATATCTGTTCTTTATTTGCAGAACTCATTTTATTAGTCATAAATGGTTCTACGGCACTTTTGTATTTCCCTACTCTAAAAACTTCAGGTTCAACACCAATTTTCTTAAAGAAATCTTTCCAGTAAAGTACTTCAGAAGACAAGCCATTAAATTCTAAATCGCCTATTGGGTTTAAATATATTTTATCTGCTTCAGAAATAATATAATATCCTGCTTCAGAAATATTATCCGCATAAGCGTAAATAAATTTACCTTCACTTTTAAACGCTTTTAATGCAGAACGAATTTCAACAGCCATTGGCATGCTTCCACCAAAGTAGCCACCTTTAAGGTATATACCTGATATATTATCATCTGCAGCAGCTTTATTTATAATGTCTAGATAATCATGAAGACTTGCTGAACCTTTAGAAGGTAAATAACTTGAGTTTAAAGACTCAAAAGGGTCTGTCTCTCCTATTTCAGCAATATTTTGAGATAATTTTAATTCTAATACTGAATGTTGATCGATAGTAACTGGTTGAGAACTACTTGTTGATGCCGCAAGGCCAAGGAAGAATACAAATCCTCCAACAAAAAATATCCCAGTAAACAAGAATATACCTACAACAACAGCAAAGATTGTTTTAAGAAAACCTTTCATAGATTTTTTAGAAGTTTTTTATTATTTGGAACTACTTAAATACAATAATTAATGATTAGATTTTTAGAGTAATAAAAAATTTTAGCCAATTAATAGTATTGTATTTTTAAAGATAGAAAATATAACTGAATTGATTGATTGCAATACTAATAATATTGCAGTTTAATATGATTATAAACTTTATGGTTAACTATCTCAAAGAAAATAACTTAAGTAGCCAATAAATAATTAATTAAAGAAATACGATTAAGATAGCTATTTAAAAATGTTATGATTTTAAACGTTTTATTAAATATGACATATATTTTCCTTGATGAATCTAATATTTAGATGATCGTATTTTTAGTAGAATAGTAATAGAAAGGACAATAAATGTGTAATTATTATACTTTCATAGAAAAATAAGCAATAAAAACTCCTTTTTAGATAAAATATTTGACATTTAATGTTTAATATTATAATTTGTCAAAAATATTAGTATTCCCTCGTATAAAAAATTATCATATGTCGAAAGAAATCACAAAATTTGGCCAAAACCTAAGGTTTTTAAGACTACAACATAAACCCAAATTAAGCCAGACTGACTTAGGAACTTCTCTAAGTACAGCTGACGATAACGTTTCAAGAAGTGCTATTTCATCGTATGAAGATGGCCGAGCTGAACCTAATTATAAAAGATTAGAAAAAATATCAACTTTTTTTGATATTCCCATAGATCAAATCCTAACGCAAGAGTTAGATAAATTAGATAAATTAAGCATTCTAAAAAAAGAGAATGTAAATGATCATACATCAGGAAAAGACCTAAGGATTCTTGCTATTCCTATGGATAAGGATAAAGATGAAGAAAACATCGTTTTTATTCCTGAAAAAGCAAGAGCAGGATATGCTTCTGGATATTCTGATATCGGTTTCTTTAAAAACTTACCAAAATACACGCTCCCGTTCCTTCCAAAAGGCAAAACGTATAGAGCTTTTGAAATAAGTGGAGATTCTATGCCTCCTTTAAATGAAGGAACAATTATTATTGGAGAATACATTGATGATTGGAACGATATTAAAGAAGGAACAGTCTGTATTGTAACTACAAGAAATGATGGTTTCGTTCTTAAAAAAGTTTACAATAACATTACAAATAACAATAGTTTTATTCTGAAGTCTACTAACTTACGTTACTCTCCTTATGAAGTAGATGTACATGATGTAAGGGAAGTTTGGCGCTTAGTTGCCCATATTTCTAAAGAGTTTCCAGATAACGAAGAAGCCAATTCTCTCACCGAAATGCAGGAAGCTATTTGGAGGCTCGATAAAGAGGTGCTAAATATGAAACGAAAAAATTAAAGAAATACATAAATATTTAAAGGGAAATACTTGTTTTATCAGGTGTTTCCCTTTTACATTTGCTGCACATAACGAAACTTAGCGTTATGCTAAAGATTTAATTAAGGACATGGTAATTGCTGATCAAAAGAAAGAGCAAAATATTTGTGAGTATATTATTTATATTTACCAATCTGAAGAATTATTACGAGCATTTGATTTCAATTTTAAGGATATTGAGGAATACGTAATAAATCATATTTCAAAACTTTCTAAACAGGAAAGAAAAGATGTTCTTCAATGGCATAAAGAACTACACACTTTAATGCAGGAAGAAGACGTAACTAAAGAAGGGCATTGCTCACTTGCTCAAAATGAAGTTGATAAAATAACAAAGCTTCATGATGATCTAATAGTTAATGATGAGGAGTATCAAAAAAGATACGAAATAGCTAAACCTCATATAAATAATAACTTAAAAATAGCAGATGGATTAATCACAAATCCAATCCAAATTTGCATAAATGGGATTTTTGGTTTATTATTACTCAGAACAAGAGGAAAAAAGATAGACGAACCAACACAAAAGATTCTTAACTCATTTGGTGACGTTTTATCGTATTTAGCTTTCAAAACAAAATAATATTATCATTAACTGTTTGATCAATATTAAATAAAGCCATCCTATTGGTAATCTAAAAAATACTACGGTTTTCAAACTATCTAAAATAGACAAAACAAAATGGAAATTACTTCACCCGAAACCAAAACTTCAGAAATTTGGGCAGAATTGCCTTTTACTGACAAAAAATACGAAATAAGCAATCACGGAAGAGTTAAATCTTATGCTCGTTCTCAAAAAGGAGAATTAATTAAAGGCAGAGATATTGGAGGTGGTTATCTTTCTATTGATTGTAAAGTGGAAGGCAAAAAGAAATCTTTTTATGTACACAGACTTGTTGCAGAATTATATCTTGATAAACCAACTGAAGAAGGTCAAATTGTAATTCATAAAGACGGTAATAAATCAAACAACGAATTTATTAACCTTGAGTGGTGCACTTTAAAAACTCGATTTGCTACAAAAAGAAAATACATTCCTGATTATTCTGAGAAATTTGTTAAAAGCTGTAAGGCTTCTAAGAAAACAACAGAAAAACCAATGGATGGTCATGAGTATTACAAATATAAAAACAAATATCACAGAATCTCAGACAATGGTTCTTGCCTATTTATTAGAGTTAATGAAGATGGTAAATGGAAATCTTTGGCAATTGCAGAAGTGATATTAAGAGATTTATCTAAATTAAAACCTTCTAAGGCTCACAAATTAGCCTACAGAGATTGGGATTATAAGAATCTAAACCCTGTAAACTTATTCTGGGAGACTCAAGCTGATAAATCAACTCGATTACTAGAACAAAGACCTTTACAATTGGATCGAATTCGTAAAATGGGTCAATCACATAGAAAAGAGATTGCTCAGAGAAAGAAAGATCTAATCAAAAAATATTTAGATGAAGGAAAAAGTATTGCAAAAATCAGTAGACTATTAAATATAGGCTACACTCGTTTATATAATTATATAAATGAAAATGATTTATCTGCAATTACTCAATACTCCAAAAAAGAAGAGTCAATAATTGACTAATCAAATAAAAAATGGCTGACAATTTTCATTGTCAGCCATTTCTTTTATTACTCATTCCAACTAAATGGATAATCTACGTCTAAATATTCCTTTGCCTTATCTGTTATAAAAAGAGGGGAAAAGGTATCTATCATTACAGCATACTCTTCAGTTCCTTTCTTCCCAATACTTTTTTCTACTGTCCCAGGGTGTGGTCCATGAGGTATCCCTCCAGGATGTAAAGTAAAAGCCCCTTGTTTAATTCCTTTCCTACTCATAAATTCTCCTTCTGTATAAAATAACACTTCATCAGAATCTATGTTCGAATGATTGTATGGAGCTGGTATACTCTGTGGATGATAATCAAATAATCTTGGAACAAAAGAGCAAACAACAAACGCTCCTCTTGCCTGAAATGTTTGATGCACTGGAGGCGGTTGATGTATTCTTCCTGTTATTGGTTCAAAATCATATATTGAAAATGTATACGGATATAAGAAACCATCCCATCCTATAACATCGAGTGGATCGTTTTCATAAAAATAGGTATTAAGATAATTATCTTTCTTAATAAACATTTTGTACTCCTCTTCTGAATGTGTTTTCGGTAAATGTGTAGGGGGATGTAAATCTCTTTCACAATATGGAGAATGCTCTAATAATTGCCCCAACTCATTTCTATATCTTCCAACTGTTTCTATTGGAGCCTTTGACTCAACAATTAGAAATTTACATTTCTCTGAACTTTTTACTTTATAAATAGTAGTTCTAGGTATAACAATGTAATCCCCTTTTTTAAATGGTAATACACCAAATTGAGAGTATAACTCTCCCCTGCCTTCATAGCAATAGATTAACTCGTCTCCATCTGCGTTCTTAAAAAATGAATTAGATTGAAGACTTTCTGGATAACAAATTGAAATTACAGTTTCCTTATTTGCCATTAAAGGTATCCTGGCATCAATAAAAGATTGCCCAGTTATGTAAACTTCAGATGTCTTTAGATGTGTCATCTTTAAGCCGTACTCCTTATCTAAATTATACCCATATGGAATACGTCCCCCTATAGCTTTTACTTTAGTTGGCGGTATTTTATGATAAATATTTGAATAGATACCTGAAAATCCTAAAGAGCTGACTAATTCTTCATGATACAAAGAACCATCTTCCTGTCTAAACTGAGTGTGTCGTTTAGGCGGAATTTTCCCAAGTCGATAATAGTAAGTCATGGTTGGTGGTGTTTATATAGTGTTTATGGTATTATGGTAGAGTGACTAGCAAGAACTAATCACTCTATAGTATCAATTTACGAAATATCTTTTCTTTTTGCAGTATGTATAAATAATACATCTCCAATATCGTCGTATCCGTAAAATACTTGCTCATTTATTTTCTTAGCTGCTTCTAATCTTAATCCAATAATAGTCAAATCAGCATCTTGAGATGTACTATTAATTACGGTTTTCATGTCTACATTATCTGCTCTCGAAATTAACCTAACATTGTTTTTCGAAATTGGTAATCGACCCGTTTTAATTAAGTTTAAAATTTGTTCTCTTCTACTTTCTAATTCCGCATCTGGGAAACACGCTAACAAAGTAATTTTAGCCTTATTCCATTCTGGGTGACCAATAATAATGAATGCAAGAAGAATCATTAAATTGGCATTTTCTAAATCTTTTGGCGTTAACCAAATGTGGATTTCTGTTTTATATCCAAAATTTCTTTCATCTGATCCTAATACACAGATATCGTTACCTGTTACAGACATCAATTTAAAATTATCAATAAGTTGTTTTAAACCATCGTCTGGATTGTTTTTAGAAAACTCAAACATCAGCATATTATTTTCTTTACCCGCAACACTTGGTAATTGTATCACTTGAGCAATTACTGATGTCATAGATGGACTAATCATTGTATCCAAATATACTTTTGAGTCACTAGCTTCAGAAATCTTAATTAATCGTTCTAAATCCTTTTGGGCATTTTTATTTGTCTCTTTAGAGAGATAACCATCAATTAAGTGTATGTATGTTGCAAAGCCATATTTATGTGCAATCCATTTCACTAAGTTAAATGCAGAAAAACGTTTAAAAGTATTTCTACTCACACAAACTACCGCAGGTCTCCAATGATCTTCGACATCATCCTTTTCTGTTTTTTGCAAGAAAATTTGAAACTGTCTACTTAACTGAAAAATTACACCTTGAAAAATTGCTTTCAAACCTTCTTTGTTTGGTGTAAAATGTCTCACCATTTGATAAAGAAGTGCCATGAATACTAAAGCAATAAAAGTGTATACAACAGATATTTTAAACATTAAGTATAAACACATTAAAGCTCCAACTAAAGAGATAATTGGTTTTGATTTAAATACAGGTCTATATGCTGGGTCTGAAGCAAAATGTTCTAAGAATGAAATTAAACAGATCGCTCCATAAGTAACCATAAAGAACATTGTAATAATCTGAGCAACAATATCAATATCACCAATTAGCACAAAAATTATTGTAACTACTGATGTTAATAAAGAAGCATGCAAAGGTTCACCCGAATCTTTTTTCACAAAACCTAGCCATTGATTTAAAGAAGAGTTTGGGAGTACCTCATCTTCTGCAATAGCTTGTAAAGTTCTTGGTGCAACTAATATAGATCCAATAGCAGATGATAAAGCAGCAGCACCTAATCCTATAGGAATCATTGGTCCCCATATAGAAATATCAGTCATTATAAGTGGATCTCCCGCAAGGTCTTCTAAAGAAGCAGAAATTGATAATTTATATGCAACTAACATATAAACCACCATTCCGAAGATACCTGCTAACATTGTACCGATTGGAATTGATCTTTCTGGCGATTTTAAATCACCTGACAAACCTACGCCAGCAGCAATCCCTGTAAAGGCAGGGAAACAAATTGCTAATACTTTAAAAAAATTATCTCCACCTTCTATATGTCCACTCCAATTAATTTTATCTAAATTCTGAGAAAACTCTGTAGTCCCAATAAAAAAAGAAATCAATGAAAGGAATAAAATACCAACAACAATATATAATGTTCTAATGCCTAAATCGGCTCCTTTGTAAATTACTAAGGCTATTAAACCAACAGTACAAGGAATGGTGATAAATCTAAGATTGATATCTTGTAGACCATATGGTTCTAATAAAGGGAACAAAGGTCTAAATGCTTCTGCAAATGCAATAATATAAAACGCGGTACTAATAGCTTGAGATAAATACAATGAAATGCCTATTGAACCTCCTATCGTTATTCCGAAAGAACGTGATATAATATAGTAAACACCTCCACCTTGTACTTTTTGATTTGTGGCAATTTCTGATATTGCCATTGCTGTAGGTATAGTAACTAAGTGACCTACCAATACCATTGAAAATGCTGATAATAAGCCAAGGTTAGATACTGCATAGCCAAACCTTAAAAATAAGATTGCACCAAGTATAGTACTAATTGATGTGAAAAAAACGGGAGCAGTTCCAAATCCTTTTTGATTCGACTTATCTAAAGAAGATGCCATATACTGATTTTAGTACCTAAATATTAGAAATATAAAAAAATTAACTTGTAGCTATTAAAGTACAAATACGATAATTAAACCAAGTTATATAATACAGTTTAAAAAACTTTAATAGCTTAAGTATAAAATTTATGCTATTAACCACCAAATTAACAAACGATATTGAAAGAACAAGTATGAAATTAAAATCTCTATCTTATTTTTGAGGCTGAAAAATCATACTATACTAAATAAACACATTTATTCTAACCATTTTAATTTATAATGAATAGCTCAAGTAGCCAACAAAAAAAAAGCATGATAGATCGTTTTCTCGGTTTTGTAGAGAAAATTGGTAATGCTCTTCCTCACCCTGCCACTTTGTTTGCAGGTTTTGCCTTTGGAGTCGTAATTCTATCATGGGTATTCTCTCTGACAGGTTTATCAGTTCAACACCCTGGTACAGGAGAAACAATTACTGTTGTCAATTTAATTTCGCAAGATGGCATTTATTTAATGCTTACTAAACTTGTAAAAAACTTTACAAACTTTGCTCCTCTAGGCGTTGTTTTAGTTGCAATGCTAGGTATTGGTATTGCTGAAGGTAGTGGACTAATTGGCACATTAATTAGAATATTGGTTTTAAAATCACCTAAATCAATTATTACATTTGTAGTTGTATTTGCTGGTGTATTATCTAATACAGCTAGTGAAGTAGGATATGTTCTTCTGGTACCCCTATCTGCAATTATATTCTTAGCTTTTGGTAAACATCCACTTGCTGGCTTAGCTGCTGCTTTTGCAGGTGTATCTGGCGGATATTCTGCTAATTTACTATTAGGTACAATTGATCCTTTATTACAAGGAATTTCACAAGAAGCTGCTCAAATTATTGATCCAGCTTATTCTATAAATGCAGCATGTAATTATTACTTCATGTTTGTATCAACATTTTTTATTGGGATAGCAGGTACTATTGTTACCGAAAAAATTGTAATTCCAAGACTTGGCGAATACAAAGGAGATGAAGTTGCTGAAGATATACACCCTTTAACAAAACTTGAAAAAAGGGGTTTAATATATGCAGGTATTGCGGCTTTAATATTAACTATATTTATTCTAGTAGGTATTATTCCAGAGAATGGATATTTAAGATATAGTGCAGATCCTGAGGATATATTTAAGTCTGCCTTAATGAAGGGTATTGTTTCTTGGATTTTTATTATTGCAGCAGTTTGTGGTATTGCTTACGGAAAAGGTTCGGGAACTTTCAAAAATGATGCTGATATAATGAAAGGCATGGGTAAATCGATGGAGACTATGAGTAGTTATATCGTACTTGTGTTTTTTGCAGCTCAATTTGTAGCTTATTTCAAATGGACTAATCTAGGTTTGATCTGTGCTGTAAAAGGTGCTCAGTTTTTAGAAACTATTGGGTTAGACAAAATGCCGTTATTAATTTGTTTCATATTCTTAGCAGCATTAATTAATCTAGTTATGGGTAGTGCTTCTGCTAAATGGACATTAATGGCACCTGTTTTTATTCCAATGTTTATGTTAGTGGGTATTTCTCCAGAGTTAACGCAGGTAGCTTACCGTATTGGAGATAGTGTAACAAATATCATCTCTCCTATGATGTCTTATTTTGCACTAATCGTTGCATTTATTCAGAGGTACGATAAAAATGCAGGTATAGGGACCGTTATTGCAACTATGCTCCCTTATTCTATTGCTTTCTTAATTGTTTGGGTGGTTTTAATGGCAATTTGGTTAATGCTAGGGCTTCCTATTGGACCAAATTCACCGTTACATTATATCCCAAATTAAATATATTGTTAATAATATCCAATAGACTATTTATACTGTAAATGAATAGTTATGTTTGCAAAGCAATCGAAAAGATTGCATGAGAAATAGTTAGTTTTTGGGTTAGCAAAAAGGTCTTGTTTTACGGGACCTTTTTGTATTTCAACCCTTTTTTTGTTTTTAAGAATTATTCAACTATTTATTTGAATAATTAAATACATTTCACTTTCTTTCAGCACTTTTTAGAATTGAATCTAAATTTTTATCACATAATACATCTAAACATGTTCAAAAAATCAATACTAACAATCCTTTCTGTTGTTTTTATTGCCCTTCAGGCAATTCAAGCACAAGAACTTCCTGCTCCTAGTCCAGCTGCAAGTGTTACTCAAAAAGTTGGTGTAACTGAAGTATCAATCAATTATTCTTCTCCTGCCGTAAAAGGACGTAAAGTCTTTGGTGAATTAGAAAAATATGGTACTACATGGAGAGCTGGTGCAAACGGACCAACGGCAATCACATTTAGTTCTAACGTAACAATTGGTGGTACTGAACTTGAAAAAGGTACGTATAACATTTTTGTTACTCCTCAAGAAAAAGGTGATTGGACTTTCCACTTTAATGGTAAAGGGAAAAGTATTTTTGCTTACAACAAAGATGGCAAACAAGATATGGATGCAATTAAAGCCGACGATGCTGCATCTGTAAATGTAAAAAGAGAAGATGCTCCTAAAAGAGAACGTCTTACTTACTTAATTGAAAGTATTTCTGACGAAGAAGGAAAAGTTTCTTTATGGTGGGATAACACTTTAGTTTCTTTCACTTTTACAGCACCTACTACTTCTTTATCAGAAGCTAACATTACTGCTGCAATCAAGAAAGCTGAAGGTGCATGGAGAACATATCAAAATGCTGCTAACTTTTATGCTCCTACTGATGTAGAAAAAGCTTTAAGCTTAATTGATCAATCTATTGCAGCTCGTCCAGACTATTTCTGGAACCAATGGACAAAAGCTAAAATTTTAGCTGGCCAAGAAAAATATGATGAAGCTTTAACTGCTGCAGTTTCTGCTAAAAATTCTGGTGATGCTAACCCTGATGGCACTTACAACTACTTTAAAGGTAGAGTTCAAGCTGACATTGAAGCATGGTTACCAAACGCTTCTAAAAAATGGAAGAAAGCAAATAAAAATATCTAAGCTTTAATTTTTTAAAGTTTGAGGCGTCCATAATTAATGGACGCCTTTTTATCTATTAAACCTTTTTGTATTACACCTCCTTATGAAATTTCTTAGATTAACACCCCTATTTATATTCATTACATCCATTCTGAGTTTTGGACAAACTCCTAAAAATGGACCAACTGATGTAGCTCAAATTATTCAAGATATCAACCACCTTAATACTTTAGGTAGTGTAATGTATTTTGCTGCTCATCCAGATGATGAAAACCAAAGAGTTATAGGTTATTTCGCAAGATACAAAGGGTATGAAACTGCATACACAGCTTTAACTCGTGGTGACGGTGGGCAAAATCTAATTGGTAAAGAAATTAGAGAAGGTTTAGGGATTTTAAGATCACAAGAACTTATTGAAGCTCGAAAAGTTGATGGTGGAAATCAATTTTTTAGTAGAGCAAATGATTTTGGATATTCTAAAAATCCAGAGGAAACATTATCTGTTTGGAATAAGGACCAAGTATTAGCAGATGCTGTTTGGAATATCAGAAAATTCAGACCAGATATTATTATTACTCGCTTTTCTCCTGATCGTGGAGGAAGAACACACGGGCATCATACTACTTCTGCTATTATTGCTGTTGAAGCTTTTAAAGCTGCTGCTGATCCAAAAATGTTCCCTGAACAATTAGAGTTCGTATCTGTTTGGCAACCTAAAAGGGTGATATGGAACACGAATACATGGTTCTTTAGAGGTAAAGGAGAATCTTTTGATCCAACAAAATACGTAAGTATTGAATGTGGAGAGTATATACCTGTTTTAGGAAAGTCTGTAGGAGAAATAGCAATGGCCGCTAGGTCAAAACATAAATGTCAAGGCTTTGGAGCTGAATTACAAAGAGGTTCAAATTCTGAATACTTTAAATTACTCGATGGTGACGAAATGCGTACCTCACCAATGGAAGGTGTAGATACGTCTTGGGAAAGAGTAGAAAACGCTGATAAAGTAGCAAAACTAATTAAGAAACTACAACAAGAATTTAACCCAACTCAGCCCAATTTAAGTATCAATACTTTAGTTGATATCAAAAAAGAACTCTCAATTTTAGATCAAAAAGACTATTGGGTTATTAAAAAGTCTAAAACTGTTGACAACTTAATTCTTCTCTGTTCTGGTATGTGGATTGAAGCTTTATCACCTACTGAAACTATTGCAGTTGGTGACTCCTTAAAAGTAGAAGTTTCTTCTATCAATAGATCTGCTACAAATATCGTTTTAAAAGAAATTAAATTTGGTCAATTATCAACATTAAAAGTTGATACTGCACTTACATACAACAGAGCATTAAAAATTACATCAACATTAAACATTCCTTCTGACTATGAAACCTCTCAACCTTATTGGTTAGTTGAGAAACCAACTAAAGGAATGTATGTTGTAAATGACCAACAAATGATTGGAAAACCTGAAAATGACTTTCCAATTCCTGTAACAATTGAGTATACAATAAACAATACTCCTATTTCTGTTACTACTAACATTTGGCATAAGAAAATTAACCCAGCAAAAGGAGAAAGATATATTCCTTTAGCTATTACACCTCCTGTTACACTTTTATTGGATCAGTCTGTTTGGATTTTTGGCGATAACAAACCAAAAACTGTAAACGTAGATGTTTTAGCACACACAGATAATTTTGAAGGTGATATTGAAGTGTGTATTCCAAAAGGTTGGAAAATTGAACCTGCTACCAAAAAAGTAACTTTAAAGAATGTTGGAGATAAAACTCAACTTAAATTTACTTTATACCCTTCTAAAAAAGACTCTGAAGGTCTAATAACTGCAATGATTAAGTCAAACGATGGAAAAACGTATATGGATGGCTTAATTGAAATTGATTACGATCATATTTATAAACAACGCTACTTTAAAGAGGCTACATCTAAAGTGATTAAACTTGAAATGGAAAAAGGTCTTGTGAAAAATATAGGTTATATCATGGGTGCTGGAGATGCAATTCCAGAATCTTTAGAGGCAGCAGGTTATAATGTTGAAATTCTTGATCAAGAAAACATTAAACTTGATAATATTAAAAAGTACGATGCAATAATAGTAGGTATCAGAGCTTATAATGTTCTTGAAAAAATGAGATACATTCAGCCTACTCTTTTAGAATACACATACAATGGCGGAACTGTTATAGTACAATACAATACTTCTTTCAGAGTTAAAGTTGATCAGATTGGTCCTTACCCTTTAAAACTATCAAGAGATAGAATTACGGTTGAAGAAAGCCCTGTTGAAATACTTGCTAAAAATCATAAATTAGTCACTTCACCAAACAAGATTACTTTAAAAGATTTTGATGGATGGGTACAAGAAAGAGGCTTGTACTATCCTAATGAATGGAGTGAGGAATATACAGCAGTTTTAAGAATGAAAGATCCTAATGAAAAACCAGTTGATGGTGCACTCATTGTTGCAGATTATGGTAAAGGTGCTTTTATCTACTCTGGAATTTCTTGGTTTAGAGAGTTACCTTATGGTGTTTCTGGAGCATATAGACTCTTTGCAAACTTATTAGATTACAAACCATCTACTAACAACAACTAATATGAAAAATGAAAACGAAAAGCCACCTGTAGGTAAATCTTGGAAACAACTATATTACATAGTTATTGGCGAGTTAATTTTATTAATTGGTTTATTTTCTTGGTTTTCTAACGCTTTCAATTAACAGGTATGAGTATTTTAGATTGGATTGTTTTATCAAGTACGTTAGCATTTATTGTTATCTATGGTATTTGGAAAACCCGACAACAACAAGATATTAAAAGCTATTTATTAGGTAACAAAGAAGCCAAATGGTTTACTGTTGCTTTATCAATAATGGCAACGCAGGCTAGTGCTATCACATTTCTTTCTGCACCAGGACAAGCTTTTGTTGACGGAATGAGGTTTGTACAGTTTTACTTTGGACTTCCTTTAGCTATGGTTGTTCTTTCAATAACTGTCGTTCCTATTTATCATAAGATGAATGTTTATACAGCTTATGAGTATTTAGAAAAAAGGTTTGATTTACCAACAAGAACATTTACAGCAATACTTTTTCTAACACAAAGAGGTCTTGCGGCAGGTTTTACAATATTTGCCCCATCACTTATCTTATCTTCTTTATTGGGGTGGGATATTAACCTTACAAATATTGGTATTGGTGTAATTGTAACAGCTTATACAGTAATTGGTGGCACCAAAGCGGTAAACCAGACGCAGAAATTACAAATGGCTGTTATTTTTATTGGAATGCTGCTGGCAGGGGTTTTAGTTGTACAGTTAATGCCTAATGAGATTTCATTTAATAATGCACTTCATATTGCTGGGGCTTCTGGTAAACTGAATGCTATTGATTTTAAATTTGACCCTAGTAGTAAGTATAATGTTTGGTCTGGATTAATTGGAGGTTTTTTCCTTGCAATGTCTTATTTCGGAACAGATCAATCTCAAGTTCAAAGATATTTATCTGGTAGTTCTATTGCACAAAGCAGGCTTGCATTATTATTTAATGGTATAATTAAAATACCAATGCAATTCTTGATTCTATTTATTGGGGCAATGGTCTATGTTTTCTACTTTTTCAACCCTGCTCCTGTTTTATTTAATACCGTTGCACTTGATCAAGTAAAAAACAAAGTTGAAAATTACTCTTCCCTTGAAGCTAATTATCAAGAGAAATTAAAAGAAAGATCAACTATTGCTTTTGAATATGCGACTGCCTTAGATGGTAATAATGAGCAACAAATTGCCAATACTAAATCATCTTTAATAAATGCAACATCAGAAGTAGAAAAAGCTAAAGGTGTTATTATTGATGAAGTAAATTTAAAAGCGCCAGAAATTGATACAAATGATACCAATTATATCTTTTTAGGGTTTGTTATTAATTATTTACCTCAAGGATTGATAGGTCTATTAATAGCTGTTATTTTATCTGCAAGTATGTCTTCTACTTCTTCAGAAATCAATGCTCTCGCTTCTACTAGTATTATTGATATCTATAAAAGAATCATTAAAAAAGACGGAAGTGACAAGCATTATTTATATGCTTCTAAGTTAGTTAGTATTGGTTGGGGTATTTATGCAATACTCTTTGCATCCTTTGCGAATAAGCTTGGGTCTTTAATTGAGGCAGTTAATATATTAGGTTCTTTAGTCTATGGAGTAATATTAGGGATATTTATGATTGCTTTTTACTTAAAACGTATAAATGCAAAACCAACATTTTATGCTGCAATTATTTCTGAGGGGATAATTATTTATCTCTTCTTGTTTACGGAAGTACCTTTCCTTTGGTACAATGTAATTGGTTGCTTATCAGTAATAATACTTGGGTTATTATTCTCTAAATTAATTCCAGATGAAACAGAAATATAAACAGATTGTAATAGATTAATTTAATAGAATATTCTATTTGAAAATATTGTAAGTAGAAAACAATACACTACATTATTAGAAGATATAAAAATTGATAACTTTGTAGGCAAAATATTATAATTATAATTTTAGTAAAAAAATGGCATCAGCATTAAAGAGTCTTAGTGAATACACAAAGAAGAAAAATATTGATATTTCAGAAAAAAAATTCGCAGTTGTAATTTCTGAGTACAACCCAAAAATAACTGAATCATTATACGGAGCGGTTATAGAGACTTTACTTAAAGAGGGTGCTAAAGAAGCAAACATATATAGAGAAGATGTTCCTGGTGCATTTGAGTTAACTTTTGGTGCTCAATTAATGGCTGAAGAAGAAGACATTGATGCTGTAATTTGTTTAGGATGTGTAATCCAAGGCGAAACAAAGCATTTTGATTTTATTTGTGATGCTGTAGCACATGGTGTAACAAACGTTTCTTTAAAGTATAATAAGCCAGTAATATTTGGTCTATTAACACCAAATACAGAGCAACAAGCATTTGACCGTGCTGGCGGAAAACATGGTAACAAGGGTGTTGAAGCTGCTGTTGCTGCGATCAAGATGCTTGGCATGAAGAAATAAAAAAAGAAGAGGTATACTTAAGAAATTGAGTATACCTTTTTATATATAAAATAAATAAGACGAAATCGTCAATCTTTATTTAATCACATATGTGGAAAAAAATATCTGAGTTTATTCTAGGTAATAGAATAGCAATTCTAGTTTTTATTGGTGTCTCAACCTTATTTATGGGGTATCAAGCTAAAGATGTAAAATGGTCGTATCAATACATCAGAATTATTCCTGACCACGATCCTGACATGGTCAATTTTAATAGATTTCAAGAACTGTTTGGTGAAGATGCATCTAATTTCGTTTTAGGAATTAAAGATGATAAGCTATTCCAACTTGAAAACTTTAAAAAGTTTATGGAATTAGGTAATGAGATAAAACAATTAGATGGTATTACATCTGTTTTATCTTTGGCTAATGCTCCAAACGTTGTTGCTAATAGACAAGAACAAAAATTTGATATAGAACAATTTTTCAAGGACCCTCCTAGTACACAGGCTGAATTAGACAGTATTCTTGATAAAGTTGAAACTATAAAAGCCTATAAAAATAGGTTAATTAGTGAAAATAAGGCCACTGCAATGGTTATTAGTATGGATCCAGTAATTCTGAATTCAAAGGACCGTACTAAAGTTATGAAACGCCTTGAGGCAAAAGCTGTAGACTTTGAAAAGGAAACAGGTATTCACCTCTATTATGCAGGTATGCCTTATGTTCGTTCAATTATGGCTGATAAAGTCAAAGCTGAAACGATAAAATTTTTAGCAATTTCTATTGGTGTAGTAGCCTTAGTACTATTCCTATTCTTCCGTTCATTCTCCCCTGTATTTTTCCCATTAATGGTAATATGCATTGTGATTGTTTGGATTATGGGTACACTAGCGCTTCTAAATTATCAGATAACTATTTTAACAGGGTTATTACCACCCGTTTTAGTAGTAATTGGTATTCCCAACTGTATCTACTTATTGAATAAATATCATCAAGAATATGCTACAGGTAAAAATAAAGTTGAAGCTTTAGGTTATATCATTAAAAAGATTGGTGTTGTTACTCTAATTACGAATACAACTACTGCAATCGGATTTATGGTACTGATTACAACAGGTATAACAGCAATGCAAGAATTTGGTATAGTTGCAGGTATTAATATTGCTGTTACTTTCCTTATTAGTATTTCATTTATTCCAATTGTATTTTCTTACTTACCTGCTCCAGATGTTAAACATTTAAAGCACCTTGATTTTAAACCAACTGCATGGTTAATACATCAATTAGAGATGCTTGTTTTACACCATAGAGGTATTGTTTATGGGTTTACTACTTTAATGGTAGCTGTTTCCATTTATGGTAGCTACCAAGTTACTGCAGAAGCATATATGGTAGATGATTTACCAGAAGATTACCATGTTAAACAAGATTTAAGATTCTTTGAAACAGAATTTAAAGGTGTCATGCCTCTTGAAATTGTTGTAAATACTCAACGTAAAAAAGGATATTTAAAGAAAGGAACTCTTGGGAAAGTAGAACAAATTGAAAACTTTGTCTCTTCATTACCTGAAGTATCTCCTCCTATATCAATAAATACATTCTTGAAAGCAGGTAATCAAGCGTTTCATGGTGGTGACTCAACCTATTTTAAGCTTCCTAACAGAAGTGAGACATCATACATAATGAAATACGCTAGAAATAGCACCGATGATAATGCATCAGACTTAAGTAATTCTATGGTCGACTCAACAGGTCAATACATTAGAGTTAGTATGAATATGGCTGATATTGGTTCTATTAGAATGGAAAACCTTGTTGATAGTGTAATCCGTCCTAAACTAGCTGAAATAGTGAAAGGAACAGATTTAGAACCGATGGTTACAGGCTCTACTCTTATTTTTATTAAAGGAAATGATTTCTTAATAAAAAACTTAAAACAGAGTATGCTTATAGCATTCTTCTTAATTGCTGTGATTATGGGTACCTTATTTGGTAACTTAAGAATCATAATTATTTCGTTAATACCCAATATTATCCCGCTATTGTTTACACTTGGGTTAATGGGCTTCTTAGGTATTCCTTTAAAACCAAGTACCGCAATTGTGTTTAGTATTGCTTTCGGTATTTCTGTAGATGATTCTATTCACTTCCTTGCAAAGTACCGTCAAGAAATAGTACTTCATAATTTTAATATGAAGAAAGCAATAATTATGGCTTTAAGAGAAACAGGATCTAGTATGTTGTATACATCGATTGTACTTTTCTGTGGATTTGCCATTTTTATGGGTTCTACTTTTGGAGCAACTCAAGCTTTAGGTCTTTTAACGTCTGTTACTCTGATTGTAGCAATGACTACTAACCTTACACTCTTACCTTGTTTATTGTATACTTTTGATACTACTAAACAAGATATGAACCCTATGATTGAAGGTATGGATCATTTCTACTTTGAAGATGAAGACGAAGAGATTGACTTAGGAAAAATCAATGTCAATGACAATAAATAAAATTGTCTAGTCAATCAATATAAAAAACATGAGTCATCCCTTAAATATTGGATTAAACCTGTAAATGATCTCACAACAGGATTTCCATTGATTTAAAATGACAGAAAAAGCTTTACGAAGTCTGTAGAAAGGAGATTTACTTTTCTTTGAACCAAAAATGGGGGTATATATGTTGATTAAACGTTCTACATAATGCCTCCTTTTTTGTATTATTTCCATTAAAAACTCATAAATAAGTAGGGCTATATAGAAGAGTTTTAATCGATTTTCCCATCCTTGAACTCTTATTGATTGTAAGCCAATTTCTGCTTTACAACACCTAAACATTTCTTCTACTTCCCATCTTTTCATATATGAAAAAAGCATTTCCCATGCAGTCTTTTTTGTATCTATATCAAGGTTGGTAAGTATGTAAATAGGAGATCCTGCTCTTTTATATTCTCTGACTACAATTAACGTATACATCTGATCTCCCATTTCAGGATGTTGTACTTTTTTCCATGAAATAAGCCTTCTAGTATACTTATTACGTTCTTTGTCATAAGTAAATTTGAAGCTCTTATTCTTCATTCCTTTGGTAATATTGTAGGTTAATCGTTTGCCTTTTTCGTCAATTAAAAATCTCTTTCCAATCCAACGAACTAAAAATTGTTGATCAAATTCTTGAGCGAATTCTAAAAGAGTACAATTCGCATATCCTCTGTCAAATACATGTAAAACAGCTTTTTTAGATTGATTACGGATAGTTTTGAAACCATTCCATATAAAATTAGACAACCATTCTTTAAAAACACCAACCCTAGAATAAATATTAAATTCAAAAAGAGATGCTCTTTCATTCAAGGCCGTAAGTACTACTCCTTCTACTTTAAACCCAGGGACATTGATAAAACCTTTGACAGGAGAATTATAATAACCAGGTTTAATTCTTGTAAGTCTTTTGGCTTTACTACTGATAACCGCTGACAACCCTTCCAGGTATGTTGACTCATGTTTTTCCAGAACAGATCCATCCCAAATTAAAAGTGGTCGAATATTTTTTTCTTCCATCATTTTAATACGATCTAAACTTCTATTTCTAAAAAAATCAGCAATTAAATCAGTACTCCAATTTTTACTTCGTATTAGGTTACCAATTCTCTTAACTCCAGCTTTACCATGAGTACTACCAGCTAGTAGTGTACCCAATTCTGTCAGTAGAAGTGATTTTGTACTATTCCGATTTTCTAGTAAGCAATGAAATAACTCTTGAAAAGTCTTTACCAAACGTAAATCAACAGTCTGATGAAGACTAGAGAGTAGCGATGATAAGAAATAGTCAGTTTGATGAAGAAGATAGGTTAATGGTGTAGATTTTTTACAATCTAAGATTTTTAGTAAATTAAAGGATGAATAAGCCATTGGAATAATAGTTATAGTTGTTTAGTATTTACAATAACTATTTTTTGGCTTATAAATAAAAATGAGTCACCCCTTATTATTAAAATTATATAATTAAGGGATGACTCATGTTTTTGTTTCAATAATTATTATCAAGATTATGAATAAGATTCAAAATTCTTTTAATTAATTACCTATTAAAAGTGTTTCCAACCTTGTGCTGTTAATGGTAATGTTTGTTCACCCTCTGTAAACAATCTAGCACCATTCTCTGCTTCATCAATATATCCGATAAAGAATACATTAGCATTCTTTTCTAATTTTGAAAAATCTTCTTGCTTAATTGTAAACAAGAGTTCATAATCTTCTCCTCCATTTAATGCAGGTGTTTTAGAAGCGATTTTAAACTCATGTGCAACATCAAAAGTATCTTGGTCAATAGGCAGTTTATCTTCATACACCACAGCTCCAACATTAGATGCTTTACAGATATGCAATACTTCAGAAGCTACACCGTCTGAAACATCAATCATAGACGTTGGAACTACTCCCAACTCATCTAATTCATGAATAACATCAGTACGTGCTTCAGGACGTAATTGTCTACCTGCTACATATTGATAGTTATCCAAATTTGGTTGCATTTTAGGATTCGCTTCAAAAACTGTCTTCTCACGAAGCAATACTTGAAGTCCCATGTAAGCTCCACCTAAATCTCCAGTTACGCATAGAATATCACCTTTTTTGGCTCCACTTCTATATGATATTTTATCTTTCTTAACTCTACCAACTGCTGTTACAGAAATACATAGACCTTGACGTGATGAAGTTGTATCTCCACCCACTAAGTCTACATTGTAGTTCTCACAAGCAGCATTAATACCTTCATAAATCATTTCTATTGCTTCAACAGAGAAACGATTTGTAACTGCAATACTAACAGTTACTTGTTCAGGAATTGCGTTCATAGCAGCAATATCTGATACATTAACTGCAATAGCTTTATACCCTAAATGCTGTAAAGGCATAAAACTTAAATCAAAATGAATACCTTCTAATAAGATATCTGTTGAAAGTACTGTATATTCATCTCCACCATAATCAAATACAGCGGCATCGTCGCCAACACCTTTAGCTGTAGTCTTATGTTTGATTTTAACATCTTTCGTTAATCTATCAATTAAGCCGAACTCTCCTAGATCGCCTATTTCTGTTCTTTTATTATTTTCTGACATATATACAAAGTTACTAATGTAATAACACTTTTGCTACTGAGAAATAAACACCAAGTCCAATTAAATCATTACAAGTGGTAATAAAGGGCCCTGAGGCCAATGCAGGGTTAATTCCTAATTTATCTAATATAATTGGTGTGATTGTTCCCATAAAAGATGCAATCATAATCACACTAAACAATGCCACTGACACCACAATGGCTAAATCATGATCTGTAAATAGAAAATTAAATACATAAACAAGAAGTGATAACGTTACTCCATTTAATAATGCTACCATTAATACTCTCAAATATCTATTAAATGACGAACCGTGAAAGCCACCACTCGCTAAACTCTGAACAACTATTGTAGATGACTGAATACCTACGTTACCTCCTGTTGCTGTAATTAGAGGTATAAAGAAAGCCATTGCAGGTACTAGCCTCAATTCATCTTCAAACCCACCTAAGAAATTAGCACCTAGTAAACCTCCAGACATACCCACAATTAACCAAGGCAGTCTTGCTCTAGCCATTGCCCACAAGCTATCTGTTTCTTCTACATCTTCAGAAATACCAGACATTGCCTGCTGATCTTTCTCTGCTTGTTCAGTAATTACATCAACAACATCATCAATTGTAATTCTACCTAACAAACGTCCTTGAACATTAACAACTGGAATTACTTCTAAATCGTAATGCTGCATTAATTCTGCAACCTCTTCCTCATCTTGGTAGGAATGTACTTTTGCTATTTCAGGTTGATATAGGTCTGAAACATTTACATCTTCTGCTGCAATCAATAGCTTCTTCATTGATATCCTTCCTAATAGAATATCATGATCATCAACTACATAAACAGTATATACTTTATCTACTTCTTTGGCTTGTCTACGTACCTCATCTATACATTGACTTACGTTCCAATTAATATTAGCTTTCACTAATTCTTTTGCCATAAGTCCACCTGCACAGTCTTCTTCATAATGTAGTAAATCTACAATATATAGTACCTTCTCTTGATTCGTCATATTTGCTATGACCTCCTCACGTACTTTAACAGGTAAATCGTTTAATATATCTGCAGCGTCATCAGAATCTGTTTTATCCATATATTTGGATAATTCTTCTGCAGTAAATAATGATAGAAAATTATTTCTTGTATCATCTTCAATATCACTAATTACATCTGCGCCAACTTCTGGATCTAATAATTCTAATATGTACTTACAATCTTCTGCGTTTAATCCTTCCATAATTAAGGAGATATCTGCAGAGTGTACATTTTCAAATTCATTTTTTAAATATGCATTCTCCCCTTGCTCAACAGCTCTAGAAATCTGTTTTACATATTTTGCTGAATATTCGTATGACATACGCTGTTTCTTTAATTAACCGCCAATAATTTCATGAAGGCGGCCAAACATTTCTTCCCAAAGTTCTTTCAATTCATCTTCATCGTCCATATCAGAATAATCTGTTACTTGTATAAATGAAGACTGAGCCAACTCACTGAAATCAAATTTAAAGTCGACATACGCAGGCTTTAAATTATCATCTTTCTCAAAAGTATATTTAACTCTTTGATTTTGCCTACGAATAGACACTTTTCCTTTTTTAACATCGTTAACCCAAGAGAAGAAAATCTCTTTGCTATTAGCTTCTTCTTTTACATTATCAGCAAACCAATCTTTTAATAAATTGGGCATTACAAAGTAAGGATATAGTTTATGTAATGGCACTCGAAACTCGAATTCTGCTTGGTATTTATATCTTTCCATAAAAATAGTTGTTCAATAAAACCTTAATCGATGTATTTGCTACAATAATCCGAAATATATCCTCAACTGCCAATAAATAATTAACGAAAATGTTTCTTTTTTTAGGTATTTACAAAGTTTTGGATTTTCTGCATATAATATTAACCGATCATTTAAATTTAATCTTTGTCTTGCATTATTTATTTCATTCAATTGTAACTAGTTATGTAAATGATTTACATAAATTAAAAAAATTGATGTAAATAGATTTGCAGTTTAAAGTTCAAGGTAGCATATTTGCACTCCTAAATGGCGAGGTAGCTCAGTTGGTTAGAGCGTCGGATTCATAACCCGGAGGTCACGAGTTCAACTCTCGTTCTCGCTACAAAATAAAAAACCCTGAATACAACAATGTCCGTATTCAATAAAATGGCGAGGTAGCTCAGTTGGTTAGAGCGTCGGATTCATAACCCGGAGGTCACGAGTTCAACTCTCGTTCTCGCTACAAAATAAAAACCTTGAATACAACAACGTCCGTATTCAATAAAATGGCGAGGTAGCTCAGTTGGTTAGAGCGTCGGATTCATAACCCGGAGGTCACGAGTTCAACTCTCGTTCTCGCTACAAAATAAAAACCTTGAATACAATAACGTCCGTATTCAATAAAATGGCGAGGTAGCTCAGTTGGTTAGAGCGTCGGATTCATAACCCGGAGGTCACGAGTTCAACTCTCGTTCTCGCTACTAAAATAAAAACCTTGAATACAACAACGTCCGTATTCAATAAAATGGCGAGGTAGCTCAGTTGGTTAGAGCGTCGGATTCATAACCCGGAGGTCACGAGTTCAACTCTCGTTCTCGCTACTAAAATAAAAACCTTGAATACAACAACGTCCGTATTCAATAAAATGGCGAGGTAGCTCAGTTGGTTAGAGCGTCGGATTCATAACCCGGAGGTCACGAGTTCAACTCTCGTTCTCGCTACAAAAGCTTGATTGTTTATTCAATCAAGCTTTTTTTGTTTTTAATGAAAATTTTAAACAAAAAAAGGGAAGCCATATTGACTTCCCTTCTTTATTTATAAATGATTATTCTTTTATTGAATCATCATATCTGAAATTACTTCAGTTGCTTCTTTAAGATATTCATCCTTTTTAATTGATTTAATCCATTTGTCAGCAGATTTAGTAATTACAGAATCTGGTTTAGTAGTTGGGTAATGGTCTTTCATTACAGTAATACTAAACTCATCATGTACTTGTTCTGATTCTCTTAAATGCTTTGATTTTTCATCAAGAACCTTTTGTTCTTTTCTGAATTCATCAAGATTTAATGTGTAGAATTTCTTCTCTTCTTGTTTCTTTAAACGAAGCGAATTTTCTTCAATAATATTAAACACCTCATTTTTAGAAACTCTAGCTTGAGATTTAGCCGAAAGATCTGCAATTGGTAATTGAACAGGCCACATAGAATATTTAGCTTTTTCAATTTCATCCCAAGGCATAACAAAAGGAAGATCCTCTTCTCCTACTTCTAAGTAACCATATGTATCTGGTAATTTAATATCTGGAGTTACACCTTTTACTTGTGTTGCTCCACCATTAATTCTATAGAATTTTTGGATTGTCAATTTAAGAGAACCTAATGGTTTAAACTCTTCTAATCTAGACATTCTATCAAGATCAATAAATCTTTGTACAGTACCTTTACCAAATGATTGAGAACCTAATACAACTGCTCTACCATGATCTTGAAGTGCTGCAGAAACAATTTCTGATGCCGAAGCAGACATTCTATTGATCATTACTACTAAAGGTCCATCATACTCAATATTATTGTATTCTGGCTTAAGTGTTTTAGAACCCGAAGCTTTTGATTTTACTTGCACTACAGGGCTCTTACCAACAAAGTGACCTACAATTTCTACAGCATCACCTAAAGAACCACCACCGTTATTTCTTAAATCAAGAACGATACCATCAACTCCTTGACCTTTCAATTTAATCACTTCTTGTTTTACATCTTCCCCACAGCTACGTCCATTTCTATCTTGAAAATCAACATAAAAACTTGGTAAATGGATAAGACCAATTTTCTTTCCAGACTCCTCATCTTCTATAACAGCAGATTTAGCATAAGACTCTTCCATTATAACGACATCACGAATAATAGGAATAACAATTATTCTACCGTCAGGCTTTCTTACCGTTAAACGAACCTCAGTTCCTTTAGGTCCTTTAATTAATTTAATAGAATTTTTAAGTGACATACCACCAATATCAACAGGATCACCTTCAGCTTGAGATACCTTTAAGATAATATCATTTGCTTCTAAGTCTCCTTGTTTCCAAGATGCACTACCAGTAATAATACTAACTACCTTAACTTCTCCTCCAGTTTGTTGTAATCTTGCACCGATACCTTCAAAATGACCTGAAATTTCAGTATCAAATTGTTCTTTTTTCTCTGGTGGGAAATACTCAGTATGCGGACCATAAATAGAAATCATTGAGTTAATGTATAAAGCATAATGATCTTCTTCATCTAGCTTTCTCATATAATCAAAAACATCTTTATAATTTGTAAGTACTTTCTCTCTTACATCTGCTTCCATTTCTGCGTATGGAGTAGCTTTAAAATCCTCACCTTCTTTTTCAGCATCCTTCTTTTTAGACTCTTGTTCTTTAAGCTTAGAATTCATTCTTAAAAGAGAAGCATATTTTAAAGATTTTCTCCATCTATCGTAACGTTCCTTCTCGTTCTTTGGGAATTTCATTTCGTCACGGTCAAAAAGAATTTCTTCTTTTTTAGAAAAATCAAATGGTTTAGATAAAATATCTTCAGTAATTTTTTCAACTTCAGTTCTTCTCTTTTCAAAAATTTGAACAGACATTGCATAAAGTTCTGTAGTTTGGTTATCTCTAACCTCTTCATCAAGTAAATCTTTATATTTACTTAATTTATGCACATCCCCTTTTAAGAAATATCTTTTATTAGGATCTATATTTTTTAAGTATTGATTGTAAGCATTCTCACTAAACTCATCATCTATTTCAACATTGTTATAATGAATCTGTTTTAATGCAGTAAATAATAGACTTCTTTTAATTGCATTTTTATTGCTATTTTCTGGAGCGTCTATCCTAGCTAATAATGAAAAGCCAAATAATCCTAACCCCACCAGTAATACTGGTAAAATGAGTGCCTTTTTTCTTTTTGACATATTTTGATCTAAATGATTTGTTAATTTATTTCTATTAATCTATAAAGCTAATCAACTTGACGCTTATATTTCTTTAAAATTTCTAAAAAACTATCAGAATCTCTGTAGCCAACAAAAACTTTATTTTTCCCTTTAGGATGTATCACAATAATCGCAGGGTAACTATTCACATCATGTTCTTTCGCAAATGAATTGTTTGTAAAATTATCACCTTTAAAACTAAAAGATGCTTCTAACTCTGGATTAAGTTTAGCAGCATGGTAATTCTCTGAAACATAAGCTACAACATCTTCATGTTGAAAGGTTTTTTTATCTAGAACTTTACACCAACCACACCAATCAGTATAAACATCGATAAATATAGGTTTTCCATCTTTTTCAGATGCAGCAATTGCTTCATCCACAGTTTTCCATTGTATTTCATCTTTCAAAAAAGTAGTAAACGATGAAAGTAGTGAGCCAGTAATTAATAATACAAACAGTATTTTTACTTTATTCATGCTTTAAAATTTGAGATATATAATGAATATATGAAGATTTTTTTACAGAACATTATTTTTTATTTATTTCTTTATTTTAATTTTTTTTAAGACTTTTGCATTATTATATAATTCTAGATTAATAACTCAACTTATAATTACTCTTATGAGATTTATTATTAGCACTTTAGGTGTTTTACTTTTTATTATTACAACTTCAAATGTTAGTAAAGCACAAGACTCAACAGATGTTGCTACACCTAAACTTTGGAAACATGAAGGCAAGTTTGGACTTAATTTCTCTAATGTTGGTCTAGTAAACTGGGCCGGTGGTGGCGAAAGCTCTTATTCTTTTGGAGGTATCCAAACTTACAAAGGAGTTAGAGAAACAGATAAAGCTATTACAAGAATTTATACTGATTTAGCTTACGGTTTAATTAATCAATCCAACAGTACTTTTCCAATGAAAAAGACAGATGATAGATTGAATTTAGGTGCTGATTATAGTTACAAACTAAATAAGAAATTTTTAGTTACAGCTTCTGGTGATTTTAGAACTCAATTTGACAAAGGTTATGAGTATAAAACTGAAGAAATAAATGGAGTTAAAATTGAAACTGAAAATCAAATCTCAGCTTTCTTTGCTCCTGCTTACTTAAACTTAAATATTGGTTTAACATATACACCTAAAGATTATTTATTTCTAACATTATCGCCAATTGCAAATCGTATGACATTTGTAACAGATACTGTATTCTCTGAAAAATATGGTTTAGAACCACAACAAACATTTAGAGACCAATCTGGTGTAAATATTAAATTTGGTTTTGATAAGGAAGTAGTAAAAAATGTTACTCTAAAAACCACATACAATATGTTTGCTGAGTATACTAGAATGGACGAATGGATTGTAAACTGGGATTTCTTAATTGATATGAAAGTTAACAAATACTTAAGCTGTAACTTTAGTACTCAGTTAATTTATGATCCTGATGTAACTGTTGATAGAAATGATGGTACTACAGGGCAAGCTGTTCAATTTAAACATGCTTTAAATATTGGAGTAGTTTATAGTTTTGCAACATCTGATAAATAATCCCATTTATCTATATTGAAAAAGGAGATCTCAATTAAATGAGATCTCCTTTTTTTATACTGCTATATTTTCGTCATTAATTACCTCTGTAGTAAATTCTACAACTTCGGTAACCTCTGATTCTTTTTTAGGACCTGTCATCATAAATGCCAATAATCCCATTGCAAACAAGATCGGCATAGTTATGAGAATAATGCCTAAAATTAATTCCATAATGTGATAGTTCTAAGTGTAATTAAAGTAAAATTAACACTTAAAATCAACTTTTACAACTATTAACTAGTCGCAGTTTGTGTAATTAAAGGATTGGCTAATTGAAGTAACAATATTTCCGTCGGTCTGATCAGGTAATGATCCAGTAATTGGATAGCTTTTATCGTTCAACTGATATGCCATTTGATCATTATAAACTACATCTCTGCTCCAACCACCTTCCATATTGGTTGCTTCTCCATAAATAATTTCTGTCACTAAATATTCTCCAAAATTAGTAAAGTCACTATTAATTGCAGAACCTTGATTTTCAATTATAGAAATTATATAAAATGCAAAACCTTGATAAGGATTTCTAACTTGTTCAGAAAAAGTATAATCTAATCCAAAGTATTTAAAATCTCCATAATAGAAATTCATAGCTGTTAAACCGCTATCATTATAGTCTAATCTAATTATTAAGGTTGAATCTGATTCAGTTTGAGTATCTTCTATTTCTGAAATTCTACCTTGATCATCATAACTAAATTCAAATTCACCATAACTACCATCAGTGTAGTTTACAATTACTGAATGTACTCTATTGTCTACATTATTCACTTCTGCAATTGGCTCATCTTCATAACTAACCGCTAACAACATACCATTATCGTCGTACGATAAGTCTAACATATAAGAGGATGATTGAGATACAGAATTGTCTTCATCAACTTTATCAACATAATTAATTGTTGTTGTGTTTGTATAAGTAGACATTAGCTCATTTTCATACGCATAGGCTTTGGTCAATGTAGTAGTTAATGTCTTTTGTCCTAAACTATCTACAACTTGAGTGTAGATATCTTCAGCTAAATTACATTCAGCAGCAACAGGATCGAGTTGACCGTTACTTGGAGTTGATTCATCATCTGAAGAACATGAGAACAGGAACATAAATGGCAAGGCAGCCAAAACTATTTTAAGTCTGATCATAATAAATAATGTGCTAGATATTAGTATTTAAACGCTTAATTAATAATAAGAATTTAATTTCACTTTGTGAATAAATGTTACAAAAAAAGTTCGTTTTTTAATAATTTTCACAACGATCGCTTCTAATAGTACAATTTTACATTGTACTTCTTCAAGATCCATAATTACCATTTAGCTATAACAAAATGTTATGAATGTATAATAAATAATAATAATGTAGGTCAAAATATGATTTATTTTACCTTTTGTACCTACTAGGTGTTGTTTTTTGATTTTTCAGTTCGCAACTTTGTAGAAAGTAAATCGAAACTTAAAACAAATAGTTTTGATCTATGTTGTGTAATAAACAAAGCGTCGACTGAAATAACGTTAGCGAACCACTAACCGATTGACCTTTTAAAAAATAGAAATTAATATGGCGATTATTATCACCGATGAGTGCATCAACTGTGGGGCTTGTGAGCCAGAATGTCCAAATACTGCCATTTACGAAGGTGGAGTAACATGGTCTTGGGGTGGAGGAACAGAATTAAAGTCTGTTGAACTAGAAGATGGTAATTCTATTGATGGAGAAGATGAGCAAGAACCTGTATCTGATGAGTTCTATTACATCGTTCCAGATAAGTGTACAGAATGTATTGGTTTCCATGAGGAACCTCAATGTGCAGCTGTATGTCCAGTAGATTGCTGTGTAGACGATCCTGACTACAGAGAAACAGAAGACGAATTACTTGCTAAAAAGCAATGGTTACATGATGAATAATCAATCTTCTATCCAAAAATGGCTGAATTTAGTTTAAAATTAAATTCAGCCATTTTTTTATTCTTCCTCAAACCAACTACTGTACATTACATAATTATTGGCCGTTCTTTCAAAAACAGCTTTCAATTTATCATCTAAAGGTTTAATTTTCTTAGCAGGTATTCCTGCATACAAATATCCAGATTCTAATCTTGCATTTTGTAACACAACAGCCCCAGCCGCAATTAGTACGTTATCTTCTACTACTGCATTATCCATTACTATTGCTCCCATTCCTACAAGAACATTATCATGAATTGTGCAACCATGTACAAGTGCATTATGCCCTATAGATACATTATTGCCTAAAACTGTTGCCGAGGTTTGGTAAGTACAATGAATTACAGCGCCATCTTGAATATTACACTTATCCCCGATTGTAATTTTATTTACATCACCTCTAACAACTGCACTAAAC
The DNA here is from genome assembly GCF_003970675.1 of Flammeovirga pectinis. Classification (GTDB taxonomy): domain Bacteria; phylum Bacteroidota; class Bacteroidia; order Cytophagales; family Flammeovirgaceae; genus Flammeovirga; species Flammeovirga pectinis. The sequence goes on from NZ_CP034562.1 coordinate 1,919,853, forward strand.
CAAACTGAACATTCTTTTCCCATTGTTACATCACCAACAATAGTTGCATTTTCTGCTAGAAAACATCCTTCGCCAATAGTTGGCAATATTCCTTTTACCTTCTTAATTAAAGCCATATTATTTTTTATTTTAAATTTAATTCTATCTCCAAATAAGAACAATGTTGAATATCATCATTTTTTTTTGATAGAAACCACCTATGTTGAGGGATATTTAGTATTTGTTATCTCATTTTTATTTATTTTCGCACTTCAATTTTATGTAAATAAAAGAATAGTTAGATAATTTAATAATGGCAAGAATTCTTACAGGAGTGCAAAGCTCTGGAAGACAACACTTAGGAAACGTTTTAGGTGCAATCCAACCCGCAATTGAACTTTCAAAATCTGATGGTAACGAAGCATTCTTCTTTATCGCAGATTTGCATTCAATGACAACGATAAAAAATGCAGAAGATAGAAAATACAATGTATATGCTACAGCTGCTGCATGGCTTTCTTTAGGGTTCGATACTAAAAAGAACATTTTCTATAGACAATCTAAAATTCCACAAGTTTGCGAATTAACGTGGTATTTAAGCTGTCTTACGCCATTCCCAATGTTAGCTAATGCGCATTCTTTTAAAGATAAATCGGATAAATTAGCAGATGTAAATGCAGGACTTTTTACTTATCCTGTTCTTATGGCTTGTGATATCTTAATGTATGATGCTGATAAAGTTCCTGTAGGAAAAGATCAGAAACAACATTTAGAAATCACTCGTGATATCTGTGCTGCATTTAACCGTACTTATGGTGAAACATTTGCTACACCTGAGGCTGTTATTAATGAATCAATAATGACAATCCCTGGTACAGATGGCGCTAAAATGAGTAAGTCTTATGGTAATGTTATTGATATCTTTTTACCGAAGAATCAATTAAAAAAGCAAGTGATGAAAATCGAAACAGATTCTCTCCCACTTGAAGCACCAAAAGATCCTGAAACTTGTAATGTTTTCGCTTTATATAAATTATTAGCTAACGATGAGCAAATCGCTGAGATGAAAGCTAATTATTTAGGTGGTAATTATGGATACGGTCATGCAAAAACTGCTTTGCTAAACCTTATCCTTGATAAATATAAAGACGCGCGTGAAAAGTTTGACTATTATATGTCGAACCTTAATGTTCTTGAAGAAGAACTTAGCATTGGAGAAGCAAAAGCAAGAGCAATTGCAGAAAAGAAAATTAAAGAAGTACGCACTTTAGTGGGCTACTAAAAAGATATTTATAAAAAGTTAGTACAATGAAATTTACTGCATCCACTTCCACTATTCTGAAGCAAATTCAGATGTTGAACGGTGTTATTCCGAATAACCCTACAATGCCAATTCTTGAAAATTTCTTATTTGAAATTCAAGGAGGATTATTAAAAATCACAGCATCTGATATGCAAACAACAATTATCTCTGAGGTAAATGTTGAAGCTAATGCTGATGGTAATGTAGCAATACCTGCTAAAATGTTAACAGATACGCTTAAGAACCTTCCTGAGCAACCTGTAACATTTTCTATCGATTTTGAGACATATACTATTGAGATAAGCTCTGATAACGGTAGATATAAATTAGCTGGTGAAAATGCAGAAGATTATCCTTCTAACCCTGATTTCGACATGTCTAACTCATTAAGTATGACAAGTGAAATTTTAGGTGATGCAATTGGATATACATTATTTGCTACAAGTAGTGATGACATGAAGCCAAACATGAACGGTGTATTCTTCAATCTTTCTGAAGAACATTCTGATTTTGTAGCTACAGATTCTCACAGACTTGTTAGATATAGAAGACATGATATTGCTGTAACTGGCATGATGTCTCCTATTATTATGGGCAAAAAAGCATTAACTCAATTAAAGAACATCCTTCCGTCAGAATCAAGCGATGTTACTTTAGAGTTTAATGAGCAATATGCAATTTTCTCTTTCGGAAGCATGAAATTAATCTCACGTTTAATTGACGAACGTTTCCCTGATTATGAAAATGTAATTCCTTTAAACAATACAAATCTTGTAACTCTTGACCGTCAGGCGTTGTTAGGTTGTTTAAAAAGAATTGTTATTTATGCAAATAAAACAACTAACCAAGTTCGTTTTAAAGTTCAAGATAACGAGTTATTTGTTTCTGCAGAAGATTTAGACTTCTCTAATGAAGCAAAAGAAAGATTGTTCTGTGAGCATGATGGAGAAGATTTAGAAATTGGTTTCAACGCTAAATTCTTAATTGAAATCCTAAACAATATATCGAGTGATCGTATTACGCTTAGATTATCTGAGCCAGGTATGGCAGGATTAATTGTTCCTGAAGAACAACCTGAAAACGAAGATGTATTGATGTTAGTAATGCCAATTATGCTTCATAATTTCTCTTACTAAGTTGAAATATTTATTCCCTCTAATGGGAAGTTAAAGTATAAAAAAAGCATCGAGCGTAAACTCGATGCTTTTTTGCTTTCTTAGACTCTAGAAGTAATTACCTAATGGTGATTTTCTATTTCATATTAATTGTAATCTCATTTGCTCCAACTAAATCTTTATGATTTATAAAGTAACCTTTATGAGATTTACCATCAACTTTTATACTTTGTATATGATTTGATTTACCACCTTGTTTCTTAATAACAACTTGATCTTTACCCCAATATTTTTGATCTAGCTCAATTGTAATTTTATCAAAAGCAGGTGTTGTTAATGCGTATTGAGGAGTACCAGGTGCATCTGGATAAATACCCATCATAGAAAATACTACCCATGCAGACATCGTTCCTGTATCATCATTCCCAGCTATACCATCAGCTTTGTTTGTGAAGTATTTCTCTCTTAGTTCAAGAACTTTCTCTTGTGTCTTATACTCCTTCCCTTTGATATAATTATAGGCATAAGGATAAGCAATATCTGGTTCGTTTGCCATATCAAACTGACCTGTTGAGAAAATTTCATCTAATCTACTCTCAAATGCTTTGGTACCAAACTGCTTAATTAAGCCCGGCATATCAAATTGAACCATCATGTTATATTGGTAAGCATTACCTTCTACATAGCCAATGTTATGTGTAAAGTTCGCTCCATCGTTTGGATCAAAAGGACTGTACCATTTACCATCTTTATGACGAGGGCGTAAAAAGTCTGTTTCTTTATCAAACAGTTTTTTATATCCGTAAGCTCTTTCTTTAAACTCTTTGTATTTATCTTGTTTCCCTAAACTTTGAGCAAATTGAGCTACACTCCAATCTGCAACATAGTATTCTAAAGATGTGGATACCGAAGCCCAAAGTTTCTTATCAATTTCATCATCAACAGGAATATAACCGTATTTAATATAGCTATCTATGCATGGTCTAACAGGGTTTCCTCCGTCTACTTCATATGCACTTTTTGTAACAGCTTCAAAAGCTTTTTCATGATCAAATTGATCTAATCCACGCATATATGTATCTGCAATTACTATCGCTGCAGGGTCACCTACCATTGTATATGTTTCTGTAGAATTTAATTCCCACTTTGGTAACCAGCCTGTTTCATCATAAATATCTAACATCGTATTTACCATGTTCAATTGCTGCTCTGGATAAACAAGTGTCATTAACTGATGAAGATCTCTGTATGTATCCCATAAAGAAAATACAGTATATCGTTCTCCTTCAGTAGTCTTTGTCTTTCTAGTTTTAGATGCAGGATATTCTCCATTTACATCACTTAAAACATTTGGATGAATCATTGTGTGGTATAGAGCAGTATAGAAAACTGTTTTATCGTCTTCTGAACCACCTTCCACTTTAATTTTTGAAAGTACTGAATTCCAATTGTCTTTTGTTCTATTCGCTATTTCATCAAAAGATACATTAGATACCTCTGTTTCTAAATTCTTTCTTGCATTCTCAATACTCACATAAGAGATGCCTATTTTCACCTCAACCTCGGTGGGTTCAGCAAAATCATAAGAGAAAATCGCACCTAAAGAATCTCCAATAATTGGATAATAAGCATCTTCAATAATACGTTGCTGACCATTGTATGCCTCCATCCATTGCGCCTCTGGTCCTTCAATTTTATTATGTTGTTGCCAAACAGCTGTCTTGTCTGCTTTCTTATTTACCTTCATCACAAAATACACTGGGTAGATTGTTTTGGGATTATTGTAACAGAAAGAACCAACCATACGCATTCCTTCAATTTCTTGTTCGTTGACAACTTTTACCATTGCCCCGCTTTCATTTGATAGCGCTTGACCAAGATTTAAAAGTAAATTTGCTTTACCGGCAGGAAATCTATATTTAGAAATACCAGCTCTCTGTGTAGCTGTTAATTCTGTATTTATGTCATATTTATCAATATGTGTAGAGAAATACCCTGCTCGTGCTTCTTGGTTAGATATAGTAGATCCATACGTTAAAGGATTAATATCAATCTCTCCAGTAGTTGGCATAACAATTACAGCACCTAAATCTGGGCAACCAACACCACTTAAATTTACATGACTAAAGCCTGTAAAATGACTATTTGTTTTTTCGTACACTTGAGACAACCATCCACTGTCTTTTTCGAATGTTGTTTCACCTCCATAGGTATTAAATGGAACAACAGAAACCATACCTCTTGGTGCTATTGCTCCAGGGTTTGTAGCTCCATAATTAGTTGTACCGATAAATGGATTAACGTAATCAGCAAAATTTTGAGCATTTGCTACGGTTGTAATTAAGCTAAGTATAAAAAACTGTAAGATTAATTTTTTCATATCGTTTTTATAATAAAATGGAGGCAAGTTAACCCTGCCCCCATATAGTAGTTATTCAATTACAATTTCATCAGTAAACATCCAAGGTTTATTTCCTCCACCCGGATGCCAATTTGGTAAGGCATCAAACGGAGTTGCCACTACTTTTATAAATCTAAATTCTTTTGTAGTAGGTACCTTTGTGCTAAATCTTGTTACACTAATAGTTGGATGATCATTTGGCATTTCAGTATTCTGAACACTGATCTCATTAAATTCAATACCATCTGCTGAAACAAAGAATTTAATTTCTTTAGGTAGAAATACCCAAGAAGACGTGTTTTGTAAGAAGCCAATCGATATCTGATGCAAATTTTCTTTTTTACCTAAATCAATAACAGCTTCTAAATCCTGACCAGAAACACCATCCCATTTCCCATCTCTTAAATTATCAGATGCATAAACACCATCAAGGATACCGTTAGGTCCAGCATCATATGTTGCATTTTTATCATAATTGATGGCTAAAATTGGATATTCACCACCCGTCTGATAAAACGCTTTCTTAAAACTAAAGTCAGAAACTTTACTCGTTACACCTAACTCATTTACAGCAATTGCTTTTAATGTAGTTGATTTCTCTAAAGAGAAGGCTTCTGTAAATAGTTTAGATTTATCTGTAGGTTCTGTTCCATCTAAAGTATAATAGATAGACACATTTGGTGTCATATCTTTTAATGTTACAGATGTTGTTTCATTAAAAATTACAGACTTATTAGTAATGTAAGGTCTAAATACTTCTTCAGTTGATTCGATTATAGAAGCTGCTTCTGAAGGTGCTACCGCAAAAGATGTTGGCCTCGCAGCTTTCTCTTTTCCCCAAGTAGATTGATGTGCTGACATTTCCATCTCTAGAACACCACCTTTTTCAATCGTTTCATGTGATAAGTATGTCTGATTAAATGCCTTATCATCTAGCGTTGCCGATGATATATACATGTTATTGACATTGTTATTTTCAGCCTGAATAACAAAATCATTACCATTATCTAAATGAATAGTCACTTTACCAAAAGCAGGACTACCAATAATGTATTGTCCGTCTGCTGGGTTTACTGGATAGAATCCCATTGCTGAGAATACATACCAAGCTGACATCTGACCACAATCTTCATTACCACTCAAGCCATCTCTTTCTGCAGTATACATTTCATCCAATACTTGACAAATGCGTTCTTGTGTTTTAAATGGTTCTCCAGCATAATTATAAAGATAAATAACATGGTGTGAAGGTTCATTTCCTTGAGCATATTGCCCTATTAGTCCCGTTACATCATGAGCCATGTGATTATCATTTACAGCTTCTTGCTCAAACATTCTATCAATCTTTGCAATAAAATTTGCATCACCGCCATGAAGATCAATTAGTCCGTTAATATCTTGAGGTGCAAAGAAGTTATAATGCCATGCGTTTCCTTCAGTATAATCTCCAGCTCCTAATAAAGAAATTTTCATCGGATCAAAAGGTGTAGTCCAAACACCATACATGTCTTTTCCTCTTAAAAACCCTGTTTCTTTATCATAGAGTTTTTTATAATTTAAAGCTCTATTTACATATTTCTTATACTCTTCCGTTTTTCCTAATTTTTTAGCAACTTCTGCTACAGTCCACATATCGTAGGCATATTCAACCCCTTTTGACACCGCATTTGCTTCTTTTTCTACAGGAATAAAACCTTCAGAATTAAACCAATCTAAACCTCTTCGAGGATCTTCTGCCGCAGCAACTAAAGCTTTATAAGCAAGTTCCTGATCAAAATTTGCTTGTCCTTTTAAGATTGCATCTGCAATTACTGGGGCAGAATGAAATCCAATCATCGTACCTGTTTCATTAGCTGATAACTCCCAAATTGGTAATTGTCCAGATTGCTCGTATTTAGCAAGCATTGATTTAACAAAGTCGTTATTTTCTTTTGGAGCAATTAAGGTAAATAATGGATGGGTTGCTCTAAATGTATCCCATAAAGAAAACAGTGTGTAATTCGTAAAACCTTCAGCTTTATGTATTTTCTGATCCATGCCTCTGTATTGATGATCAACATCCATATATACATTAGGAGCAATCATTGTATGGTACAAAGCAGTATAAAATATCGTTTTTTGAACTTTATCAGAACCTTCTGCTTCAATTTTAGATAATCTTTCATTCCAAACTGCATCTGCATTTTTACGTACAGCGTCAAAATCAAAACCATTCGTTTCAGCTTCTAAATTTTTTCTAGCACCCTCTACAGACACACCAGAAATAGCCACTTTCACAATTACTTCCTCATCTAGATCTGTTTCATAATTGATAACAGCTTTCACATCTGTTCCATGAACTTCCGTTGCGTTATCTATTAAAGAAGATGCTTTAACTCCTTGTATAGATTTAAACGGTTTAGAAAATTGGGCAACAAAGTATACATATTGATCTCTAGCCCAACCCGAAGATCTTCTTAAGCCTACAATTTCATTATTTGCAGTTACTTTAAACCAAGTATCTCTTGCTGTATCTGAAATACCATGTTTTAAATCTAAGATGATATGTGCTTCATCAGATTTTGGAAAAGTATACTTATGTAAACCAACGCGTGTAGTTGCCGTTAATTCTACACCTACTTTATAATCATCTAAATAAACGCTGTAAAAACCAGGTCTAGCTTCTTCATTTACATGCTCAAATCTAGATCTATATCCTTCGTCAGGGTTTTCTTTAGAACCTGCTTCTGTTTTAATTTCCCCTACAGTTGGCATTAATAAAATATCTCCATAATCTCCTCCACCAGTTCCTGATAGATGCGTATGAGAGAATCCCATTACCGAATTATCTGAAGAATGGTATCCAGAACACCAATCCCAACCTTCTATTCCTGTATCTGGACTTAATTGCACCATACCGAATGGCATTGTTGCCCCCGGGAAAGTATGACCATGTGCACTTGTTCCAATAAATGGATCAACAAAAGTAGTGTAAGTAGTTTCTTCAGGTTCATCCTGATTACTACTTGCAACATTATTTAAATGAGATACACAACTAAATACTAGAGGTATCCAAAGTAAAGAGATTATTAAGCGAGACATATTTATTTATTTTACAATTATTTCATCTATAAAAATGTAGGACGGATTTCCTTCTCCAGGATGCCCTTTAGGCAATACTCCTCCACTTTTATAAACTACTTTAATAGATTTTACATTTTCTATTTGAGAGGAAAGTTGAAGTTTTTTATTCCATACTTGTCCTTTTTGGTCTTTAATTCCTTTAGCAAGTTTTTCTAAACTTTTAAAGTCTTTTCCATCTTTAGAATAATAAAATTCGACTCCTTTAGGTAACGCTATCCAAGAACCGAGCTCTTCAAAAGCACTTACCTTTATAGAATTAATTGATTGAGGTGTATCCCAAGTTAAAGTTGCTACAACATCGCTGCCAACAAATCCTTGCCAATTACCATCTCTAAAAGTAGTCGCACTTCCTATTCTACTATCAATTAAAGTCCTCTGCCCTATACATGCGTAATCTTTACTTGGAGGAACTGAAAGACTGATATTTGCTGAATTTCCTTTATGAAGAATGAACGTATACACTTTCTCTTCTCCGTAAGGTTTATCACCTCTAAAACCTTGAAATTTTATTTCTCCTGATGTTGATATAGTAATAGGTTCTTGATAAGGAATGTAAGAGGTACTATTTGCAGGTTTATATTTAACATCAATTCCTTCTATCAAAGGTTCTATTGCTATTGTAAATTTACCACCCACTTCTTCAGTAGATATGTTCATTACTTTTGATGATGGTCCAAAAGCAACTCCTTTTCGATCTAAAAATGAATATTGACCTAAAACTCTATTGTGAAATTCTGGATATCCATCTTCTTTAGTTCCTGTCCATAATGCTTCTGATAATGCCAATAACCTTGGGAAAGTTTGAAAATCTAAACGTTTCTTGTTTGGTATTCTCTCCGACCATAGTGTACATTCACCCCCAATAATATGCTTTGCAATAGCCGGTGATACACCTTTAGGAATTGGGTTGTAATTATACACTTGTTCCAAATCTGTTGTTTCAATATCATAATCAAAATAACACATCCCTGTTGGAGACACAATCACATCATTACCCATTAAGGCAATTTTTCTTACTGCATCTTGATCGTGAAAATCACGCCATAATTGAACAGTTGCTGTTTCAGAAAGACCTCCTTCTAAAATTTCATCCCATCCAATCATCTTCTTACCATTTTTATTTACAATCTTTTCTATTTGATGTATATAAAAACTTTGTAATTGATGTTCATCAGCTAAACCTTCTTTTTTTATTTTAGCTTGGCATTTATCGCATTCTTTCCATCTATCTTTCGGGCATTCATCTCCACCAATATGCATATACTTTGATGGGAATAAAGGCATGATCTCTTCTAAAATATTTTCTATAAACGTATATGTATTATCATTACCAGCACATAAAACATCCATATTTACACCCCAATCGTTCCAAACCTCAAAAGGGCCTCCTGTACAAGAGTATTCTGGGTAAGATGCTAATGCTGCTACCATATGTCCAGGCATATCAATTTCAGGAATTACTTCTATCCCTCTTTTTTGAGCATATGCAACAACATCCTTAATTTCTTCTTGCGTATAAAAACCACCATATTTAGAACCATCTTTTTCAGTTCTCCAAGCACTATTTTCTGTAAGCTTAGGGTATTTCTTAATCTCAATTCTCCAACCTTGATCTTCCGTTAAATGCCAATGGAATTTATTCATTTTGTAATGAGCCATCAAATCTAAATATTCTTTGATCTCATCCGTTGTAAAAAAGTGTCTACTCACATCTAACATCATTCCTCTCCAAGGAAATTTTGGCGTATCAGAAATAGATACCAAAGGAACTTCTCCAGATTCAGGTATTAATTGAATTAAAGTTTCTAAACCATACATCAACCCTTGTTCAGTAGTTGCAGTAATTTTTATATTATTTGAGGAAACATCTAAAGTATAAGCTTCAACTCTATTTGTAGTATTATCTATTTTTAGAGTGATATCACCTCCAGTATCAACCTCTATTAATGATATAGCTGTTAACTCTTTTACTTCCGTTTTAAATTTTGATAGTCCTAGTTTTTCATTGCCGTTATTTTGATATGCTATTGTCATATCCTTTCTTAATTCAAAAAAAGACTCCCCCCAAGTTATATTTTGAGGCAAAGGTATTAATGACGGTCTTTCTACCTTTTGCTCTGAGCAACTTCCTAAAAGAAGTGTTACTATAAATAATGTAAATAAGTTAAGTTTCATTTCTCAGTCTTTAGTTTTAGTAGTTGAATGCACCTCGTTATGAGGTGCATTCTATGTATATATGGTAGTATGTGTAATTGTATTATCTAATGAACTCTAAAGTTCCTCCTTTCATTAATTCCGTATGTGAGATCTTCCAATTCTTTATTTCTTTTCCATTAAATAAAACTTTAGAAGCAGTTGGATTTTCGTCGGTCATCTCCATTCCTAATACGGTAAGTGTATTGCCATTACCTAAAGTAACTGTGGCTTTTTTAAATAATGGAGTACCTAAATCATACATTGCATTCCCTGGGTTTACAGGGTATAAACCTAAAGAACTTAGAATAAACCAAGATGACATTTGTCCGCAATCTTCGTTACCACAAACACCATCAGGTGTAGATTTATATTGCGTATTCATAATCTCTCTAAGTAACTTCTGTCCTTTTTCAGGCTTATTAATATAATTATATAAGTAAGCTACATGATGAGATGGTTCGTTACCATGAGCGTATTGTCCAATCATTCCTGTAGAAAAAATTGGCAACTCATCATCAGCTGTAGGATAGTAAGTAAACATCGAATCTAATTTTTGTTCAAAACGATCATTACCTCCTAAAGCTTCAATTAAACCTTCTATGTTTTGAGGTACATAGAAGAAGTACTGCCAAGCATTACTTTCACAGAAATGATCTGTATAATCTTTAGCAACAAAATCTTTAATAAAATTCCCTTTTGCATCTTTAGGACGCATAAAAGAAGATTCGTTATCATAAACATTTCTCCAATTCTCTGCTCTTTTCGCGAAGTAATTGTAATCTTTTGTTTTCCCTAGTGCCTGAGCAAATTCAGCTACACACCAATCGTCGTATGCATATTCTAACGTTTTAGAAACTGACCAATTTTCATGATCATAATTTAAAGGAACGTAACCATACTTCATATAATTGGCCATTTCATCACCTTCTTTGTTCATTGCAGATGCTTTACAAGCTCTATATGCCTTATCAACATCAAAACCTTTAATTCCTTTAAAATAGGCATCTGTAATAATTGGCACCGCATGATATCCAATCATCATATTAGTTTCATTCCCTTTCATAGACCAAACTGGTAACAAACCTGTTTCATCATAATGTGCTAAAAATGAATTTATCATATCGGGAACACGCTGTGTATGAATCATTGTATACAATGGGTGTGCAGCTCTGTAAGTATCCCATAAAGAAAAAGTATCATATCTTTTAAAACCTTCTGCTTTATGTGTTTTTTGATCAGCGCCTTTGTATTCTCCGTTCACATCAGAATATAACGTTGGAGCTAATAATGATTGATACATTGCCGTATAAAACACTTTTCTATGTTCTTCATTCATTGTTTCAATCTTAATTTTTGACAACTCCGCTTCCCAAACATCAGATGCTTCTTTTCTTACATTATCAAAATTCCATGACGTATTTTCAGTCATTAAATTCTCTTCAGCACCTTCTATACTTACAGAAGATAATGCTACTTTTAATAATACTTCATTCTTTGCTTTAGGTGTATCAAAATGAAAATATGCTCTTGTCATTTTCCCTTTAATCTCTTTACCTTCAACTTTCTTTAAAGCTCCATTTTCAGAATTAACCAATTCAAAAGATGTAAATGGAACGCTAAATTTTGCAATGAAGTGTTCTTTCTGAACGGCCGCCCAACCAGAAGAGTAACGATATCCAACAACCGTTTGGTTATCAATTACTTTAAAATAAGTATCAGTAGGTCCATCCCAATTTAATGCATACCCTAAGTTGATATAGATTTGAGAATCATCATCTTTAGGGAAAGTATATTTATGAAAACCAGTTCTCTCTGTAGCAGTCATTTCTGCCTGAATATCGTAATCCAATAAGTCTACAGAATAAAAACCTGGTTCAGCATGTTCTTGATCGTGAGAAAATAAAGACACTGGTCTTACATTTCCATTTTCAACAATTGTTCTATTTGATTTACTATTAAGAGGCATTACAAGTATATCATACAAATCTCCAGCCCCCGTTCCTGTAAGGTGAGTATGAGAGAAACCAGCAATAGTAGAATCAGGCCAAAAATAACCTGCAATTCTATCCCAACCCCCATAACCATTGTCTGGACTTAATTGTACCATACCATGCGGAACTGTTGCTCCTGGGTATGTATTACCAGGTCCATCTGTTCCAACAAATGGGTTTACATAATTTGTATACCTCTCTTTTTGTGTATTCTTTACATCTTTATTATTTCCACAAGAAACAAAAAGAAGTAACGTGATAAATGATAGTAATAATGATTTCATTTTAATGACATTAATTGTAGTAGTTTGATTAGTTCTAGCTAAGGATTACCACTTTATTTTAAATTCGGCATCCTCCATTCTATTTCCTTTTGCAGTATCTACAACAGCAAAATTGAACCCGTTTCTGATACTGAAACCGCCATATTCACCGTCTTTATTTATTGCAATAAAACCTACTTGAAGGTTTTCCATTTTATTTTTATGCGTGTGCATTATTCTTTGTACAGCCATTTCGCAAGCCTCTGCAGGAGATTTACCATTTCTCATGTGTTCTACAACCATTGCAGAACCAGCCGTTCTAATTACTGCCTCACCTAACCCTGTTGCACAAGCGGCACCAATTTCACCATCTACAAATAAACCAGCTCCAATTAATGGAGAATCTCCAACTCTTCCGTGCATTTTATATGCAGCTCCAGAAGTAGTACATGCACCAGCAATATGTCCTTTTGCATCTATTGCTAAAGCACCAATTGTATCATGGTTTTCGATATTAATAACTGGCTTATATTCTGATTTCTTTAACCACTCTTCCCAATCTTTTTTAGATTTTTCAGTTAGCAGATTTTCTGATTTAAAGCCTTGGTCTAGTGCAAACTGTTTAGCTCCTTCACCTACTATCATTGCATGAGGTGTTTTTTCCATTACTAAACGAGCTACAGAAATTGGGTGCATTATGTCTTCAATAAAAGCTACTGCACCACATTCGTATTCATGGTTCATGATACAAGCATCAAGCGTAACTTTTCCATCACGGTCTGGTAATCCTCCATAACCAACACTTCTTTCATTTGGATCAGCTTCAGGAACTCTAACGCCTGCTTCTACTGCATCTAAAGAAGAACCTCCATTTTCTAAAATCTCCCATCCTGCTGCATTAGCACCAAAACCATGGTTCCAAGTAGAAATCATTAAAGGTTTATTCCCTTTTCTTTTACCTGCAAATGAAAAAGATTGTAATGTTGGAGTTAATAAAGCGGCTGATGATAATGCCGAAAATTTAAGAAAATCTCTTCTGCTACGCATGCTAATATTGATTGATAGGTAATGCACTTATTTATTGGTGTTAAATTTACACACTACATCACAAAAACGCACAAAAACGCACAAACAAGCCTGTTTAAATGATATATATTAACATAATCGTGCAAGAAAACGCAACGAGTGTAATCGTAAACTATGAACATATACCATTGAGGATCATAAATTGATGAGTTTATTTTATTAAAAAAACAGATAATTGATTTAAATATTTGAGAATCTATGCAATACTTGTAATTTCAAATAATGAACTATTTCATACCAATAAAACACATATGAACACTAACCAAAACTCATCTCAACCTACCTCATTTCAAGCTTTAATTGACGAACTAAAAGCAAAGCGTGAAAAGGTATTTTTAGGAGGTGGTCAGAAGAAAATTGATAAACACAAAGCAAAAGGAAAACTCACGGCAAGAGAACGTGTTGATTTATTAATCGACAGTAAAGAATCTTTTATTGAGATCGGTACTTTTACCGGAGAAGACATGTACAAAGAGCATGGAGGATGCCCTTCAGGCGGTGTAATTGTTGGCATTGGGAAGGTAGCTAAAAGACAATGCGTAATTGTGGCAAATGATGCAACTGTAAAGGCTGGAGCTTGGTTTCCTATCACAGGAAAAAAGAACCTTAGAGCACAAGAAATTGCAATTGAAAATAAAATCCCAATTATTTATTTAGTTGATAGCGCTGGAGTTTACCTCCCTTTACAAGATGAGATTTTCCCTGATAAAGAACACTTTGGAAGAATATTCAGAAACAATGCTATAATGTCTTCCGAAGGGATTCCTCAAATTGCAGCAATTATGGGGAGTTGCGTTGCAGGTGGAGCATACTTACCTATTATGTCTGATGAAGCACTTATTGTTGAAGGAACAGGATCTGTATTTTTAGCAGGTTCTTATCTTGTAAAATCTGCAATTGGAGAGTCTATTGATAATGAAACATTAGGTGGAGCCACAACGCATTCAGAGATTTCTGGTGTAACAGACTACAAATGTGAAAACGATGAAGCCTGTTTAATTCAGATACGAAGTTTGATGGATAAAATGGGACATAATCCTAAGGCAGGATTTGACCGTTCTACTCCTGTTCTTCCTAAGAAACTAACTTCTGAATTAGTTGATCTATTACCTATTGATCGAACGAAACCATATAATATGGTTGAAATAATTCAACGTATTGTTGATAATTCTGAATTTGAGCAATACAAAGAAGGTTACGGCCAAAGTATATTATGTGGTTATGCTAGAATTGATGGATGGGCAGTTGGTATTGTCGCAAACCAAAGAACAATAGTAAAGTCTAAAACTGGCGAAATGCAAATGGGTGGTGTAATTTACTCTGATTCAGCAGATAAATCAGCTCGCTTTATTATGAACTGTAACCAGAAAAAAATCCCTTTACTCTTTATACATGATGTTACCGGATTTATGGTAGGTAGTAGATCTGAACACAATGGAATTATTAAAGACGGTGCTAAAATGGTGAATGCAATGAGTAATTCCGTTGTACCAAAATTTAGTCTTGTAGTAGGTAATTCGTATGGTGCTGGAAATTATGCCATGTGTGGAAAAGCATACGATCCTAGATTAATGCTTGCATGGCCAACTTCTCAGATTGCTGTAATGAGTGGAAAATCTGCTGCAACTACTCTTTTACAAATTAAAATAGCCACATTAAAAGGGCAAGGAAAAGAACTTTCTAAAGAAGATGAAAAAGAGTTATTTGATGAAATCAAAACAAAATATGACTCTCAACTTTCTCCATATTATGCAGCTTCTCGATTATGGATTGATGAAGTTATTGCACCTAATGAAACAAGGAAATATCTATCATTAGGAATTGAAGCAGCAAATCATGCTCCTATTGAAAAACGCTTTAATGTAGGTGTTATTCAAGCATAAATTAAATTGAGGTAGGGTTATACACTCCTAAACCAGGGTTTGCTCCAATTGGAGCATATTCTTGAAATTTTTGTTTAGGAAATCCTGCCTTTATTAATATCGTTGAAACCGCAGAATGACAATTCCCTTCTGTTTCTGGTGTTTCGATATTCACTTCATATTCCAAACCTAAAGCATTAAACTCTTTATTGGCAAGGACAATAGCATTAATAGTATCAGGTAAACTTGTCTCAACAAACTTCATAATATTTATGCAGCCTAAAATTGATTTATTTGTAATAGTTCCTTCACTATATAACGTATTTGTCTCTTGTATCAATTTATCTTTTTTGAATGAAATTGTATATTCAATAATTTCTATCTCTCCATTTTCACTATGGATATATATAAAAGAATGAGATGCTATTGGAAGTATCTTTTCTAAAAAGAAAGGGAGGTTTAAAGGTCTTGTTACTAACCACACACCAGGTTTATCAAAGTTAGGAGACTTATCTACTAGGTATTCGAAGTCAAATAAGTTGAGTATATATTGATAAATAGTTAGTTAATCTAAAATAGTTTTATAATAAAAAAGGAGAAGCTTTCACTTCCCCTTTAAATTATTTTGAACGTATAATAAAAGTAATTCGTCCTGTTGTTATACTTGACCCAACACCTTCTGTGGAAGTTGGTTCAAATGCTAATTGTTCTACAGCACTCTTATATTTATCAACTACTTGTTTTGTTACTGATCTAAATAACGTTTTTACAGAAATTACTTCTCCAAAATCATCAACTTGAATCTCAAAAACAATTTTACCTGTTTCATGAGAATCATCTACAACATTTGGCGGGTCAATCCAATTCCAACCTGGCATATTTAATGCAGAACCGCCACTGCCACCTTTAGAATCCATTAATGCATCTGCATTTACTGTTCCATGCTTACTACCTTGGTCACCTTTTGCTCCTTCAACATCTCCATTATTATTCTGTTTAGAAGCGTCCGTTTTGCCTGTAGACCCATCTGGTTTTGCCATTAATGTAGATGTATTAGGCTTCACTACTTTTGGTGGAGGAGTTTCTTTTTTCTCAACAGGTTTAGGATCTTTTTTAGGATCTGGCTGTTTCTTCTCTACTTTTTTTACAACTACTTTTGGTTTCTCTACAGTTTCTACAGACTCCTCAACGGGTGCATCTGTTACAGCTGTAGGTTGTTGGCTTGTTTCTTCCACAGGGTCTGGAGTTGGTGCAACTTCAGCAGGAGGTTCTGGTTCCTCAATTGTTTCTTCAATTACTTCAGGAGGTGCTTGTTCTTCTATTTCTGGAGAAGGCTTTGGCTCATCTAATGAATTCTCTTCTGAAGTAGTTGGTGTTTCTTCTTGCTGTTTTCCAAAACCAGCATCATCCAATCCAAAATTAACCTCAATACCATATTGAGGAATTGGAGGATCTGGAGGAGACCATACTATTGTAAACCATGCTATAACTAAAATTATTACAACAGAGAGTATTGTTACAAGAACTGATATATTCCTATTTTTCTTTTCTTGCTTTATTTCATAAGGTGATTTTTCCATATCAAATAATTATTTACCTACTGTAGCAGTAGGTTTTGTAGCAATAGAAACTTTAGCTTTTAATCCTGTTGCAATACCTGCTACATTTACTAAATGTTGAACAGATACATCTTTATCAACAGTTAAAACAACTACTCCTTCTTGTTTTGCAGGTAATACTGCTCTTAATTCATCTTCTAAAAAACTAAGAGGCACTTCTACTTCGTTAACATAATAATGAAGATCTTTTGTAATACTTACATACACTTTTGGCATTACCTTTTTAGCTGCCTTACTACTCGGTACAGCAATAGGAAGCCCTGAAGGAGTTACAAAGTTAGATGTTAGCATAAAGAACACCAATAACAAGAAAATCATGTCTGTCATTGATGACATATTAAAAGTAGGATCGATTTTATTTTCTGGTTTTAATCCCATAATCTTAATTAATTAGGTGATTGTAATAACTCAATAAATTCGATTGTAACTACTTCCATCTTATGTACAACATCTTCAATTTGTCTTACAAGAAAGTTATACGATATATAAGCAAAAATACCAACAGCTAGTCCTCCAGCAGTTGTAATCATAGCTTCATAAATGCCAGATGATAATAATTTTGGACTTACAGAACCTTCTTCTTGAGAGATTGCTATAAACGCATTTATCATACCTATTACAGTACCAAAGAAACCAATCATTGGTGCTGCTCCAGAGATCATACCTACTGTTGCTACAGATTTTTCTAATTTGTATAGTTCTACCTTAGCTATATTTTCAATACTCTTTTCTATTGTATTTAAATTTGAAGAAATATGTTTAAGACCTGCTTCTAACATTTTCCCCATTGGAGTAGTATCTCTCGCACAATATTTTTTGGCAGCATCAATATCGCCTTTAAGTACTTGTGCTTTAACTTTATCTAATAATGCTCTAGGGTCTTTTTTTGCTTTTCGTATTGTTAGTACTCTATTGACTAAAATATACATTGCAATCACAAATAGAACACCTAGAATTACCATTGTAATCCCACCTTTTTCTATCAATTCAAAAAGTGATACACTTTCTTCTATAGTTGCTGCCATACCATTGGCAGGCATTTCTGTTCCTTGTAAAACGGACAATAAATTCATGTTATTTGTTAGTGAAAAAGTCTTTATTTATTCGATTAATAACGCCACACCCAAGCTCCTTTAAATGCTCTTTGAGTACTCTCTAAGTCAGCTTTAGCATCTTTATGAGATTGATACCCTTTTATGGCTACTCTATATTTCCCTTTAGAAACAATCACGCCAACATCATCAAAGCCTTTCTTTTTAGCCTGTTTAATGGCTGCATCTGCTTGTTTTTGATTGTTAAACGATGAAATCACAATATGATAATGCCCATCAGAATGCCCCGGTCTTCCCGTTTCTTCTTCTACAAACACCTCTTCCGTAACTTCTACTTCTTGAATATCATCATTTACTTTTTTGATATCAATTGTTGTTGTTTTCACATCAATTTCATTGTCCTCTTCTTGAATAGTTTCCTCTTCAATAACTTCTTCTTGTTGAGTTTCTTGTTCTGTTTTTACAACTACTGGAGTTGTAGGTTTAATTAAAAAGTAACCTACTGCAGTAAGAAGAAGTATTACAGGAATAGAAACATATAACCAAACTGGTTTAGAACTTTTCTCTTCCTCTTCTTCTTCTAACTCACTATATTCTTCCTCTTCGTCTTGAATATCATTTTCCATTAAAGGAGTAGCTGTAATTTTAGGCAACCCAAAACTATCAGGTTCTATATTACTTTCAGATCTTTGTCTAAAACTAGTTTCTCCACTCTCATCAGTAAGAAAATAACCTAAATCTCCAATCGGTGCTATTTCTCCATCGTCTAAACGTTGCTGAAGATTTGCAACAAACATACTTACTTGAATCGCCACTTCGTCTTCATCTAAATCTTCTGTTTTAGAAATGAAAGTTACTAACGAATACATCTCTATATCATCTTCTGCTGATGAGAAAGAAATAGATACATGAGGAGGTTTAATTATGTTTCCTGATGGCGACACTTCTGCTCCACTTTCTTCAGACCAAAAGGTTCCCAAATCCGGTACAACGACCACACCCCAATCAAGAAGTGCACTTTTAATAGCTTCAGCAATCATGTAATATATTTTTATAAAGAGTAATGCTCAAAAAAAAGTTAGCAGCGTAATTATTTATATTTCAAACTTTAAAAATGACATTTATAAAGTGATATACAACACAGCTACTTATAAAAATAGGCATTCATTTACATAAAAACCTACTTTTTAATCATAAATTAAAATCTATAGCTTACACCTGCAAGTAATTGAAAACCTTTAACATTATATCTGTAATACTTTTGATAATTCTGAGAGAATAAATTATTCACCAATGCAAAAGCACCAAAATTGTCATTTATAGCATATTGGGCACTTAAATTCATATCAAAAATCACAGGTAAACTAAGTGTTTCTTGTTGTAAGGTAGTCTCGTTTACAGTTAATGCTTTTATTCCAATTTCATTATAAATTGTTGCTCCAAACGTCCATTTAGATAAGTATTTATATTTTACTCCTACTGTATTTACAGCCAATGGTCTATGGTATGCATCTTGAATAATACTATCGTTTAAGCTATACATGTTCCAATCTGTAGAAGCGGTTACTGACCACTCTCTTTTAGACCACGAACCTGAAACATTTACATTAAAAACACCTGTATTATTTTCTGTAGCATATAACATATCAAATCTAGAAACATCTGTAAGGTCGTTTACTAAAAATCCCATATTCTGAGAAATAGCATACCCTAAACTTCCTCTAATTCCAATATTATCTATTACTATAGCGTCAACACCGAGCTTAATATCAATCAATCTATTTTCATGTAAGAGTGATAAATTATTACTTACCCATGGGTTCATTGTTGTTACAGATTTGTAATTTACAAGATCTAAATCTCCTTTAATTTCTAAAAACGCAGCCAATGCTTCTTCTTCTATCGTATATTCTACAAACACATCTGGATAAATGTAGAAATTCTTATCATAACTAGAAGTATCTCCACTGTACGCTATTTTAGCCCCAGCTTTTATATATAAATCATCTATTCTGGTTTCATATGCCGCTCCAAATTTAAACCAATTTCTATTTTGATTAATATCGACATCAGAGGTTGTCTTATTTGAATATTGATTTATTGCTGCAACAAATTCTCCTATAATCTTTGAATTATCATCTAATTCATAATTACCGTTTACATCAATCCCAACCTCAAACTCTGCAGCGTTGTAATGATCATAACTATAATCAAAAAACAAATCTCCTTTAATTGAAAAATCTTGACCAGTAACATAAGAAGGCATTTCGTGTCCAATTTTAAAATTGATATTCGAAACAATCTGCTTAATACTATCTTGATCCACTAAGGTTTCATCACCTTCAAAACCATAAAAGTGAGTTCCTACTCTATTAAAGTTTAGAGAAACTGACGATGTTCCATAATCAGAATAATACTTTCCAAAACCATCAATTGTATTTAAACTCCCTGCCGACAATTTCCTATAAACTGCACCCTCCTGAGAAGATTTATGCAAAAGATGAAATCCAAAATCTAAATTCGGGTTCGTATTATTATTTATACCCGCTTCAACAAATGGGGTAACAAAATTTCCATAACCTAAACGGATATATTTGTCATAAAATGTTTTTTCTTCGTGCCCATCTAATACTGCTGGTAATTGCTTTGGAATAGAATCTTGTATATCTACTTCGACTAGCTCTAAGTCATATTGTTGGGGTGTAGGCTGAATGTTTTTCTGAATTCTCTTAATTTTTTCATACTCTCTACCAACTACCATTGGTAAATCATAATTAGAAATTTTTTCAATAATTACTTCAGCATTATCCAAATCAGAACTCTGAGAAGTCGACTGATTTGATTGTCCAAAAACATTAGCAGTACTCAACATTATCACTGCCAATCCGATATATTGTTTCATTCTTGTCATGATAATTATTGATTTTCTTTAGTTGGAGTTGGCGTGCTATTCGTTTTCAATTGTTCTATATCTTTCAATCTCTGTGCTGCTTGTACTTTATACTCGGGTATATCACTACCACTAATTATAGATTCTAATGTCGCTTTCGCTTGAAATAAATCATTTAGAGAGATATAATTTTCAGCAATTAGTAAATATGCTTTATTAATCCATTCAGAATAACTAGCATAATTTTTCTGTACTTCGATTAATGCTTTTGTGCTTTCGTTATAATTCTCCATTACTCTAAAAGTTTTACCTAATAGATACTGAGCCTCTGCACCTATCTGGCTATTTGCTTTATTGGCAATCGCATCAAATGAGGTTAAAGCATTTGTATATTTCTTCTCTTCTAAATCAATTTTAGCAAGGTATAGTTCAGCTTCAAAAACATATCTTTTTATATTTTGATCTATAATTTTAGTTGCGTAAGCTTTACAAGCCGAATAATCTTTCACCTGAAATTCAGCTTTCATTAACCCAACATAAACTGCCCATTTACTCGTCTTTCTGATTGCTACTTTTTCTAATTCAACAAAAGTGACTATCGCATCATCGTATTTTTCTAACATTAATTGCAACTCGCCTATATATCTTAATGCTTTTTCTTTTAATGGCATTCCATTCACTTTTTGGAAAGAGGCAATTGCTAACTCTTTTTGATCTTTAATTTTATATGTGATTCCTAATGCCTGATTTGCTTCATCAGCAACAGAAGAATTAACTGGAGCTTTTACTAAAAAATCATTTAAAGATATAATTGCTTGATCATAATTTTTTTCTTGAAATGGTTTAATTGCCATTTCAAAATCTCCTTGAAGAGTTGCTGTGCTCATTGGATTTGCTTCATCAAACTTATGTCTATATAAAGCCATATCCGATATTACATGTCCACTTGCATTCAAACCTTGTAATGAAGTAATTGCTGCTTCTGCAAATTTTGAAGTTGGTGCAGTATCAATAACATTTTTATAATCTGTTTCTGCATTATCTAATTCACCTTCCAACTTATAACACAATGCCCTTTTTAATAAAGAAGGAACATATACATTAGTTTTTTCGTACCTAGAAATTACTTTCGTAAACTGACTTATTGCTTCTCCATTTCTATCTGCTTCTGCCATCATTAACCCTGATTGGAAGTATGATAAAGGTGCAAAAGGTGTTTCCCCATATTTTTCTCCTACTTGCTGATACATCCTAAAGGCCTCATCATTGTTGCTTCCTAATGCTCTGTAGGTTTGTGCTTTTTGATAATTAATATAAGCTACATCTTTAGAACCAGCACTTATTGCCATATCATAAGACCTTTGTGCTACATGGTAATTCGAAATCCCAAAATAACAATCTGCTCTTCTTAGAACTGCCTCAGCAACCTTTTCTCTTGCCTCTTTTTCTTTTCTACCAAGGTTGATATACTTTGTGAAATAGTCTATACCTAATTGATATTCCTGCTTTGCATAAAAAGCATACCCTCTTCCAAACAACGATGCAACATGAAATTTTGAATCATTTGGTACTTCATCATAAGCCGTAATTGCTGAATCTAATTGAGAAATACTCGTGTAAGTCTCTCCTAGCCAAAAATTTGATGCATCATATATTTCATCACTCATTGGATATTTCTGAGACTTCAAAAGCATATCAATTGCACCTCTTGCATTATTATCATTGGCATTTTCTACTGCTTTATTAAAAGCAGCTTCTTGATACGCTTGTTTTGTCTCTTCGTTATTCACACCAATTCTATCAAAAACTTCAAGTGCTTTATTGTAATCACCTGAATTTACATAAGAAATTTGAAGATATTCATGAACTTCACTATCATATTCAGAATCCGGAAAATCGAACAAAAATAACTCACAGGCATCACCCACCTGTGTATAAAGCCCTAATTCAAACTGAACTTTAATAAAATTATAAGATGCTTGTTTTTGAATTTCTTTATTGAATGATAATTTTCTAGACTTCTCAAATGCTAAAAGAGCTTTATCTTTTTGGTTTAATTCTATACTTACCGCACCCAAATCATAGGCTGCAATCTGAGCTAATTCATCATTCCCGTCTGATGCAACAGATAATGGTTGCACAGCTTTTTCAGGAAAACCTTCCTTATAGTTAGTAAAACCAATCTGGTAGGCTGTATTTCTATCAATAACTTGAACAGGAACTTCTGCTAAATAATCATTAAAATAAATTAATGCTGTTGCGTAATCTTTTTTGGTATAATATACTTTTCCCGTAAATAATAAAGCATCAGTTGGTAAATGAATACCTTTGCTCTTAGCATCTTTCACTAATGCCAACATTTTATCTTCTTGCCCAAGAGCATAATAAGCTAATGGCAATATTGAATAGGTATAGGTACTTATTTCTTTATCAGAAAGAGATTTCTCTAAGTCCTTAATAGATTGTTCGTACTCTTTTTGATCATACTCTATGTAACCCGCGTAATAGCTTGATTTTAGAGCATAAGGATGAGTTCCCTTCTTTAAAACTTGGAATAGCTTGTTCGCTTCTTTGGTTTTCCCTTGATCAAAATTAGAATACGCAGCCTGATAAGCAATTTTTATATCGTCATCATCATAAAAATCAAAATAAGGATCTTTATCAAATGCTGCCAATGCTTTTTCATATTCACCTTTTTCAAAATAATAGGATCCTAAAACTTTATACGCTTTTACAGATAAAGGATGGACAGGATATGTATTTACGAAACTTTCAATTTGGCTTTTAGCTTCTGGATGTTGCAATTCTAAATTACAGACTGCAATATAAAAATGAGCTTCTACACATTTTTCATCTTCACCGCAATGCTTTGATTCAAAAAGCTCGAATTCTCTACGGGCTGCAGAAAAATTATTCTCGTTATATAGAACAATTGCCTTATTAAACAGTTTTACATTGTCAGAATAATATAACGACTCTTGAGCAGAAAGATTATTACTGAATAATAAAAGAACTAAGCAGCTTGTTAGAAGATCTATTTTAATATTCTTGAAATGACTTATCATTTTTTAAAAACTATGTTAAGGAGTGAATAGTAATTTAGATTCACATTAAAAAGTATACAAAAATTATAAATATTATGCTGTAATAAAAGATTTATAAGTTTTGATTTTTGTGTTTTTTTGATATCAAAAAGATAAAAATTAAATATTCATTAATTTATTGAAAAATCCTCTATTATATCAGCTCATTAATGTGATTTTCTAAAAATATCTGTAGATTTGATGTGAAATTTGATTTATGATTGAATTTCGGTCAGTTTATATTATTTCTAAAACTGAACTATATAATTATAACACTACGGTGTAAAACACAAAAAGTGTAAGACACAATTTTATTATGACAAAACTAAAGATTGCGATCCAAAAGTCTGGTCGATTAAGTGACGGATCTCTTAATCTGATCCGTCAGTGTGGAATTAAAATCCCTAGAATGAAAGGTGCATTAAAAGCAGAAGCTAGCAACTTTCCTTTGGAATTTTTATTTCTTCGCGATGATGATATTCCTGGTTACGTCCAAGATGGCGTTGCAGACCTTGGAATAGTAGGTGCCAACGAGGCTGTTGAAAAAGACAAAAACGTTGATACTATACATCATCTTGGTTTTTCAAAATGTAGATTGTCTATTGCTATTCCTAAAGAACAAGCTTACAATGGTATTGCAGATCTTGATGGAAAAAGTATTGCTACTTCTTATCCTAAAATCTTAGGAGACTACTTAAAAGAACAAGGTCTTAAGTGTGAAATTCATGAGATCTCTGGGTCTGTAGAAATTGCACCAAATATTGGTCTTGCAGACGCAATTTGTGACTTAGTAAGTACAGGTAGTACATTAATGCAAAATAACTTGAAAGAGGTTGAAAGTATTTTCACTTCTGAAGCATTAATGATTGCTACTCCAGGTCTAGACGCAGAAAAAAGAGGCATTATTGAGCAGTTAATGTTTAGAATTAATGCTTTACAAACTGCTGGTAATAATAAATACATTCTTTTAAATGCACCTAAGAAAAATGTAGATACTATTCTTAACTTATTACCAGGTATGCGTAGCCCGTCTATCCTACCTTTGGCAAATGAGGAATTTGTTTCTATACATACTGTTATTGCTGAAGATGATTTCTGGTCTAAGATTGAGGAATTAAAAGCTGCAGGTGCTGAAGGTATTCTTGTTATTCCTATTGAGAAAATGATTCTTTAATCATCTTCTTAAAAAGTGATGAAATTATGAAATTATACAAATATCCTGCTGTTGAAGAATGGACAAAACTACTTCAAAGACCTTCTATGAGAATGGAAGATATTGAGAAGCAAGTTACTCCTATTCTAAAAGCAGTTCAAAAAGATGGAGATGCTGCTTTAAAAGCTTTCTCACTTCGTTTTGATGGGGCAAATATAGATTCAATATTAGTTTCTGAAGAAGAATTTTCTCAGGCTGAAAAGGATGTCGATAGTGATTTGAAAGAATCTATTTCTATTGCCATTAAAAATGTCACTAAGTTTCATTCTGCTCAAAAAACAGATGTTTTAAGAGTTGAAACAATGCCTGGTATTTCTTGTTGGAGAAAAAGTGTTCCTATTCAAAAAGTTGGTTTATATATACCTGGTGGCTCTGCGCCACTTTTCTCTACTGTAATTATGATTGGTGCACCTGCTCTTATTGCAGGCTGCGAGGAAGTTTTTCTTTGCACACCTCCTAATTCGGAAGGAAAAGTACATCCAGCTATTTTATACGCAGCTAAGAAAATAGGTTTATCAAAAGTTTATAAAGTTGGTGGTGCTCAAGCTATTGCCGCTATGACTTTTGGTACAGAAACCATTCCATCTGTTTCTAAAATATTTGGACCGGGGAATCAATATGTAACTGCTGCTAAGCAATTGGCAACAAAAGAAGGTGTAGCTATAGATATGCCTGCAGGTCCTTCTGAAGTTCTTGTCTGGGCAGACGATACGGCTAACCCTGTGTTTATTGCAGCAGATCTTTTATCTCAAGCAGAACATGGTCCAGATAGCCAAGTTATTTTAGTTTCTACTTCTGAAGAAATGATTCAGAAAACTGAGGCTGAAGTTGAAAAGCAACTTTCTGTTCTACCTAGAAAAGAAATTGCTGCTAAGGCTCTAGGTCATAGCAGAAGCTTTTTGATGAATGATGAAGCTGAAGCATTGAAGTTAGTAAATGAATATGCTGCAGAACATCTTATTCTTGCTTTAGATAATGCAGAAGAAATTGCTGAAAAAATAATTAATGCCGGTTCTGTTTTTGTAGGACACTACACTCCAGAATCTGCAGGCGATTATGCCTCAGGAACAAACCATACGCTTCCTACTTATGGGTATGCTAAGAATTACTCTGGAGTTTCTTTAGATAGTTACTACAGAAAAATCACTTTCCAGAAAATTGAGAAAGAAGGATTAGAAAGCTTAGGACCTCATGTTGAAAGAATGGCTGCTGCTGAAGAATTAGATGCACATAAAAATGCTATTACAGTTAGACTTAATGCTTTAAAAGACTAAGTACTATCGCTTATAAAAAAGAAGGCTTCTCTCATTAATTTGAGAGAAGCCTTCTTCTTTTAAAGAAACTTTTTATTTTCCTTTAATTGTTTCCATAACGCGTCCGCAATGAAGCATCTTATCTCCAAAATAAGGGTTAACTACTTCATTTGTTCCGCTTAACCAGTTCGCACCAGTATTATTGAATGCCATTGGACAATGTACAACATATAAGTCCATTCCAGCCTCACCAGACTTTGCAATTTCTGTGTAATAAGCTGTTACTACCTCAAAACTTTTTCTTTGTGCCTCAAGGTCATCCGTATTAATAATTGCAGTAATAGCCTCTTTTACTTCATTTGATACTTCTGATGGTAATGTCACCTCCACCTTCTTAGCAAAAGTTTGAGCTGCCGTTGGGTTTGCTGCTATTAAACACTCAGAAAGTTTTAAATAAGCCTTAGCCCCTTTAGCTTTTTTTGCATTATAAACTACAGGTTTTAATTCAACCTTCTCCTCAACTTTAGTAGATTGTTCTGTTTTTGGAGTACCACAACTCATCATAAGAAGTACTGTAACCGCTAATATTAGTAATTTTTTCATTGTTGATATGTATTAATAAATTAAAAAAGTGAAGTTGAAAGATATTTATCCCCTCTATCACAAATAATAAATACAATTACACCGCTTTCTAACTTCTTTGCCGTCTCTATTGCTGCATAAGCAGAACCGCCACTACTCATTCCTGCAAATATACCTTCTTCTTTTGCTAAAAGACGTGTCATATTTGTTGCATTTTCCTGTGAGATATCAATTTTTTGATCAACTCTAGAATCATCAAATATTTTGGGCAAGTAAGCTTTTGGCCACCTTCTAATACCTGGGATTTTTGCGCCTTCTGCAGGTTGAGTACCAACAATTGTAATAGTTTCCGATTGCTCTTTTAAGAATTTAGAAGTACCCATAATAGTACCTGTAGTTCCCATGGCAGAGACAAAGTGTGTAACTTTCTTGTCGGTATCTCTCCAAATTTCAGGCCCAGTGGTTTTGTAATGTGCCAAGTAATTATCAGGATTATCAAACTGATTAAGCATAAAATAACCACCTTGTTGAACTTTGCTAAGTGCATAATCTCTAGCACCTTCCATAGATTCTTTTTGTGGCGTTAAAGTTACTGTTGCCCCGTATGCTTTCATTGATTTTATTCTCTCAATAGTTGCATTATCTGGCATTACTAACTCTATATCTATACCCATTAAACTAGAAATCATTGCTAGTGCAATTCCTGTATTTCCACTTGTGGCTTCAATTAGTTTCACTCCTTTCTTTAGGTCGCCTCTCTCTTGTGCTTGTTTAATCATATTATATGCAGCACGATCTTTTACACTCCCTCCGGGGTTCTGACCTTCTAACTTTGCATAAATTGTAACATTCGGATTAGGGTTTAAAGCCTTTAATTCTACTAAAGGCGTATTCCCTACAAGTGACAACACTGAAGACATAATAATTATTGTTTGGTTGATAGTTTGAGATATCAAATGCTAAGTTCCTTATTTATTTTAAAAATTATAAATGAATTGTCTATTATTTTTTATAAATCAGTTCAAAAACATCAATTATTGAATTTTATAGATGATTTTAAACAACTACAAATCTAAAGAGTTGAAAAGCTGTTAAAAGCAGTATTCATTTTTAATAAAAGTATATGATTCTATCAAAGTACTTACTACTTTTGGCGACAGAAATATATTGGCAATTCAACCACATGCCAATAAACCATTAAAAAACACATAACTCAGTCATGACAGAAGAAAAAACATTAAAAAAAGTAGCTCTTAATGATGTTCACGAAGCATTAGGTGCTAAAATGGTTCCGTTTGCAGGATACAATATGCCTGTTAGATACTCGTCGGATATTGAAGAACACAAAACTGTTCGTAATGGCGTTGGTGTGTTTGATGTATCGCATATGGGTGAATTTATGCTTAAAGGACCTAAGGCATTAGATCTTATTCAAAGAGTATCTTCAAATGATGCTTCTAAACTAACTGATGGTAAGGCACAGTACTCTTGCCTACCTAATGAAGACGGCGGAATCGTAGATGACCTTATCATTTATAAAATTAAAGATGAGGAGTATATGCTTGTTGTAAATGCTTCTAATATTGAAAAAGATTGGAATTGGATTGCAAATAAAAATACGGAAGGCGTAGAAATGACAAACGTTTCTGACGAGATTTCTTTATTTGCGGTACAAGGTCCTAAGGCTTCAGAAGCAATGCAGTCACTAACGGATGTAAACCTTTCTGATATGGGCTTTTATACTTTCACTGTTGGTAAGTTTGCTGGAGTTGACAATGTAATTATTTCTGCTACTGGATATACTGGTTCTGGTGGGTTTGAATTATACATTCCTAATAAAGATGCTAAAGAAGTTTGGACTAAAATTTTTGAAGCTGGCAAAGACTACGAAATCAAACCTATTGGATTAGGAGCTAGAGATACGCTTAGACTTGAAATGGGTTATTGTTTATACGGTAATGATATAGATGATACAACTTCTCCTTTAGAAGCTGGATTAGGTTGGGTTACTAAATTCACTAAAGAATTTACGAACAGCACAAACTTAGCAAAACAAAAAGAAGAAGGTGTAAAACGTCGTTTAGTTGGTGTTGAATTAATTGACAGAGGCGTTCCTCGTGGAGGCTATAATGTGCTTAATGCTGAAGGTGAAGTTGTTGGTAAATTAACTTCAGGAACGATGTCTCCTATGTTAGGCAAAGGTGTTGCATTAGGATATATCAATAGACCATTAACTAAACCAGGTTCTGAGGTATTTATTGAAGTAAGAAATAGAAAATTAAAAGCGGTAGTTTCAAAACCTCCTTTCTATAAAGGTTAACCTACTGTTTAAAAAAGAATATATAAAAAGAGCGATGAAAGTTATTTCATCGCTCTTTTTATATATATTACTATGTAGTCATTTAAAACTACATTGACTTTACCTTAGGTCTAATTTTTTCTAAAATGATAATTAATTCAGCTTTGTCTTGTAAATAATTATCGACTCTACTATGAACTAATTTTTCTCTTGTATCCATTTCCAAAGAGTCTAAATCTTCATCATCACCTATAACAGTTTCACCATCTAAGTACTCTTCGTAAATCATTACGCCATCGTACCTAGTAATTTTAAAATGAATTATGGAAGAGTTCAAGTCTTCACCTTTAAGTTCAGCACTAAAAGTATCAAACTTTAAAGGTTTACTGTAAGTTAAATCATATTTTTTTTGATATAGCACATCAGTCTGAAGCTCCGTTTCAAGAGCTTCATCATCACAACTGCATAGAAACAGAAGTAATAAACTAAATACTATTTTTTTAAAAATATGCATACAGCGGTTTAAATTGAATCACAAAGATATAACTTTTTAGCGATTTTTTTAACTTTAATTCAGTTTTTGTTAAAATTTATTTAACACTTACATTGTGTTTTTTAATAATTTGCATTTTATGAATAGAGTTACTATTTAATAGACACTTGTACTACACAAAGTGTTGTACTTTACTATTCATAATTTTTCATCTAAATTCTATTTCAATCTACAAAAACAGCCCAATTACTCTTAAAAAAGAGATAATTATTAGGAAAAGAGCAAACAAAAAAAAGGCATTGAACTTAATCAATACCTTTTAATACCTTGTACCTTGGGTGGGACTCGAACCCACACGAGCTTGCACTCACAAGATTTTGAGTCTAGCGCGTCTACCAATTCCGCCACCAAGGCGAATATAAAAACAACTTGTACCTAGGGTGGGACTCGAACCCACACGAAGTTTCCCTCACAAGATTTTGAGTCTAGCGTGTCTACCAATTCCACCACCTAGGCAGATGTTTTTATATTGCAATAAATAAAGTACTTGAGGTGGGACTCGAACCCACACGAGCTTGCACTCACAAGATTTTGAGTCTAGCGCGTCTACCAATTCCGCCACTCAAGCTTAAAATAAAAAAGAAATAGTACCTTGGGTGGGACTCGAACCCACACGAGCTTGCACTCACAAGATTTTGAGTCTAGCGCGTCTACCAATTCCGCCACCAAGGCATTCTTCTTTATTTTCTTATTGCCTTCCGTTTGAAAGCGATGCAAATATGCATGGTTAAACATTAGAAAGCAAACAACTTTGATCGGTGTTGATCAATTGAATTATTAACTTTCTGAATTTAAGCACTAAATTATTTGTTTTTTTTTATTAGAACCCCTCCTCTGCCACTTTTTCAGCTAATTTGAGTCTATATTCATGAGCAGTCATGTCTATTTGAGTTGGTACAATACTTCCATAATTATTGTTAATTGCCCATTCATCAGTATCACTACCTGTATCTCTATTCACAAACTTACCTGTAAGCCATAAATATTTTTTCCCTACAGGATTTACTCTTTCATCAAATTGTTCTTGCCATTTACCATCTGCTTGCCTGCAAACTTTCAATCCTTTAATTGGTTCTGTACCTATTTTAGGGAAGTTTACATTCCATGCAACACCTTTTGGCATTCCTTCTTTAAGAACTTTTTCTGCAATTTGCTTTACAAATGATCGAGTGTGCTCAAACTCTGCATCAAAACCATAATCACAAACACTAAAACCTATACTTGGCAAACCTTCTATTGCTGCTTCTAAAGCTGCAGACATTGTACCAGAATATAATACACTAACAGAGGTATTACTACCATGATTTACCCCACTTACAACCAAATCCGGCAAAGTTTCTAAGATATGATTCTTTGCTAATTTCACACAATCCGCAGGTGTACCAGAACATTGGTAAGCACTAACATTCTCTTCAGGAAAGATATCCGAAGAATGGTATCTTAATGGGTCTTCTATTGTTATTGCATGCCCTTGCCCAGATTGTGGACTATCTGGAGCAACAACAACAACATCTCCTAACTCTTTCATTACACTCACTAAAAATTTAATCCCTTTTGATGTTATGCCATCATCATTAGCTATTAATATAAGTGGTCTCTTTTTCATAATTAATTTAATTAAAAAGTAAAACGGGCTCCTAAAAGCCCGTTAATTATTATTTCCTTTATATGTAGTACCGTAAATTAGTTCGCAACTTTTTTATCTTCTGCAAGAACATCATAGTACCTTACAATTTGCAAAAAGTCTTCACGATCTTTATAATCCAATTTATTTATTTTTATAAATGCTTCAATCTTATCTTTGTATTTACCAAAATAAGCAAGCATTGTTTCTAATTTCCTTGTATCCACCTGTCGCATTTCAGCGTACATATCCATCAAATAAAAGTCATAAACTAGAATTTTTCTTCTTGTATTAAAGTTACTCCCCCAATATGGATCATAAGAAGTCTCAGATACTTCAGCAATTCTTTCTCTAGTAAATAATATATATGGCTCTCCTTCTTCAAGTAATTCAAAGAAATGATTTTTCACATATCCTTTTGATCTTTTAAATGGTAAAGAATAAAATACCCTTTGCCTTTTAGTAAGCTTATCTAAAATTTCGAAAGAAGCTACATTTTGTGCTCCAAAAGATTTAATAACTCCATTAACAATAACTTGTATAGATTCTACTTCTTCTTCTAATGAATATTTAATTCTTCCTTTTAATGAGGAACCGTTTGTTAAATCTACCTCTCCTGCATGCCAAAATTCTGAAGGGAAATCTTGAGCAAAAGTAAAAATTGGAAATAAAGTTATGATGAAGATACTTAGTGATTGTCTCAAATTCATTCTGATAAAGTTTAATCAAATCAAATGCTTTTTATAAAAATACATCTTTTTTATTAGACTTAAAATTATAAGCTAAAATTCTTTTTTCACTCAAAAATTGGTGACTCAAATCATATTTGTTAGCGAATTTAAAAAAATTAGCGAAATTTCGCTAATTTTTTTATATCAATATAATTACATTATTAATCTCTTTTAATTCACTTTAAACAACTTTCATATCAATATTTTCACATTCATTATATTTGAATGATTATTCACTAGCGAATTTTCGCTTTTTTTATTCAATTCGCTTTCACTAACTTTGGATTATCAATCACCCGGACATTAACTTTAAATACTATGAGAGGACAACACATTACTCAGATAGAAAACTTAGAAATTAGAGGCTTGATTTCTAATGAGTTCGACCAAATCTTAACTCCAGAGGCTTTAGAGTTCGTCGTACAACTTCATAAAAAATTTGCTAAGCGTAGAGCTGCTCTATTAGAAGCAAGAAAAAGAAGACAAGAAAGTATTGATGAGGGTAAAATGCCCAACTTTCTAGCTGAAACAGCATACATTAGAAACAGCGAATGGACTGTTGCTGATGTGAAAGAAGATCTAAAAGACCGTCGTGTAGAAATTACTGGACCGGTTGATCGTAAAATGATCATCAATGCCTTAAATAGTGGTGCAAATGTTTTTATGGCTGATTTTGAAGATGCAAACTCTCCTACTTGGGAAAACAATATTCAAGGTCAGATTAACTTAAGAGATGCGAATAAAAAAACCATTTCTTTTGAAAATTTAAAGAATGGAAAAACGTATTCTTTAAATGAGAAAACAGCAACATTAATGGTACGTCCTAGAGGGTGGCATTTAGAAGAAAAACATATTTTAATTGATGGTAAACCTGCCTTAGGAGGTTTGGTTGATTTCGGTTTATATTTCTTCCATAATGCAAAAGAATTAATAAAAAGAGGAAGTGCTCCATACTTCTACTTACCTAAAATTGAAAGTCATTTAGAAGCTCGTTTATGGAATGACATTTTTGTTTTTGCTCAACAGGAAATGAATATTCCTCAAGGTAGCATTAAGGCAACTGTACTTATAGAGACTATTCTTGCTGCCTTTGAAATGGATGAAATTTTATATGCTTTAAAAGAACATTCTGCTGGCCTTAATTGCGGTAGGTGGGATTATATATTCTCGTACATCAAAAAGTTTAGAAATGATCCTAAGTTTATAATGCCTAATAGAGATCAAGTAACGATGAAAGTTCATTTTATGAAATCATACTATGAGTTACTAATTCAAACTTGTCATAAAAGAAAAGCATTTGCAATGGGTGGCATGGCTGCACAAATTCCAATTAAAAATGATGCTAAAGCAAATCAGAAGGCAATAGATAAAGTTGCTAAAGATAAAACAAGAGAAGCACTTGCTGGTCATGATGGTACTTGGGTAGCTCACCCTGGTTTAGTAGCCACAGCAAAAGAAGTTTTTGATCGTTATATGGGTAATCCAAATAATATTGATAAACCAATCACTTTCAAGAAAATCACTGCAGAAGATCTTTTAAAAGTACCCACTGGTGACATTACATTAGAGGGATTGAAAAACAATATAGATGTTGGTATTCAATACATTGCTAGATGGTTAGATGGCCAAGGAGCTGTACCTATCTATAACTTAATGGAAGATGCCGCTACTGCAGAAATTTCTAGAACACAAGTTTGGCAATGGATTCAGCATCAGGCTAAAATGGCTGACGGCACTCCTATTACAAAGGAATTATACCAATCATTAATTCCAGAAGTTATGGAAACAATCAAAAACTACGTTGGTGAAGAAACTTATCAGCAAGGAAAATATAACGAAGCATTTGAAATTTTTGATATGCTTGTTACTAAAGATGAATTTATAGAGTTCTTAACACTTCCTGCATACGCACATATAGGATAAATAAAAAAGGGGCATCTCAACTGCAATTGATTTGCCCCACCAATGAATTACACATTAGTTTACACACAAATTTACAAGAAAATGACAAAGCAAGAAAGAATTGAAGCGTTAAAAAAAGAATGGGCAACTAATCCAAGATGGGAAAATATTGAACGCCCTTATGATGCTGAGGAAGTAATTAAACTACAAGGCAATGTCATTATCGAGCATTCTTTAGCAAAACAAGGAGCTGAAAAATTTTGGAAGGGACTTCATTCAGAACACTTTATAGCTGGTCTTGGTGCTTTAACGGGCAACCAAGCAATTCAAGAAGTAGAAGCCGGTTTAAATGCTATTTACTTAAGTGGATGGCAAGTTGCTGCTGATGCAAATTTAGCAGGACAAATGTACCCAGATCAATCTTTATACCCTGCCGATTCTGTTCCTAAAGTTGTTGCAAGAATTAATAATGCACTTCGTCGTGCTGACCAAATTCAGTCTGTTGCTGATAAAGATGATACAGATTATATGGTTCCTATTATTGCTGACGCTGAAGCAGGTTTTGGAGGTAATTTAAACGCCTTCGAATTAATGAAAATGATGATCGAATCTGGTGCATCTGGTGTTCACTTTGAGGACCAATTATCTTCTGCAAAAAAATGCGGTCATTTAGGTGGTAAAGTATTAGTACCTACGCAAGAGGCTATTAATAAATTAGTTGCTGCACGTTTAGCTGCTGATGTTTGTGGAACTCAAACATTAATTATTGCAAGAACAGATGCAGATGCAGCAAACTTAATTACAAGTGATATAGATCCAAGAGACACAGAGTTTATTCATGGAAAAAGAACTTCTGAAGGCTTCTATGAAGTAAAAAATGGATTAGACCAAGCCATTTCTAGAGGGTTATCTTATGCTCCATATGCTGATTTGATCTGGTGTGAAACTTCTCATCCAGACCTAGGTGAAGCTAGAAGATTTGCAGATGCTATTCATGCAAAATTCCCAGGGAAAATGTTAGCATACAATTGTTCTCCTTCATTTAATTGGGCATCTAAGTTAACAGAGAAAGAGATGGAAACTTTCAGAGAAAATCTTGCTGACATGGGGTATAAATTCCAATTTATTACACTTGCAGGATTCCATGCATTGAACACAAGTATGTTCGAATTGGCAAAAGCGTACAAAGAAAGAGGTATGGCTGGCTACTCGAAACTACAGGAAAAAGAATTTTCTTTACAAGCAGACGGCTTCAGAGCAGTTAAACACCAAGCCTTTGTTGGCACTACTTACTTCGATGCTGTACAAAATACAGTAACTGCAGGGACTTCATCGACAACTGCAATGGAAGGAAGTACGGAAACGGCTCAATTCTAAATGTAATTTTATATATGGTTACCAAAACAAAAAACTTCACTGCGCTTGCAGTGAAGTTTTTTTAGTGATCTTCGAGAAAGTTATCTGGAAGGTCTTTTATCTCTTGCTCGGTAGTATATTCCAAGCCGTTTACATAAATAGCACCTCCTGTTAGTATTGCCAAACTTTTATAATCAATTAATATTTTTGGAACACCTGCTTTATTAAATTCAGCCTTATTCAAAATAATATGAATTGGTTTACTTAATTGTGAAAGCAGTGATATATCCCTTATCTCAGAATCATTATCAGCAATTAAAATAAATGTTGCTGCATCTGGAAAGTTTTCTTGAGCATAAATTAAAGCTTCTAAGTCATTTTCAGGAAGGTCACCTCCATCTCCTTTTTGCTTCACTTTTTGCATTAAATTCATGACGGGCATTACTTTACTATCATGAATTCCGTAAACACCTCCAGTTTTACCAATTTCTTTGTGTTGGCTCATTTTGGCATCGCCATCATTAAAAAATACAAATCCATTTACTTGATCTTGTGCTCTCTCTTTCATTAACCAAGATAACAGATCAATTGTATAAGGATACATACTTCCTGTCCAATCACTTATAACAACAGCTTTATTCCACTCCTCCCTATGTTTATTAAACACATCAGAAGTAAAGGATTCAACCTCATCGTCGAGCTTTAATTTTTGCTTAACTAAATGGTCAAATTTATGGTCTATTGTCTTCTTTCTCTTTATTTCTTTCTCTGGAGATAATTCTTTTCGAGGGTGTTTTTTATAGTACACCACAATACCATGAAAGAGGTTTTCAAAATCAATTTTGAATGTCCCTTTTGTTTGTTTAATAATTCTCCACCGTATTACTGGATCATCAATAGCACCATCAAACCATTCCGAAAAAGCATCAATTCTTGCTGTATTTAAAACAGAAAAATCAAAATCTTTAGGGTGATTTGTATACACTAAGAGAACACTATCAATTTGTAAACGACTAATTTCTTCTGCTTCAGGTAATTTATTTATTTCTGATTGTCCATAAGACATTGGTAACGTAAAGAAATGTTTTGTTGAATCAATTTGTAAATGATCTACACTTCTATATGCCGCCTTAAAATAAACACGCTCAGCAGTTTGAGCATTTGATTGTTCAGTTATTAAAAATAATAAACTGAAAAAAACTATTAACCATTTGCAATCTCGTCTAACTCCATCCATCGCATCATCTTCTCATCTGCATCTTCCATAACCTTACCGAGACGTTCAGAAATTTCTCTTATTTCGTTGGCTTCAGTAACAGATCCGTCAGATAATTTTGCTTCTATTGTTTCCTTTTCAGTTTCAAGTACTTCAATTTCACCTTCAAGCGTTTCATACTCCATTTTCTCTTTATAAGAAAGCTTTTTTGTAGACGTTTTTGGTTGTACTTTTTTCTCTAACTGTTGCTTACGATCTTTTTCTTCTTTAACTGCAATTTTTCTAAGACGTTCTTGTTCGTCTACATATTCTCTATATTCTGAATATTTGCCATTAAAATCTTTGATCTTACCCTCGCCTTCAAAAACAAATAAGTGATCTACCAATTTGTCCATAAAATAACGGTCGTGAGTAACAACAATCACGCAACCTTGAAACTCTTCCAAAAAGTCTTCCAAAACACTCAATGTTGCCAAATCAAGATCGTTTGTTGGCTCATCAAGTATTAAAAAGTTAGGATTAGTTAGTAAAATCGTACATAAATAAAGTCTTTTTCGTTCTCCACCACTTAAAGTAGAAACAAAAGAATGTTGTTGTTCAGGTTCAAATAAGAAGCGTTGTAATAGTTGCGATGGTGTTAAACTAGAACCATCAGACATTGTATGATCTTCTGTTATATCCCTTACAATATCAATAACTTTTGCGTTCTCATCAAAAGACAAACCACTTTGAGTATAATACCCATAAACAATTGTCTCTCCTTTTGTAATATCACCAGCATCAATACCTTCTGTACCTGTAACCATGTTCAAGAAAGTAGACTTCCCTACACCGTTATCGCCAACAATACCCACTCTTTCTCTACGTTTAAAAACATAAGAGAAATCCTCTACAATTTTTTTATCGCCAAAAGATTTATAGACATCTTCAAATTCAAGAATCTTTCTTCCTAAACGAGACATATTAACAGCAATCTCTGCTTTTTCTTCTTTTTTACCGCTACTGGCCTTCTTTTTTAAATCCTGAAAAGCATCCATTCTATATTTCTGCTTTGTTCCACGAGCTTTTGGCATTCTTCGTACCCAATCTAACTCCTTTCTCATCAGGTTTTTAGCCTTATCTACACTTGCTGCTTCGTTGGCTTCACGTTCTGCTTTCTTCTCAACAAAGTAAGAGTAATTACCTTTATGTGTATATATTGTACTATCTGTTAACTCAATAATTTCGTTACAGATTCTATCTAAGAAATACCTATCGTGAGTTACTAATAACAAAGATAAACGTGACCTAGTTAAATATTCTTCTAACCACTCAATCATATCTAAATCAAGGTGGTTGGTAGGCTCATCAAGAATTAAGAGATTAGGTTCCTCGATTAATATTTTACTTAAAGCTACTCGTTTTTTTTGCCCACCAGATAGTGACTTCATTGGAGCAGAAAGGTCTTCGATTTTAAAAGCAGTAAGAATTTGTTTTACACGAGCTTCTGCATCCCAAGCTTTTAGCTCTTCCATTTTAGCAGTTGCCTTATCCAATCTTTTTAAAACCTGTTCAGAATAATCTTTAGACGAATCTGCTAATGCCTCTTCGTAATTTCTTACAGCTCCCAAAATTGGTGAATCGCTTGACAATACATAATCTAAAACAGACTGATGAGGATCAAAAGCTGGGTCTTGCTCTAATAATCCAACAGTAACATCTTTGTTAATGGCAATAGCACCGCCATCTAGTGGCTCCTTACCAACAATAGAGTTAAGTAAGGTTGATTTACCTCCTCCATTTTTAGCTACTAAAGCAACTTTCTGTCCCTGTTGAATACCAAAACTTATATTTTCAAAAAGAGGTTTTTCTCCCCAATATTTTGTCGCGTTATCTACGGATATTAAATTCATCGTCTGTTTTTTAATTGAATCGCAAAAATAGGTGTTTTAATCAGATAAAATGAGTTGATCTACTCAGATTGACAAAAATTATCCTTATTAAAGAATCTCAAACTCAATTCTTCTATTTTTTTGTCTTCCTAATTCAGTATCATTTGATGCAATTGGTTTTGATTTACCATACCCCTTTGCTACAAGATTGCCTTTTGGGATTCCTTTATCAATTAAATAATTGACAACTGCCTCTGCCCTTTTCTGTGATAAATCTACGTTGTATTTATCAGTACCTATATTATCGGTATGCCCACTAATTTCTACTTTTAACGTTGGGTTATTTTCCATAAACTCTACAATACGCTGCAGTTCTACATTTGATTTATTCTCTAAATCAAATTTATTAGAATCGAAAAATATATTATTTAAAGTGATATTAGTACCATGTTCAACTCTCTGTAAAAAGATGTCTAATGTTTTTCCTTCGACACCTATATTGTGCATATCAAAAGTCAGACTTTGAAAAAGGTAGCCCGGTCTAGAAACATATAATGCGTATTCTTCCTTTTGATTTAAAACGATAAGATACTTACCTGTTTCTTCATCAGAAAACACCTTAGATTCTGTTATATCACTTTCTAATTTCTTTAATTCTATCTCTGACTTTAAAGGCTTTTTAGTGATAGCATCATAAACTACCCCTTCTAAATAACTACTTAAAGCACTTGGCTGAATATCCTTTGGGACATCAAAGGATACAATTTCACTTGTTCTATCATTACCATGCATTGAAAACTCTTTAGAGAAATATCCTTTTGAGCCATCTGAAGAAACAATTAATGAAACCTGATCTGCATGATCGTTGATCGGGAAACCTAAATTTTTTGGCTCACTCCACTCACCATTTACATATTCCACTTTAAATAAATCTAAGCCTCCATACCCAACTTGCCCTTCTGAAGAAAAGTACAATGTTGTTCCAT
Organism: Flammeovirga pectinis; assembly: GCF_003970675.1. Taxonomy (GTDB): domain Bacteria; phylum Bacteroidota; class Bacteroidia; order Cytophagales; family Flammeovirgaceae; genus Flammeovirga; species Flammeovirga pectinis. The sequence continues at coordinate 1,959,402 of NZ_CP034562.1, forward strand.
TAGAATGGATATAAGGTGATAAATCATCATCATAAGAATTTATATTTTCTCCTAGGTTTTGTGCAGGTTGCCACTCTCCATTACTTCCTAAGCTACTTACCCAGATATCTTTTTTACCAATACCTCCTTTCCTGTCAGAAACAAAATACAAAGTTCTTCCATCTGCTGATAATGAAGGTTGTGATTCCCAATTACGACTGTTTACATTTGGTCCTAAATTTTCAGGTTTTGTCCAATGTTCTCCAATCTTTTTAGAAAGAAATAAATCACAACTACCATAACCTTGACGGTCTTTTGTTGATTCACAAGATGTGAAAATCATGATTGAGCCATCTGCAGATATTGAACAAGTTCCCTCATTAAATTTTGTATTTAACTCTCTAACTTCTTCTGGAGTCGCCCATTCACCATCTACTAATGTTGTCTGAAATATATTCTCATCCGTATTTCTATCTCTTGATGTAAAATATAAGACTGTCCCATTTGCTGTTATAGCTGGAAAATATTGTTGTTCCCTTTGATTAACAATGCTACCTAAACTGACAGGGTTAAAGGGTAACTTATTTCCAATATTAGCACGTGCATATTTACAAGAAGCAATAATCTTATTTGCAGTAGAAATCTGACTATACTGCCTTTTTGAAGGATTAAATTTTAAGAAAGAGGAAGCATATTTTTCTGCTAAATCATAATTCCCTTGAGACCACTCGTACTCTGCTAAAGAGAGGTGAGCAAGCATATATTTTGAATTGTCAGCACAGCATTTCATTAACTCTGCATATAACTCTCTTGACTTCTGATAATTCCTTTCTAAAATATTTAAATATGCCAATAGATAATAACTATCTCCAAAAGACGGGTCTGATTTTATGGATTTATTTAAAAACTCTTTTGCATCAGCAAATTGTCTTTCTGAGACTGCTTTTTCGCCTTTTTCGTATAACTTTTTAGCTTTTGACGATTGTCCTAAACTTGCTAAAGAAACAAAACAAAAAATGAGAAATGAATAAAAAAAATGATTCATATATTTTACTTAAATAATATTTCAGCAACTTCTGCAACAGTACCCACAGGAATTACTTTTATGTTGATCTTTTTTAAGTCTAACCCTTTGATATTATATTTAGAGACAAACATCTCTTTAAAACCAAGTTTTTCAGCTTCTACAATTCTATTTTCAATTCTAGAAACAGCTCTAATTTCGCCTCCTAAACCAACTTCAGCAGCAAAACAAGTAGTAGACTCAATTGAAATATCTTCAAAAGATGAAATTAATGATACAACAACAGCTAAGTCAATCCCAGGATCTTCTACTCTTAAACCACCAGCTACATTTAAAAAGACATCTGAAAAGTTTAATTTATAACCAGATCTTTTTTCTAGTACAGCCAAAAGCATATTCATTTTTTTAGCATCAAAACCTGTAGGACTACGTTGAGGATTACCGTATACTGAAGGCGTTACCAAAGATTGAATTTCTACTAGTAATGGCCTGTTACCTTCCATAACTGTACCAATAGCAATACCACTTAAACCATCATCTCTTTGAGATAAAAGTATTTCTGAAGGATTGCTAACCTGACGTAAACCGGAAGCCATCATTTCATAAATACCTAGTTCTGAAGTAGAACCAAATCTGTTTTTCTGGGTTCTTAAAATTCGGTAAGTCATATGGCGGTCCCCTTCAAACTGAAGAACGGTATCTACCATATGCTCCAAAACTTTAGGACCAGCCAAGCTACCTTCTTTGGTAATGTGTCCAATCATTAAAACTGGTGTGCCTGTATCTTTTGCAAAGCGAATAAGTTCTGCGGCACATTCTTTAACTTGAGATACACTACCCGCTGCAGCTTCTAAAAATGGAGACACTAATGTTTGAATGGAATCAATAACCATAACATCAGGGACCATTTTTTCTACATGAGCAAATATTTTAGATGTATCTGTTTCAGTTAATACGAATGTATCTTCAGACGAATAAGGTAATCGGTCAGCTCTTTGTCTTATTTGTTGTCCACTTTCCTCTCCAGAAACATACAATACTTGTTTTCCATTAAGTGATAACGCAATCTGAAGCATCAATGTCGATTTACCAATACCTGGTTCTCCACCAATCATAACAGCAGAACCAGGAACAATACCACCACCTAGAACTCTGTTCAATTCTTCATCTAGGGTGATAATTCTTGCTTCTTTTTCAAATTTTACCTCATTAATTCTAACAGGTTTGGACGTTTCTACACTAGCATTAACATAAGCTCCCGTTTTCACAGCTTCTTTACTCATTTTCCAATCTCCTTTTTTAGGAGCTTCGTCTTTGAGCAATTCTTCTACAAAAGAATTCCACTCGTTACAGGTTGGACACTTGCCTTGCCATTTTGGAGATTCAAATCCACAGTTCTGACAAAAGTAAGCTGTCTTTATTTTTTTAGCCATACCGACTTATTATTTCATATTTAAAAAGATACATGAAGATAAATGAAGAAAAGTGGAAAGTAAAAATCAATAGTACATATTTTGATATATCTATCTCTATTTTACTTAGAAATGATTTAGTACTAAAATTAAACCGAAAAATGTATCAGTATTTCAGTCAAAGGGCTTAAATTCGTAATTGAATACGATCACTTTTCAATTGTAGTTTAACGATACTACAAGTTTTTTATTGATCAAAAACTCTATACTAGAACAATGCTCGAATTAGTTACCTATTCGGAAAATAGTCCACTCTTATTTACTCAAGCTATATTTTGGGTATTATTCGGGGCTATTATTATTATATATCAATTTGTTTATAAAAACATAACTGCAAGAAACACCCTATTACTTCTTGCTAGTCTGTATTTTTATTACATGTCAAGTGGTTTTTATTTTGTGTTATTGTTGTTCTCAACTGTGGTAGACTACTACATTGGTGCCGCAATATTTGCATCAACAGAGAAACGAAAAAGAAAGCAACTTGTATTTCTTAGTGCATTTATAAACCTCTCGCTACTTGCTTATTTTAAATATACATTCTTCTTTACTGAAGGGATAAACACCTTATTTTCTATTGATTTAAAGCCAGAGAACTTCCTAGCTGTATTTTTAAATAATGTATTTGGAACGGCTATGGATACTACTAATATCTTCTTGCCAATTGGAATATCATTTTACACATTTCAGACAATTAGTTATTCTGTAGATATTTATAGAGGCGATATTAAACCAGTAAACTCTATTTGGGATTTTGCACTTTTCGTTAGTTTTTTCCCACAACTTGTAGCAGGTCCGATTGTTAGAGCATCAGAATTTATTCCCCAAATTCATAACCCCTATAAGGTTTCTGAAAGTGAATACGGACATGCATTATTTCTGATTGCTTCAGGACTAGTTAAAAAGATTTTAATTTCAGATTATATTTCAATAAATTTTGTTGATAGAATATTTGAATCTCCTTGGTCTTATTCAGGTTTTGAAAACCTTATGGCAGCTTATGGTTATGCCATTCAGATTTATTGCGATTTTTCTGGATATACAGATATAGCTATTGGAGTTGCCGTGCTTTTAGGTTTCAGATTACCACTTAATTTCAACTCCCCATATAAAGCTACAGATATTACAGATTTTTGGAGAAGGTGGCACATTTCATTGTCTTCATTTCTGCGTGATTATTTGTACATACCTTTGGGAGGTAACAAAAAAGGAAAAGTTAGAACTTATATAAATTTAATTATAACTATGCTGTTAGGTGGACTATGGCATGGTGCTAATATTAGGTTTATCATTTGGGGGTTACTACATGGAGTTGCACTTGCAATCCATAAATTTTGGCTTGAAATGACTAACAAAAAGTATTCTAACTCAATTTATTCAAAAATTATCGGAGGATTTATTACCTTTCATTTTGTGTGCTACGCGTGGATATACTTTAGAGCTGATGATATGCAACATGCTCAAAGTATGATTACTCAAATTATGACAAACATGGACTTATCTATCGCTATTGATGTGTTGATAGCTTACAAAAATGTGTTTTTAATTATGGGGCTTGGTTACTTTTTACATTGGATGCCTCAAAAATGGAAGGATCAATTGTCAATGGAGTTTATTTGTATGCCTGACTTTGCTAAAGCAGCATTCCTATTCTTTATTGGATTTATGCTATTTCAAAGCAGATCATCTGATATCCAACCATTTATTTATTTTCAATTCTAAAATTTTATAGTAAATTAGTTAATGACTAAGTACTATAAATTACCCTTTACAAATGTTCTTGTTTTATCGCTACTCTCTATTAACTGCATGTGTACTTTTTTTTAGTACATCTTATGCACAAACGGACATTGATGAAAAAGTTGATCAATATACTCAACTTATAGATTTAGATGCCATGACTTTAGATATTGATAATATTATTCAGGCACAGCTTGATGAAAAAACTATTATGATAGATAATTCAGAGAAACTTACTTCATTGAAAGCATCTATTAAAACTAGTCTATCATCTAAAAGGGCTAAATATTATTTTAAAGAATATCTTAAAAATCACCTGGGTTTAGATACTCTTACCGATGTTATCAACTTCTACAACTCTACTGAGGTACAAGAAATGCTAACTTTTGAAAAGAAAATCTATACTACCAATCAACAAATTGAAAAAGCAAAATTTGAAAAACAATTTGACATAAGAACTATTGATGACGATAAATTAGAACTTTGTGTAATGCTTTATCAAGATCTTAAAATTGGTAACACCATGATTTCATTAATGAAAAAAAGTATGTATGGGGTTCATATAGGTTTAAATTCGTCTGAAATTATAGAATTAAAAACTTCTGAAGAAGAGGTAAACGATCAGATTAATATGATTTTTGATGATAACTTTAATCATTTATTAAAAAATGATCTCTTAAAAGATTTATTGTTTACGTATAGGAATGTAAATAATTATACACTAAGAAAACATACCGAACTATGGTCATCTGATCTAGGTAGCTACACTATAAAGTTATCTACCAATGCGCTCGATTATGCTTTTGATATGATGAATAAAGATATCCAAAACCATAAGAATTTATAAAATATTTGAACATAAAAAAGGCCACTTAAAATTATTAAGTGGCCTTTTTTGTGCAGTTTAAATTGCATCACATTTTATGAAATGGATTCAATTTAACCAAATGATCATTTATATTAATTAATGCATCTTGAACACCTTGCAACCAAGGAGCTTCATATGTATATGCTAATGTATAAAAGATAAACGCAACATATAACAGCATTAAAAAGTATCCACTTTTTGCACCAAGCTTCTTACGCTTAGCACCAACGTAGAAAATAACCGTAGCTAAGAAAGTCATTATTAATAATAAAATTCTAAACTGACCGATAAAATTCATCTCTTCAGCACCACCAGACATTATTATTGTTTTATCATAAAACAAGGTATAAATAGTTAATGGTAGTCCTAATGCAAAACAGATATCAAAAATATTACTTCCAAGTGCATTCGAAATTGCATCGTTGTATGCCCCATTATTCGCACTCTTAACAGAGATAATCGTATCAGGTACAGATGTTGCTGCTGCAGCAAAAATTAATGCCACAACGTATGTATTCCAGTTTAAGCCATCTCCTAATAACTCACACCCTGTAACCAAAAGGTGACAAGATGCACCAACAATAGAAGTTGCTAATATTAATAATACCCATGCTCTTTTAGAGTTCATTGTATTATTACCTAAAATGGCATGAGATAAATCTAACTTAAAAAAAGCAGCTAATCTCCCTCCATCACCAGCTTCGTATTCATATTCTTCATCATGATCTCCTTCTGAGTCCATTTTAATAAAAAATAAAGACAATACGTATACAACATATAAACTCATTAAGAATACACCGTGATACCAATCTAATTCTGTTTCAGAAACGAAAATTATAAGGCACAAAATAGCAAGCATTAAAGCAATACCATCTCTTAAAACTACCTTTGGATTAATATTTATATACTGAACTTTTCTATTCACTACAATTACACTCATGATTACAGCAGCAGGAATAATCATGATATTAAAAATTGCACTACCTGACGTAGTACCTATCCCACTTGCAAATCCTTTAGCGTCTCCTGCTAATACTAAAAAGAAAAAAGTTGTAAATAGTTCGGGCATTGAGCTACCAATAGCATCAATAGTGGCACCTTTTACACCACCTTTCATATTACGCCCCAAATAGCCAGAGGCATCTTCAAAACCATCGCATGCTTTCCATATAATAATGCATGCAATGAAAATTATAACTAGACCTGAAAGTATCTCCATTATATGTTTAACTTATTAAAGTTTATAGTTCGTTTTTCTTCTTCCAATATCGGACCAAACCTGCAACTCCCATAAAAGGCGGGTTTGCGGCATCGTATTGTTCTAGGGCATTTTGATCCAATCCATGTTTAGATAACTCTTGATTAACGTAAACAATGAACCTTTTCTCCATTTCTGGGAGTTCTAAACCATCTTCTGTATATTTTTTTACTATTTGAGCGATTTTGTATAAGTCATTTTCGAGAGCAATAAGATGATTATCTATATCAGTAACGGCTCCAAAATGAGTTAAGTATAAAACTGATGGAGAAATTTCTCTAATAAGATCAATTGACTGCTGCCATTTCTCTAAACTAATATCTGGAGGAGGACACGGCGCTACCACAGGACCTCCGTTAATTTTAACTCCAGCAACATCTCCTGTAAACAAAGCATCACCTATTTGCCATGCAATATGATGATTTGCATGACCTGGGGTATGCCACGCTTTTATAACAGTATCTCCAATTGTAATTTCTTCTTCGTGAGCTGTTGGACGTAAACATTCTTTAGGTATAGCTTCCATTTGTCCCCAAAGTCTATCCATATCCTCTTTATAAATCATTTTTGCAGATGCCATCAATTTTGAAGGATCTGCCATATGACGTTCTCCAAAAGGATGTAAATAAACCTTAGCTCCATGTTCGGCAAACTTCCAAGCTGCTCCTGCATGGTCTAAATGTATATGAGTTATAAAGACATGTTTAATATCTTCTGGTCTATATCCTTTATCTGCTAATGCTTTTTCTAGAATCGAAAATGTTGAATGTGGACCTGTTTCTATTAAAATTGGACCTTCTGATGTTTCTATTAGATAAGATGCAATTGCATCTTCTTTATTTAAAAAATGTAAATCTATTGATTTTACTTTGCTCATGTCGAAATTTAATAGGGAAATCGTTTGTTGAAATTTATTGTAATATTAATTGATTAATTATAATCATTACGTAATAGAAATAATTTTGTTTAACTTTTATTACCATTTACGTGATTTTTATCAAAAAAAATGAAAATAAGTAGGGAATTACTTTCGTATATCGGTATTCATCAATTTAAAAGAAAGTTAATATTTATCTTTCAATTTTTGATTGATTTAGATCATATTCTGTCAGAAAATAGGTATATTAAAATTTATTAATCTACAAATAAATTACGTTTAAATAATATGTAATTCATTTTTAAGGCTTAAGCTTTTTTAAGTATTTTATTGATTTTAATTTCTGAAAAAGTTCTTCTAAAATGTATCTTTGTTTCAGAACATATATTACATGAATAAATTTATTTACTATTTTTTTCTTACTCTTCTCCTACTAGTCTTCCATAATGAATTTAGCTATGGCCAAAAAGCCAATTATTTCATTAAAGATATAGAAGTACATAGCGACACAACTGTGAATTATTTATCTACTCATGGAATAATTGAAAATCGCAGACATAGAAATGAGAAAACCCTACCTTTTAAATTTGAAAAGGTAGATGAAAAATTTGAATTTAGAGTCTATCTAAAAAATGCTGAAAATATTGTAGACTTAAAGGTTATTCCTACTTCAGAACTTACTGTTGTTGATAGTCCTTTACAAGTAGATGATAATGTCTATAAATTTGTAGTTCAATTTAACCGTCAAAATACCAGTTTAAAACCATCCATTATTTTTGCATTATGGACTACTGATGGCAAAGAACTTCCTTACGAACAAAAACTTTTACCTTACACTAATACCGAAATCGAATTATCTGATAAAAAAGGAAGTTCAATTAGAGAATTGTATATTGGTGAAGAGAAAGAATATGAACTACTCTGCAATCTACCTCAGAACCTTAGAGTAGATAATATATGGCACGAACAACAAAATATTTCTTGGAGATTATCTGAAAGAGAAAATAAATATTTCTTAGGTATTCTTCCTAAAGCTATCAATTCTTTTTCTACAGAAATTTCTATTGAAACTTATGCCCCAAACTTCTTAATGGGTTCTCCATCTTATAAAACTCTACCTTTAAATTTAAGATTTACTGTAAAAGAATCAAGACTTACCTTTTTAGCAACCGATAAAAATGAGATCATTTTTAATGAAGATGATCATGCCGAAGAAATTAAAATTCAACTTCAACAAAACAGAAAACTTTTATTAAACAAAACCTATAGAATAGAAGATCAAGAAGAACTTGGAGGTAACTTGATTGCAGAGATATTTACAGAAAACAATTTAAGTAGTGGCTACACAACTTGCCGACTTCGAATTTATGGCTATCATTCCCCAAAGCAAGGTTATCTTTATATAAAAGATGGAGATACCCCTGCTTTCATGACTAATTTTAATATTATATCAGAAACTAAAATAAAAAGTACTCAAGTTCTCCATGCAGGTAAAAACTGGACAAGTAATCTAAGTGTTTACCCCGGAGAAACGGTATCTGTAAAATTTGAGGGCGACCAAATGCAACATGCTCGGTTTATGTTCGATGGGCTAAGATCAATTAGCATCGATTCTGTAAACACTACAAAAGAGATGCAAAGTATGCAGATTACTATTCCAATTAATATTAATAGAAAAGAATTAAAAGTTTTTAACGGTGATACTGATACAGGAATTGCTCTGAAAATAAAAGAAAAGCAATCTCCTCGTAATTTTGATTTTGTGACTGTAGATTATGGTGCTTCTCCGAAAGTTGTATCTGATATTGATAAACCAATATTCTATTTTAAAGCTATGACAGACGTAATTTTACGTTTTAATCCAGATTGGATTGATGATCAGCAGCTTTACGGAAAACAGTATATCACTTTAGATGTAAGGGTAATTGGTCCGCAAGGACAATTGGTTGAAATTGCTAAAGATGAAAATATAGTAATTTGTCCGGGTCAAAGTTCACCTAGATACCATAATTATGAGAAAAACAATTGTACAGATCCTCTGATTACTTTAAATAAATATCTAGGAATAAAAACACATAGGTTTGAAGATTGGACGAAGTTAGAAATTTATATATCTCATCAAAAAGATAGGTATTCTGAACAAGTAAAAACTAAAAAGATTGAAATTTACGCAGCAAGAAAATCTCAATTTGATGTTGACCTGTCATTCCCTGCCGGTTTACTTGTAAAAAAGGCAAATGAAGATGATATATCATCTGGTATTAGTGGTATTAGTATCTCAGCTATTGCTCAATTTAAATTCTTTAAACCGGGTACAATTGGTAGAGTAAGACCCTACAGAGTTGGTGTTGGCTCAATAGCCCTAAACGCCTTTAACTTAAGTGACAACGAAGATATTGATAGGGATTTGGGAATAGTAGCACTTGCAAGTGTTCATCCATTGCAACGGCCGGGTAGAAAATTATCTTTACCCCTCTATGTAGGGTTTGGGTATTTTTTAAAAGCTGAAACCTTTTTCTGGATGGTTGGTCCAGGAATTAGTATCAGCTTCTAAATATTATTTCATTACTTTTTCTCCTACAGTCATCGTACTTATTGTACTTGGCTTCTGAGTTGTAGGATGTTGTTTTCCCTTTGTAAGCTCTTCAACTTTTGTAGCTACATATAAATCTAATTCTCTTAAAGTAATACGATTATCACCAGAGTAATCTGCCTTACCTTGTAGAACTCCTTCTAAAATAGCTGATGTAAAAGCACCGTGTCCCCATGATGGACTTTCTAAAGAACTCTCTTTACCTGTTGCAGCAGACATTACAACTACACCATTTTCATCAGATGATAATTTACGAATACTCTCCGTATTATCAGAATGACTTATATCGGTTCCAAGTTGTCCACTATTACAAGCATCAACATATAATAAAACCTGCGAAGGTAAAGAAGCCATCAATTGAGAACAATCTGCCCAACTTACTGCTGTCTCATTTACATTATTTAAATCAACATCATGTGGAATGATATAGAAATTATTATCCTTATTCAATCCATGAGAAGCTATAAATACAATGGCTAGATCATTAGATCGTGCATTTTTAGATAACCATTCAAAACCAGAAAGAATCTCTCCTTTAACAGCTTTATCATTAGTCAACTGTTTTACATTTACTTTATTAAACACCTCTCCTTCTTGTTGTTTCTGATATAAATCTGATACTGCAATCGCATCTTTATCAGCATACGTTAAATTCAAAGTATTATCTCTATATTCAGATACACCTATTGATAAAAGGTAGATATTCGGTTTTAAACTTCTTTGATTTTCAACTGAGTTAAACATTTCATCTAAATCAAAATCAAGATCCATTTTAGATTTCTTACGTTCTCTTCCTAATGATACTTCACGAGCATCAGAAGTAAAACTAGTTGAACTATTTGCTGCAAAAATCTGGATATTAGAGACTTGGCTAGTTATAGTTAACTGCTCATCGATCACATATAAAAATTCATCACTTTCAGTTTTTAAATTTTCTTTAGGTGATATATAAGCAGGACGTCCATTTACTAAAATTTTAAGTACATCTAAAGGTATTTTTGATGTTATATTAGCCATTACATTTACTACGTGAGCCGTATCTAAAAACATATTCATTGCAGGTGAAATCCACTCTACAATTGGTTGTTCATAAATTACTTCATCAAAAACTTCGTTATTTTGGTCTTCTAAAAGGCCTACAATAGTACCATTTGCAATAATTTTCTTTAGCAATTCTGGTTTATGGTAGGTATCTCTAGCAAAACTTACTTTATAAAAAGAAGCCAATCGGCCAACTCCATTATTTTTTAACCAACCTATATATTTTTCTCCTCCTGCAGATGCTTGGTAATACCCTTTTGGCGACCAACAAACCCAATCATTAGTATTGCTTACAAACAAAGAAGCTAAAAGTTCTCCGCTTTCGTAATTCCATAATTCTGTTATCTGATTTGCCGAAGATGAGATCAAGTACTTTCCATCTTTTGATACATTTATGGCATTTTTAGAGGAGGATGCAGTGTTATATTCTTTCAACAAAACACCCTCACTATTGTATCTTTTTAATGATACACCACTACCAACAATAATATCATTATTAATACCAATGCAATAAACTTCAATTGATTTATCTCTATTTTTATCATTCTTAATTGTAGTCAAGCCTGCTTCTAGACTATAATTTGATGTTTTAGTTAATGATAATGATTCATTTTTGATTGTCGGCATTGAGAATACTTGTTGGTTCTCAACTGACAAAATCATATCTAGACTATCAAAACTAAACACTTTATTATAAGGTTTTCTAGCTTTTTCAGAAATAGATAAAGCAACAGATAAACCGTTTTGCATACCAATTCTTTGATTTGGTAAACCTACACCATGAAATTCTCTAATTTTTTTTCCAGATTTTAAATCCCAAATCTTAATTATTCCATCAGAACCGCTAGAAGTAACACAGTAATTGGAACTCCCATTAGCAAAAGACGCTGTAGAAAAACTTCCTTCAGAAATACCTGTGTCTTTACTTTTTAACCAAACGTCAGTATCATATAAAAAAAGATCCCCTTTAGAATCTGTAATCATCAATTTCCTATCATCATCAGAAAATGCTAAACTTGAAATAAAACCCTTTGTATCATTTAAAGTTGTAATCTCACTTCCGTTAGTATTCCATATATAAACTTTACCTTTTGATTGTCCGGCAACTACATATTTATTATCTGAAGATATATCTACGTTTGTAAACCTTTCTGATGTTTCCCAAACTTTTACAACACGAGCATTACTCATAGAGACAGCCATTGAATACAGTCTCACTGTTCCATCAAAAGAACATGTTACTAATCGAGTGCCATCAGAAGAAAAATCAATATTATATACAATGTCCGTATGTTCTGGTATCAATAGTTTTTCAAAAGGTTCTTCTTCAAAAACTTCATTTTTAATAACAGGCATATACCATATTCTAACACTTTGGTCTGCACTAGAAGACCCTAACCACATACCGTCTGCAGAGAATTTCAAATCAGACACAATATTATCATGACCTAATAAAGATGCAATCTGCTTTCCTGTATTTAAATTAATTATTCGAATTTCATTGTTCGGCAAGTAACCACCTACTGCCATCAGTCTGTTATCAGGTGATAGTGCTAAAGCATTATACCTACCCTCTTTACCTTTTTTATGTTCGCCCCATAAAGTTTTTAATAGAGTATTAGATTTTACATCCCAAATACGAATAGTCTTATCTTCTGATACAGATACAATTTTTTTATTTTCTGCTGTAAAAATAACCTTACGCACCAAGCCAGAATGTCCCTGAGGATCAATTACAAGGTTCATTGAAGATTCTTGTGCAAACAAAAAATTTGAGAAGAATAAAGAATAGAGTAATAGAATGCAAAAAGTAAACAGTTGTTTCTTTTTCATATAGATCAAAAAAAAGTTTTATATAATATGATGCAAAATAAAGGATATCTCTGTCATATTTAATTAAAAGTGTATTTTTACGACAGATAATTATTATTTTTAGTTAAAAAATCGCTTAACTTATTTGTACTGAAATAATTAATAGATTTCCACCACTTTTTAAACTAAAGAAAGATTAATAAAATACTACATAATATCATCAATGCCTTAAAGAAAGTATTTAAACTTTCATCAATGGCTTGGAAGGAGTTCAACCTAGATCATGCCTATATTTATGGAGCATCTTTAGCATATTATACAATTGTTTCTTTACCTGCTGCACTAAACCTTCTTTTTACATGGCTTAGTGCTTTCTTCGATGAGAATAAAATCAAAGAAGATATGGTTGAGGAACTAGAATTAATTGCTGGTGATGTGGTTGCTCAACAGTTAAATACTATGATAAATAGTTTAACTGCATTAAAAATTGACAATACTGTATCTACTTTAATAAGTATAGGAACCTTGATTTTCTCTTCGACATTATCCTTTCACACTTTAAAATTAGCCTTAAATAAGTTTTGGAAAGTACCTCCAAAAACTCAAAAAATAAAGAAAATTGTTATCGATAGACTTGTTGCTTTCGGTATGATGATCGCACTGGGAGTTATATTTATATTACTTGTAGCAGTAGATTCTATGATAAGTTTTGCTTCTACATTTATTCAAGATTGGCTACCTACAACATATATTGATTTAATTTCAATTGTTAGGTTTTTCTCTACACTTATCATTTCTTTCTTTTTATTCTCTGGTATTTATAAATTCATTCCAGATGTAAAGATTAAAAGTAAAGATGCATACGTTGGTGGGCTGGTAACAACACTTTTGTTCCAATTAGGTCAATATGGTATTAGATATTACTTAGTTCATTTTCATTCAGCAGCATCTTGGGGAGCAGGTTCGCCAATAATTATTGTTATGGCATGGACTTTTTATTCCGTTCAAGTATTATTCTATGGTGCTGAATTTACTTATGCCTATTCTCAGGAACACGGAAATGGTATAGAAACTGAAAAATAAAAATATATAATGGAAAAATATACTATAAAAATTGCGGATAGCAGTTATGTAAATACAATCGCTGATTTTCAAGTAAAAATGGCTTTAGAAACTGAAGATTATCAATTAGACCTTGCTACTGTAACCAAAGGTGTGCAACACATCTTTGACAACCAAAACGTTGGAAGGTATGTCATTGTAGAAGACAAAGGTAAATGTATTGCTTCTATGCTCAACTTATATGAATGGTCTGATTGGCGTTGTGGTAATGTTTTATGGATTCACTCTCTCTTTGTTATTGATGAATATAGACGAAAAGGAATTTTTAGAGATATGTATCAATTTGTAAAAAACGAAGTTGATGCCTCTGATGATTTAAGAGGTTTACGTTTGTATGTCGAAAAAAATAATGATAGAGCTCAAAAAACATACAAAGCCATGGGCATGACAAAAGAGCATTATGACATGTATGAGTGGTTAAAATAGGCTTATATACGTATCTGTTTATCTTTTTTTATGAAAGATTACATTTAGTAGTAATTAAGATTTAACTTTGAACAAATACCTTATAAAGTAACTCGATTATTTTATCTACGATCTAGATCTAACCTTGAAAAAAGTAATTTATATATTATTCTCTTTATTTTTCATCTCAAGTTATGCTTCTGCACAAGATGATGATGAAAAGAAAAAAGAGAAACAAGAGCCAAATAAAGAAGGTGTAACCTTAGAGCAAGATAGTTCTTGGCTAAAAGGTCCACAGACTACTTGGTATATCAATCAAGATGATTGGTATAAAATTCATTTTGAAGAACATGTAATGGACTCCTCATATACTCACCTACACAGGTATGAAGTATATGGACAAAATGGCTTTCGTTACCAAACACTTGGGAATAACGCTAGTGCATTGCATAGTTATTGGGAACAACCAACAGGAAACCTTGGTCAGGATGTAGGTATCACTGCATTTGATCCTTACGCCCAAGACTTAGATACTTGGGAATATTATTCTGCCTACATTCCTGTTACTGATTTTAATGGTGTTGTTGGGCAAGACAATAGAGGTAAAATTGGTGGTAAAATTGGGAGGAATATTAATCCCTATTGGGCTGCTGGTCTTCTATTTCAAAGATATAGTGAACCTTATGTTGTTGGTAGAGACAAAATAAGTAATTCTTATAATGGCCAAGTCCATACAGGTTTAGGCTTTAATACCCGATACGAGAGTAAAAATAATAAATATAAGTTGTTAGCTAGTTTTTATCAGTACTTTCATGAAGGGCCAGAATCTGGTGGTCTTGCAATGCCTACTCTTGTAAATGATGAAACTACTACTGAGGACTTATTTAAACTTGGTAGAGGTCAGCTAACAAATTACTTTCAAGATGGGGTGAGTTCGTTTAAATGGAACTACAATTATCATTTATACCATCAGTATGCTCTTGTAGACACAGCTAAACTTCAAGTTTTTCATGAATTTACAAGAAATTCATATCGATATCAATACAGTAATTCGGTAGGTACGTTATCTGCCAACAAATTATATTACGATCAATATAATGATTACACCGTTGCAGAAATAAATAGATTACCTCCAGGTGCTTCTG
This sequence comes from Flammeovirga pectinis, assembly GCF_003970675.1. Lineage (GTDB taxonomy): Bacteria > Bacteroidota > Bacteroidia > Cytophagales > Flammeovirgaceae > Flammeovirga > Flammeovirga pectinis. Next base: position 1,974,738 of record NZ_CP034562.1, read on the forward strand.
ATGACCCAAACTATATACCTCCTGTTGTCACCGACTATAACTATGGAGAATTTCCATATACTAGTATAAAAGAACAATACTTAGATAATAAAGTCGGTGTAAAAAGTAGACTTGGTCCTACCTTTTGGTCCGGTTTTATGAGGTATAGATACTATAAGTATCAGCAGCAAAATTCTAACGATTATGTTCCCGTTAAAATAGACAATCAATTGTTTGTTGGGGGTGATGTAGAATTTCTACTTCCCAAAAAACTAGGTGCTTTAACAGGTCATGGCGAAGTAGAATTGCTTAATCAGAATGTTTATAATTTAGAAGCAAATGTAACTGGTAAATACCTTAAAGGTGGCTTTATAGTAGAGCAAACATTGGCACCTATGATGTCTCAATATTTTTCTACGGTATTTATGTCTTGGAATGATAAAAAAGATCCTATAAAAAAGCAACAGATACACATTGCTCCTCAATTACCTTTAGGCGAAAAAGGTAATATTGAAGTGTTTGGGGAAGTAAATAATATTGTAGATTATATTTATTACGATAAATATGCAAGACCTCAGCAGTACGATCAATCAATTGCTTATAATAGATTCGGTACTAAATTTAAGGTTAGAACTGGTAATATTCAGCAAATTGCAGAAGTAGTTTATACACAAAATTCGCATCAAGATGTAATGCCTACTCCAGATATTTTCGGTTCTTACGAAGTTGCTTACGTTCAAGAATTTAGAGACGGTATGATAGGTATTTATGCAGGCATAGACACACATTATACTTCTGCTTTTTACGGTTATGCTTTTAACCCTGTTTCACAACAATTTCATTTACAAGACGATTACAAAACAGAAGGCTACTTTAATTTTGATGTCTTTATAGATTTCAAAATGAGAAGATGTATGGCATTTGTTAGAATATCAGATATCTTAAACGCTGTAGACCCGACTACAGGTTATTGGGCATCCCCTGGCTACATGGGCCCTGGTTTTGGTATTTCTTACGGTGTTAGATGGCTAATGTTTGAATAAACCTAGATTGACATATTATTATGAAAAAATTACTTTTTATACTTTTACTATTTTCAACTTCTATCCCATTATTTGCACAAAAATTTATTGCTGTTGATAATTACGGAAGAAATAGAAAAAAAATATATGAAGGAGAGCAAATCATCTTTAAGATGAAAGGAGAAAAAACAGTCTATAAAGATAATGTTTACGCTCTTAAAGACTCTTCTTTCATTTTGTACAAATCTGGCACAGAAATTCCTTTAACAGAGGTTGAGACAATTAAATTTGCTAGAGTCTTCCCAAGAGTACTTTTTGGCGGGTTTGGATTTATTGGTACTGGGTTTCTAATTTCTGGAGCCGTTCAAAGAGGTCAACTTGATTCTAATGGAAATAGTAACATCAAACATAAAGACGCGCAACTAGTTCAAGGAGCTGTTTTTTGGGCACTTGCAATTGCAATGCGACCTTTCTTTTGGAAAAACTATAGATTAGAGAAAAATAGCCAAGCTCAAGTATTGGACTTAACGATTAGAAAATTACCTTAATTTAAAAGGTAAATTACTAGTCAGAACATTAATTCTATTCCCCTTATGAACTTACGTAAAGGATTATTATTTTTTTTAACGCTTGTGATTTTTTCAAATATTGCACAAGCTGAAAAAGACATACAAATAAACTTCATGACAGAAGTACAAGGATTTAAACTCCTTGATATTGCAAAAGATACTGCCACAATTTCTAAACTTAAAGAATTAAATGCTCAATTATATGTGGGGATTACAGACTTTAGTGAAGATAGAATAACTGCTTTAAAAATTTTCAAAAAGAATGGTATTTCCTGTCATGCTTGGTTATTACTTCCAAAAGGTGAACATTATTGGCCAAATGCATATAATGGTTCACAGGTATTAGATAGATTCAATAAATTTGATAATTGGAGTAAAAGAAACAACCTGAAATGGCAGTCACTTACATTAAGTCTTTCTCCCTACAGTACAGATAGTAGAATAGTAGACAATGGTCCTATTTCTGTAAGTAAAGTAGTTTTAAAACGTCTTATAAGTGGATCAGTACAGCATAACGGAGAATTAAACTATGTTAGACTAAGGTCTGTCGCTACTCAAGCTGGATATAAAATATTTAGTATTATTTCCCCTTATCAAATAGATGCAAAAGAAGTAAATGTTGATACTTGGAAACAAATATCGGGTACTTTTGATATGCTTAATGACCAAGAGATATTATCAATATTTAATTATTATCAAGAAGATACACCACATACAATTGCTCAAATAAAGGCTTACCAAGCAGGTATTAATCAAATAATTATTGGTTCTGCTAATGCTAAAAAGCCTTTATCAAAAGAAGAAAATAATAGAGTCTTAAATTGGGATGAACTTTCTAAGTATATTACAATTGCTAGACAATACGATAAAAATATAATTATTTATGGTCTTGAAGGAGCAATAGAAAGTCAACTTCTTAATAAATTATCATTACATATTGTTGATAGTAAATTACCCAATTTAAAGTTGGCAGAAGAAGATATTCTTAGAGAAAGAGAAAATACGCAAATACTCTTTACTATTTTAGCTCACCCTGGATGGATTACATTTGGGTTATTCTTTATGGGTATTACATTTTGTATCGCATTATTAAGAACACTTAAATTATTATTCTGATGCACGTTCTTAATAAGTTCAAGTATTGCCCACAGTGTGGAAGTAAAAGTATTTTTTTTGATAAAAAACACTTTGTTTGTGGAAATTGCAATTTTGATTTTTACATCAATTCTTCTGGTGCTGTAGCAGGTTTAATAATTGATGAAAACGGTAGCTTACTCCTAACACGAAGAAAATTTGACCCTTGTAAAGGTACTCTTGATCTACCAGGTGGCTTTATTGATATCAATGAAAAGGCTGAAGATGCTCTTGTGAGAGAAATCAAGGAAGAGTTGAATCTCGAAATAATAGAATTAAACTTTTTCGGGAGTTTTCCTAACACCTATACTTTTAAAGAAATAGACTACTATACAGTTGATTTAACATTCGAATGTAAAGTTAAAACCTTTGCTACTTTACAAGCTAATGATGACGTTTCTGAAGTTGAATTTATTCCTTTAAAAAAAATAGATACAACCGAAATAGGACTCTCATCCATTAAAACGATTGTATCTACCTATATTGAGAAGTCTTAGTTATTAATTGACATGGACTTCTTTAAAATACTGAGAAAATATATTCTTAGCTTTTTCTATTTCTTCAGCTGTTGGAGGGTTCACCCCTTCTAAACCATATTGCATGTTAAGTGCCTCCCACTTGTGTACACCCAATTTATGGTAAGGCTGTATTTCTATTTTTTCAATTGTTTTAAAGTCTTTAAAATGTTGTCCTAATTCATGAAGATACTCTTCTTGATCTGACCAACCCGGAACTAAAACATATCTAAGCCACATTTTCTTACCTTGCTTCTCTCTCAAATCTGCAAGTTTTAGTGTTGCAGAATTAGAAACTGTCGTCAGTTTATGGTGCCATTCATCATTTATATGCTTTACATCAAGCATTAACAAATCAGTATATTCTAATAGCTCCTCAACTTCTTTATTTACTAAACGTCCGTTAGAATCTAGGCAAGTATTTATACCTTTCTCTTTTAAACGTTTAAATAAAGTAATCAATTTTTTTCTATGCAATAATGGTTCACCCCCAGATATCGTTATTCCACCTTCATCTCCAAAGTAAGGCTTCTGCCGAAGAACACGGTTTTCTATTTCTTCTAATGAAATAAATTTCCCGCCTTTCACATCAAAAGTATCAGGGTTATGACAATATAAACACCTAAATTGACACCCTTGAACAAATACAATAAATCTTATACCTGGTCCATCATGTGTACCAAAAGTTTCGATAGAATGTATTCTTAATTGTTCGGGATCTTTATCGTTTAAATCAGATGAATCTTGCTGTGGGAATGTACTCATGATTGTATGTAATTTATCTTTTCTCGTTTTCTCTATAAAGATATTAATTTATATAATAATTCTACTTACCCAACTTAATAATTGACGTTTTACTCCAATTTTCTATTATTTTTCTAAGATGAGGCAAACCTTCCATTATACTTGCAGGACCAGGCTGTAAAATATATAACGGGTCTATTTCATGAATTTCATTTGTTGAATAAAAGCTTATTTTATCAACGTTTTTTCTACTAAGAAGTTGCTCTTTTTTAAACTTCTTACCACACCAACAAAACAAACCTATATCAGGGTTTAAATCTACCACCTGATCAAAAGATGATATAATTCTACCTTTTGCAGATTGGGAATCAGATAAGTCTTCAAACACATCAATTCCTCCAGCTATTTTTATAAGTTCTGAAACCCATTTAATACCAGAAATCAAAGGTTCGTCCCATTCCTCAAAATATACTTTAGGTTTAAATTTAAGTGTTTTTGAAAATTCTTTAGCACTTTCAATTTCCTGTTCCATTTTGGCAATTAATGCTTTTCCTTTTTTCTCCGCTCCCACAATACGAGAAATCATCAATAACGTTGATAATATCTCATCAATAGAGCGTTGATTTGTAATAAATGTGGGAATGCCTTCTTTAATAAGTCTTGAAGCAATATCAGCTTGAAGGTCTGAAAAACCAATAATTAAATCTGGCTTTGTTGCTAAAATCTTTTTAAAGTTAGCTCCTGTAAAACCACACACCATCGGGTTTTCTTTTTTTGCTTCTGCTGGACGTTCTGCAAATGCCGAAATCCCAACAATTCTATGGTGTTCGCCTAATAAATAAAGCCATTCGGTCACTTCATCAGTTAAACAAACAATTCTATTCGGGAAAGTAGATTTCATTGTAATTGGTATAAAAAAGCCTCTTAAAATTTACTTCTAAGAGGCTCGATGTATTTTTAGTTTCTAAACAATAGAGACGAATCTCCATAACTTAAAAATCTATAATCATTATCGAGTGCCTGATCATAAACTGTTCTCCAATCTTCGCCAATAAACGCAGCTATTAAAAGTACTAAAGTGGTAGATGGTAAATGGAAATTAGTAACCAATGCATCAATTACTCTAAATTGATAGCCCGGCATAATAAATATAGACGTTTCTCCACTTAAAGTAGAAATATCTTTTTTAATCATATACTCTAACACAGCACTAAAAGACTCTTGTCTAGTAGGTAGAGAAGCATATTCTGCCACCTTTTGATAAGCTTCTAATTTATGAATATCAAATGTTGCGGTATCCCCTTCATGGATTAAACGAACACCAAACCAATAAGTACTTTCTATAGTACGCATTGATGTAGTACCAACACAAGCTACCTTTTTAGCATCAATTAAAGCTTTAATATTTTCTTGTGTAACAATCACTTGTTCATTGTGCATCTCGTGATCTGTTACGATGTCTGCAGATATAGGTTTGAAAGTCCCCGCACTAACGTGTAAAGTAACTTCTTCTTCTTTAACACCTTTAGCTTCTAACTTAGCAAGAACATCTTTTGTGAAGTGTAACCCTGCCGTTGGTGCTGCTACTGCTCCTTCATTCTTAGAATATACCGTTTGGTAGGTATCCTTATCTTCTTCTGTAGCGGCTCTTTTTATATATGGTGGTAGAGGGGTATTTCCTGCTGCACTTATAATATCCACAAATTTTAAAGAAGGGTTATCCCATTCAAATTTCACAAAACGCTTTGTTCTATCATCATGCGACACTGTTAACTTGACAATCTCTCCTTCTACATTTACAGCAGAAACTAAAGATTGATCTTTCCATCTTTTATAATTACCAATTGCACACTCCCAAACTGTTCCACTTTCGGCTAACATAGCTGCAGAAATATCACGAGTAGGTTTTATTGGGTTTAAAAGAAAAACCTCAATATTTGCTCCCGTCTCTTTCTGAAAATACAAACGAGCAGGTAGTACCTTAGTATTATTAAAAAATAGTGTGTAATCAGCATCTAACTCACCTACAATATCTTTAAAAACTTTATGTGTGATGTTTCCATCTTTATAAAGCATTAATTTAGATTCATCTCTTGGAGAATGCGGATGTTTTGCAATTCTTTCAGTAGGTAAATCGTACTGATAATTATTTAAATCTATTTGTGGTAATTGAATATCCTTATCCATGTTATTTCATTTTTTGAACGCACAAATGTCGCTAATTGCAATCAACGAACAAAGTTTCATTCACAAGCATATAGATATGACTATAAATTATATTAATTAAGTAAAAATTTCGACTCTCTTTTTACTCACTTTATAGTTCAGTACATTCCTGTAATGGATATTTAAATCTATTTTTCAAGATAATTATAGATAGTAAACTTCACTTATATACTATTTCTAACTACATTTGCACCGTTTTATACAGACATTTGTTGTTTGTATTCTTTGATAAACTATAACCGTGTGGTGTAATGAGTTTCTACAAATCTGTTGTTAGGCCGTTTTTATTTCAGGTTGATCCTGAAAAAATTCATCATTTTGCAGTAAATTATTTAAAAACAGCTTTTTCTTTGCCGCTTGCTAAGAGTATAGCTAAAGGTATTTACCAAGTAAATGATCCTAAATTAGAAAGAGAAGTATTTGGAATTAAATTCCCCTCTCCTGTTGGATTAGCAGCTGGATTTGATAAAGACGCAAAAATGATTGATGAGTTTGCTTGCTTTGGCTTCGGATTCATCGAAATTGGTACACTAACTCCTGTTGGCCAACCTGGTAACGACAAACCTAGAATTTTTAGATTACCGCCAGATCAAGGCTTAATCAATAGAATGGGGTTTAATAACGAAGGTGTTGATGCTGCAGTAGAACGTTTAAAGAAAAGAACATCAAAAGTAATTGTTGGTGGTAATATTGGTAAAAACAAAGTTACACCAAACGAAGAAGCTGTATTAGATTACGAAAAAGGTTTCCATGCCTTATTTGATCATGTTGATTATTTCACTGTAAATATTTCTTCTCCAAATACACCAAACCTTAGAGCTTTACAAGACAAAGAACCTTTAAAAGAGTTATTAGGAACATTAAAGAAGCTAAATAGTGAAAAGGCAAACCCTAAACCTATTTTATTAAAAATTGCTCCCGATTTAACAGATGATCAACTAGATGATATCATTGAAGTTGTTCAAGAAACAAAAATTGATGGTGTTATTGCAACAAATACCACAATTAGCAGAGAAGGTTTATCTACACCTAAAGAAAAAGTTGAAAGCATTGGAATGGGTGGCTTAAGTGGTGTACCAGTCAGAAATAGATCTACAGAAGTTATTCGTTACTTATACGAAAAATCTGGAAAGACATTAGATATAATTGGTGTTGGAGGTATTCATACTGCCGAAGATGCAATTGAAAAACTTGAGGCAGGAGCAAAATTAGTACAAGTTTATACTGGTTTTATTTACGAAGGTCCTGCTTTAGTTAAAGAAATAAATAAAGCTGTTCTAAAGAAACAGTATTAATGTCAATACAACTATACACGTTGTTCATAAATTTTATAAGAAGCACTCAATGATTTGAGTGCTTTTTTTTACGCAAGAATTATCTTTTTCGACTCATTCCATTTAATCATTTTCCTTTCAAATAAATCAGACAAAACCCGCGTAAAGCCCTCCAGGTCTACAGGTTTTAAAACTGATTCTAATTCATGTAGTGAATATTCATCCTTCTTTAATAAATTTAGAATTTGATCTTTGAACGGTAAAACCTCTAAATTCCAAGTATTCAATTTCTTTCTAGACAAGCAATTATCACATACTCCACAATTTTCTCCGCTATAGTCACCAAAATACTCACGAATACTAATACTTCTACACGTACTTTTGTTATCTATAAAATGAATCATTGCTTTCGCTCTTGCATAGTCGTGACTTTTTCTCTGTGAAAGTAATTTTTTATTAATTGGTAATTTTTCTGGTAAATATCTTGGCAGAATAAAAGTTATTTGAGGCTTGTCTTTCTTTGGTTGGTAATTGATAATATCAAGCTTATTTAATTCAGATAACATGGAATGTACCCTGTCTAAAGGTATACCATTGCTAAATGCAATATCTTTCTCCTCAATTTTAACGAACGAGTTAAACATTTCTCCTCCATACATTCTAAGCATCCCTTTCATCATTAGCTCAAAGTGAGGATGACGAATTAAGTAAGCATAAAAATCTTCAGAAGATGATTTAATCATAACGGCCGGGTCGTGAAAAACACTTTCATTAAAAAGTAAAACCTCTTGTTCCTCAAGTCGTCTTAATGCGTAATAGGTCTCTGTAGGAGGTAAATCATATTTTTTAATAAAAGGTTTAATATAAAATGGAAAAGAAGCCATTTCTCCGCTACCAACAGCCAGTCGATACATATTACCCAAACAAGAATAAACTCGACGTAGAAATTTCTCATTAGGATGTCGTTCTTCAACCCATTCTAATATTTTTCTTTTCTGATCTGGTTTTACCAATAAAACACTATATGCTTTATTACCATCTCGTCCACCTCTACCAGCTTCTTGATAGAATGCCTCTATACTCTCAGGAGAACCAATATTAATAACTGATCTAACATCTGGCTTATCAATACCCATCCCAAATGCATTAGTAGCTACAATAACACGGATATTGTTTTTAATCCATGCAGTTTGTTTTACTTCTCTTTGGTCTGTGGGTAACCCAGCATGATAAAAGTCAGCAGTAATACCATTAGTCTGTAATAATTGAGCCACCTGCATTGCCATTTTCCTCGTCCTTACATAAACAATTGCACTACCTTTTACATTTTTAAGTATTTGCATCATTTTATGTTGACTATCCTCTTCCTGGAAAACAGAGAAAGATAGATTAGGTCGATTAAAACTTCCTTTAAAAACCTTATAGTTTTTATGAAACTTCAAGTATTCAATTATATCTTCTTGGGTTTTAAGTGTTGCAGTAGCTGTTAACGCAATACACGGTACTTCCGGAATTAATTCTCTGATCTCACCAATTTTTAAATATTGAGGTCTAAAATCAAACCCCCATTGAGAAATACAGTGCGCCTCATCAACAACTAATAACCCAACGGCCATTCTTTTTAGTCGTTCCTGAAATATTGTCGTTTTTATTCTTTCAGGAGATACATAAAGAAATTTCACTGCGCCTTGAGCAACATTCTCTAAAAGAATATCTATTTCTCTAAAATTCAATCCAGAATAAAGTGCCTTTGCAGGAATTCCTCTTCCATTTAATTGTTGTACTTGATCTTTCATTAAAGCAATCAAAGGTGTGATTACAATACACACTCCTTTTCTTGCAATACCCGGAACTTGGAAACAAATAGATTTCCCTCCACCAGTTGGCAACAAAGCGAGTGTATCTTTACCCACAAAAGCACTTTCAATTATTTCCTCTTGTAGCGGTCTAAACTGATCATACCCCCAAAATTTCTTTAAAATTTGTAAGAATCCTTCTCTCATATCAAGTATTGACAAATATTTTTTCAGAAATCAAATATCAGAAATTTATTTTATCAATTTCTGTCTTATTTTTGCAAAAATAAATAGAACAGTGATTTTACTGTTTTAACTATACTTACAACATCAGCAATAACAATGGAAAATACAATTGCAAAGAAGGTAGCTTCACTTTTATTGGAAATCAATGCCATCAAAATTCGTCCAAACGATCCTTTTACTTGGGCATCGGGATGGAAGTCTCCAATCTACTGTGACAACAGATTGTCGTTATCACACCCTCAAGCAAGAACGTATATCAAACATGCATTATGCGCAAAAATTCAAGAACAATTTGAAGGCGTAGAAGCAATTGTTGGTGTAGCAACTGCGGGTATTCCTCAAGGAGCATTAATTGCAGATGCTTTAGGTATTCCTTTTGCCTATGTTCGTTCTAAGCCAAAAGGACATGGAATGACAAATATGATTGAAGGTGAACTAAAATCAGGAGCTAAAGTTGTTGTGGTAGAAGATTTAATTTCTACTGGCGGAAGTTCTCTTAAAGCTGCAGAAGCATTAAAAGAAGCTGGTATTGAGGTAATGGGTATGTTAGCGATTTTTACTTACGGATTTGATTTATCTGTAAATAATTTCACAGAAGCTGGTATTCCACTTGTTACTTTATCTAACTACAATGCAATGTTAGAATTAGCATTAGAAAAAGATTACATACAAGCAAATGATTTAGAATCTCTAAAATCATGGCGTACTTCTCCATCTGAGTGGGGAAAATAATACATTACAAAATTATGTAATAAAAAAGGTGATTTAAACGATCACCTTTTTTATTACTTTTTTTTAGCGGGAACATTTTCTGTGTTTTTTCAGTTTAATTCTTACAATGTATTATGATTTAGCTTTTGGTGTAATTTCTCCGAACGATGAAAATTTAGCACCACAAAAAATTGATGAGCTTTTAGCCAAGGGATATTTTAGACATGCCCAAAATATGGCATCATACGAAATGATGTTCTTTGAAGAGAAAATGCAAGGTGTTCTCCCTCTTCGTTGTGCACTTTCTCCTGAAATGTTTACTAAATCTCAACGTAAAAAAATTAAACAATCTGAAAAGAAGTTTACAGTTGAAATTTGCCCTCTAAAAATAACAAAAGCCCATAAAAAATTATTCACAGAATACAGAAAAAAACGCTTTAATGAAGACGATAAAGTACTTATTGAGTACTTTGGCGTTGAATCTCACCAAGACTTAGATAGTTTACCTTACAACACTTGGCAAATTAGTTTTTGGGATGATGATCAACTTGCTGCTGTGTCTTATTTTGATGTTGGAGAAAATTCCATTTCAAGTTTAATGGCTATTTATGATGAGCAGTATAAAAATGATGGATTAGGCTTTATTTCTATGCTTATAGAGATGAAATGGGCACAATCTAATGGCATGAATTATTACTATCCAGGGTATACATTAGACCAACCATCGTGCTTCGATTATAAATTAAGATTACCAAATGTTGAATATTTTGATTGGCAAGGCAAATGGAAATTTTGGGATTCAATAGACTTAAAGAGTACAAAAAGATCAATTACCTTACATAAGTTACAAGAGGGAGTTAAAGCAATTAATAATAAAGCTGTAGTTGTTGGCTATGTAAAAGAAGAAGAAAATTTCTTTAGTAGTTTATGGCACAATATGTTTGATTATACTCAAGCTGTAGAAGCACCTATATATATATCCTACCCAATTGGACAATTTCATCAAATGACTGTTATCTATTTACCCGATGAAGATCAGTATTTAGTTAAGCCTCATCTTTTTAAATTGAAAAATGGGATGACTGATGTATTGAAAAGCAATAATCCTATTGAAATAGCCAACTTTATAAATGCTTATTTTGGTCAAGTTCAGCTTGTCGAAACTAGATTAAACCATATTATTCAAGAAATAAAAGACGTAATAAATAATTCTAATATTGAATTTGATACTATTGACGAAATGGGTAATGCTTCTAGATATCCCAATTCTAAATGGCTTTCTTGTAAAAAAAATGGTTCGGAATGGATGATTATGCCTTTTTGGGATGATGAAAAACAAAAATTCTATTTCCACCCACTAACTTTTAGGTATAATCAGAACAGATGGGTATCTCCTTTTGGATTATGTACGCCTGAAATGGCCATATTAAAAATCAGTGATTATATTTGTCGCAAAGAAGAAGATTGGCATGAGTTGATGTCAGAAGACAAATAAGCACTAGGTTAAATATGAGTATAGCCGACAACTATAAATTTCTAGAACATGTTGCAGAACGAAATTCTACTGCAAAATCATTTGATAACTGGCAACAGATAAACTCTCATACCATAATTACTATGGCAAGAAAGTTCTTGGTAGAGAATAATATTTCCGTTAGAAAAGTCCCTTTAAAAACAATTCATGCTTTTATTACTGATAGTGCTTTAGAAAGCCTTAAAAAGCAACAACAACGATGGGCTATTTTACTAGCCAATGCTGTTACTTATCAAAACCCATGCAAACAACACCTTACATTAGTTAAAATACTACGTGATGCATCACTTGAAGAAGTTGAATTACTACATTACTTAAAAAAACATTCTTTTATTGAGTATGAAACGTCTAGAGTTTGGATAAAACTTAAAGCGGTAGAACAATGGGCTTTAGAAATTCTTAATTGTTCTGGGATAGATATAGAGATAATTATTGAAAATCTTTATATGAAAAGGCTTATTGAAGTTGATGAATCAGAAGAAGAAATAAGAATTGCTCCCTTAGGAATGCACTTTATTGTTGAATGTGAAACTCCTTTTGGTATTAAATAAATACAATTTTATTTAACCCGCGTTTGTAAAGAAGTAGCACTGCTACATCCTTAACCACATTACTAATTAAAAGAATAAATTAAACAATTATGAGTTTAGCTATAAAACTAAACTCATAATTGTTTAAAACTAAATATCGCCTAATTGTGGTCTTACAATTATATCCTCAACCACAGCACTGTTTGATAAATTATATGCAGAGAAAACTAAATCTGCAATATCCTGCGATTTAATAAATCGATCTTCAGGAAGGTCTATTCCTGCCCAACTGTTTGTGTATGTAGCTCCAGGCATAACAGAAGTTACTTTTATGTTATATGGCTTCATCTCTTCTCTTAGAGACCGTGAAAAGCCTAACATAGCATGTTTAGAGATAGCATATGAACCACCATTTGCATAAGCTACAAAAGAGGCTACAGAAGCAATATTAAAGATATATCCTTCTTTCTTTTCAATCATTTTATTTATTAGACCTCTAGTGATATAGTAGGTAGAATACATATTGGTTTGCATCATCATTTCAAATGCTCCTTCCTCTTCATTATGAATAGAACCTGGAACAAAAACACCTGCGTTATTCACTAGTATCTCAACGTCTTCATCTAAATCATTTACATATTTAATAAAACCAAGACATTCTTCTTTATTAGAAACATCAGCTTTAAAAACATGAACGGTTACATTGTAAACTTCCTCTACTTCAGTTTTTAAAATTTCTAAATCTGCTAAATTTCTAGCACAAACAACAACGTTTTTACCGATGCCTGCAAACTTATTAATTATAGCTCTTCCAATACCTTTTGAGCCGCCTGTTACTACTATCATTTTTGAAATTAATTTATATTTAAACTATTTAATGACCTTGATTACCTAATTGTTTAAATTAAAGTAAAAGAATATAAATAAGTTAGAACTCAATGTAAATTTAACATTCTAATTTATTATTTTTGAAGTATTGAAACTAGAAAACAAAATTCTATTGACGAACCTACATCATGAAACGCCTAATATTAATTTCATTATTTGCCTTTTTAGGAATGCAAACACAAGCTCAGTCACATACTGTGCTAATTTCTAATTCTTTTGCTCAATTAAAAGCATCGGCAACTCAACATATTGCTGGGTTAATTGCTAATTCTGGTCTTGAAGAATCACAGAAATTAGGTCACCTTTCTACGAACAGAGAAATGTTTATAGAAAAGCCTGAGTTTGGTGATATCAATTGCTTGGTATCTGAAATTCAGAACCTAATGCAACACAACGATGGAGTAGAATTTAAAAGTATTCAATTGCAAACTGTACAAACAAGTTATTCAGAAGGAAAAGAAACTATACAATACATTCCTGGTGCAAGAATTTCTATCAAGAATTTCGTATCTAATTGCTTAAAAAATTATTATAAGTAAATTGTAAAAGTACAAAGTACCAATGTAAGCAGATCTGTTATAGGTCTGCTTATTTTTTGTCTTTACTTTAAATTGTTAATTTATGTTACTGATTGATAGGCATTATCTAATATTTATAATTAGATACGCTTACTTTGAAGTATAATCAAATTTGAACAAAAATGTTTTTCTTTAAAAGATGGTCAAGAAAAGCCTATTCGGTATTTAATTCTCTTAGTAAAGAGATTAAAATCTGTATGCTTGATATTGACTTACATTTTAGTGCACCTACATTAGTTCATGAGGTTCAATCTTTTAATTCTAATGGTAATGCCGTAGATGAAGATGATTTAGAAGAGTTTAATCTCCTAAATGAACCATTGGAAGTACTAATAGGTGCAAAATTTTTAGATGAAGATGTCTTTGGAGTGTTTTTAGCAAAAAATCATTGTTATAATCAGCTGCTTAGATACTACTTCTCAAAACTTCTTTCAACAAATTTACTTCTCCATTTTTTATGTTTTACCAGTATCGATAATAATCGATCTAGTACTTCTATGCCTTATCTTTATTATGAAAAATAATCTACTACAAAAGAGACAATTTATTACAGTTGTACTCCTCTTACTTACACACTCTATTTTCGGACAAACAAAAGTAGAAATTGACACAGCTAAGATTACGGAATATTATTTAGAAGAAATTTCTGTGAATTCAGGTCGTGTACCACAACTTTATTCTGAACAAGCTAGAATTGTTACTTACATTGATAGTGAGAAACTACATGAAATGCCTGTACAAAGTCTAGATCAAGTTTTAGGCTATGTTGCCGGTGTTGATATGAGATCAAGAGGTCCTTTAGGGGTTCAAGGCGATCTTAATATCCGTGGAGGTTCTTTTGACCAATCTCTAGTTATGCTGAACGGAGTGAATATGAATAATCCTCAAACTGGGCACCTTAACCTTTTCCTTCCTGTTGATATGGAAGCTGCTTATGGTGTTGAAGTCTTGGAGGGACCTGCTTCTAGAGTGTTTGGAGCAAATGCATTTACAGGTGCTGTAAACATTCAGACAAAGCCGTTAGATCAGAATAATATTTATGCACACGCTATGTATGGCGATTATAACCTACAAAAATATACAGGTAGAGTAAATTTAGCTTCAGATAAAACGAGACACCTTATTACAACATCCTATAAAAAGAGTGATGGATATACAGATAATACTGATTTTGAAGATGTAACTGCTTATTACCATGGTAGCTATGATGTGGAAGGTGGTACATTTGATCTTACAGCAGGTTATTCTGATAAAGGTTTTGGTGCTAACTCTTTTTACACACCAGCTTACCCTAATCAATACGAAAGAAATCAATTGTACCATGGCTCTTTGCGTTTCACAAACAATGGTAAGATTAAAATTACGCCAATGATCTATTGGAATAGAACGTATGATAGGTTCGAGTTATTCAGAGAAAACCCTGCTTCATGGTATCAAAACCACAATTACCATAGAATGGATGCTGCTGGTGCTAATGTAAATGCTGTAATCCCTTCTAAGTTTGGAAAAACAGCTATTGGTTTAGATGCTAGATATGAAGGTATTATTAGTAATGTTTTAGGTACTCCTCTAGATAATCCAATTGCAATTGATGGTGTAGAAAACACTGCCTATACAAATGGAAAAGAAAGATATAATTATAGCTTGTTTTTAGAACACAATGTGATTCTTGGAAAGTTTACGGCCTCTGTAGGCTTGATGTTTAATTACAACACAGAATTAGAAGAAAATGGAAAAGGCTTTGACATTTTTCCTGGAGCTGATGTATCTTATGCCTTATCAAAATCTTGGAGATTGTTTACTACTGTAAACACTGCAATGCGTATTCCTACATATACAGATCTATATTATGACGGACCTACAAACGTTGGTAATGATTCACTTAAAGAAGAAAGAGCAGTAACTTTAGAATTGGGCACTAAATACGATAAAAATGGTATTTCCGGAAGTGCATCTGTTTTTAGACGTTGGGGTTCGAATATTATTGATTGGGTAAAAGAACATCCAGATAGTTTATGGCAGGCTCAAAACTTAACAGAGTTAACCACTACAGGAGTTACATTAAATGCAGGGTTCGATTTAACGCAGATGCTTCATAAAGAAGTATTCTTAAAAAACATTCGTTTCTCTTATTTGTACTTAACTGCTGATAAGGGTTCTAGTGAATATATATCTAATTATGTACTCGATTACTTAAACCATAAAGCTACTTTAGGAATAGCACATGGCTTATTTCTAAAAAATCTAAAAGCAGATTGGCAAATAGTTTATCAAGATAGAAACGGTTCTTTCACAGCATATGATCCTAACGGTAACGGGCAAGAAGTAGATTATGATCCTTTTACTACCGTTGATCTTAGAATTAGCTATACTTGGAAAAATTTGTATTTCTACGGAGAAGGAAGCAATATTTTTGATGTCAAATATTACGACATTGGTAATATTCAACAACCTGGTAGATGGTTGAGAGCAGGTATTAAAATGAACTTAGACTTCTAAGAAAATCAAAAAGGGCTTAATTTCATTATAAAATTAAGCCCTTTTTATCTTTTTTTGTCTTAGAGACCTGTAACTTTCCAAGCCGCAGCAGAGTGATCATCAGAAACAGATACAATAGTATTTTCGCCAATCCAAGCTAACCTATTAATAGACGTCCCATGTCCTGCATGTCGAGCCTTATCAATTACTTTTAATAATCTAAAATCTTCGGTTCTCCATACTTTCAAAGATTTATCTTTACTACAAGTCACAAAATATTTTCCATCTGCTCTAAATACTATATCATTAATAGTATACATATGAGCAACAATATCTTTCTGAGTTTCAATAAATCCGTCCAGATTCCAAATTCTTATATGCGCATCTCTACCTCCACTCACTAAATACTGAGCATTTGGTGTAACAGTTAAAGCAAATACAGAATTCTCATGCCCAATTAACTCCCTTACTTCAGAAAGAGTAGCGATAGAATATCCTTTTATTAAATGATCGCTACTTCCTGTCCAAACAATTTCTCTCGTTGGATCGATAGCAACAGACCTTACAGATTTATCAGATACTTTTACTTTTTTTGTAACTATCCACTCTTCAATGGCTACAACAATTAACCAACCATCTCCTGTACCAATAAAAAGCTCATTTTTAAATCTCTTTATAGAAAATACAGCTTGGTCTGTTAGTTTTAATGATTTAATTTCTTTCCCAGAAGTTAAATCTAGTAAATGAATTCCATCTGTATTTTGCCCAACCACCAATTGATTTTCTTCAATTAATGGACACAAAGCATAAACAGTATTTGGTACTTTAGCTACTAATCTACCTTGATCTGCTTGTGTAATATTCCATTCTACTACAAGACCATCTGCCCCTGCAGTATAAAACTTTCCTTTATCGTTAAAGTGAACCACACTATATAAACCATCAGTATGACCTCCAAAATTGGAAATTTTCTCTACTTCTAGTCTTTGCATAATTTTAGTTTTAATAATTTTGATGATTAACCAATACTAATTTTAAACTTGCACCTCAAAATTTTTCGAAATATACCAACTAACTTTTACAAAATTGCTTTGATAGCTGTAAACTTGAAATTACTATCTTTGTTTATGCCTTTATTAAAAATTGAATACTGTACAGATACCCTAATTTGGTGTCTTTGGGAAATTACCGAAGAGGAAGATGAATTATATGCGCTTTCAAATGAGACAAAAGATAGCTTTAAACATATAAGTAATGAGAAAGTTAGGAAACAAAGTATTGCTGGCAGAGTTGCATTAAAACATCTTATTGATAAGCTAGATATAGAATATCATGGTATCAAAAAGGAAGAAAATGGAAAACCTTTTTTGATAAATCAGCCCTATCCCATTTCTATTTCTCATTCAAAAAATATTGCTGCGGCTATTATTAATTTAGAATTGAATGATGTGGGAATAGATATTGAAGGTATTCAACCAAAGGTTTTAAAACTTCTACCTCGTTTTGCAAATGCTGAAGAATTGGCTTTCGCATTAAGTAAAAAAGAAGACCCTACAAATTCTACCATTATTTGGACGCTTAAAGAAGCTGTCTATAAAGCTTTTGGAAAACTAAATATTGAATTCAAATCGCAAATTGAAACACAGTTTTTAAATAATGAGGTTACAGGAATTAGAATCAAAGAGTTAGAAAGTAATTTTAGAAATTTTCAAAGTAAATCAGTTCAGGTCGGTTCTTTTATCGTATCTATAACGTATTAATTTTTTCAAATTGCCTTTTAAAAAAAGCTTGATAGATTCTTCTTTCAATTCTAATTGCTTCTTTTGGATCATGGAAAACAAAGAAAGGCACTTTAATTTCTTTAAGTGATTCCTTAACCATTTTCATCGCATCGTCTCTTTTTCCTTTAGAAACATCTCTAATCATTATACCACAAATATTATCAGGGTATTTTTCTGCAATTGCTTGATAAGTATATGGATCTCGTTGTCCACTATCTCCTATTAAAAGGAATTGTTTTGTTTTAAATTTATCTATTAGATATGATATTCTATCAATTTTATGCTGTGATTTCCCCAAACCTATTCCTTGATCAGAATTTGTAGGCAAGAAGTCTTTCCAATTTTTATGATAGCGTAAATAAATTGGTCCTTTTGGAAACTTCCTTGTTTCAATAAAGTGCTTGATAACCCAAAAAAGATTCATTTCACTATTTGATACATAAAAGAATCTAGCACCTTGAATATACATTTCATGGTAAAACTTACTCATCAGTTTTACCTCTTTTCTTTTAAAGGCGTGTTTTACTATAGTTTGAGGAATCCTTTTTAAAAATGAAGTAGCATGCGTAATTAATATAGTATCATCAACATCAGAAATAACCATAAATTTAGCATCAGGAGAAACGTTAACTATCCCATTTTTTGATATATCAGGTAACTTAATTTCATCCTTTAATTCTTTATCATGATAAAATCGAAGTTTCTTATTTAGTTCTTTATCAGTAAAATCTTTCGATAACTGAAACTCTCCTCTAAAATATCCTTTTGAATCTAAAGCAATCGGAAAAGTCTGATTATCGATGTTCGCATAAATCACTTTCTCATCACTATGATTATGATTATATAATTTCCATAATCTTGATACATGCCTTCTAAATCCTTCCGCTTTTCTTGAAAGATCTAAAAGCCCTGTTTTAAAAGTCAACAACTGCCCTTCTATTGATAATATATTATTACTTTCAAAACCTATTAGCGGTAATAAGATGGTCGATTTACTCAAAATTTATCTACTGATTAAGTATTCAAAAAGGAATTATAGAATTTAAGTTAACGGAAAATTAGAGATAAAAAAAGATCAATACTTAAAAGTATCGATCTTTATGATTAGTTGAAAGTTTGTATTTGTAACTAGATTATTAATCTTATTAGTTTGATCAGTAAAGTCTAATTTCAAATTTCTTTAGTCGGAAGCTTGATTTAGCTTAGTATATATATTCGATATCAGATGTCTGTATTGATATGACTAGTTTCATTCTAGTGAAAAGAACCTTTCGTCATGACTCAAATTTACGAAAAAAATTTAGTAAATTTTATATAATTATAAATCTTATTAAAATAATACCATTAATATTGCACTTAACACATTGATTTCTAGAATTTTCATAGAATTATTATACTTCATTTGAAAAGAAATATGCTCGAATCATTTCAAACGTGCTAAGATTTTTTAACTTTGTTGAAGTATATATCAAACTGTAAATAGATTTTATGGAGAATTTTGTTGTTTCGGCGCGTAAATACCGTCCGAATACATTCCAATCCGTTGTTGGTCAAGAACATATCACAAATACATTAAAGAATGCTGTAATGAGTAATCATTTAGCACAGGCTTTTTTATTTTGTGGACCAAGAGGTGTTGGTAAAACAACAAACGCACGTATTTTGGCTAAAACCATTAATTGCGACACTCCAACTGAAGACGGTAACCCTTGTAATACTTGTAATTCTTGTACAAGTTTTAACAATAATGCTTCTTTGAACATTGTTGAACTAGATGCCGCTTCTAATAATTCTGTAGAAGATATTAGAAACCTTATCGAACAAGTACGTTATGCCCCTCAACCAGGCAAAAAGAAAGTTTATATTATTGATGAGGTGCACATGCTTTCTACTGCAGCTTTTAATGCTTTCTTAAAAACATTAGAAGAACCACCTGCCTATGCTATTTTTATTCTAGCAACTACAGAAAAACATAAAATTCTACCTACAATTCTTTCTAGATGTCAAATCTTTGATTTTAATAGAATCACAGTTAAAGATATTGTAAAGCAATTAAAAGACATTGCTGATCAAGAAGGAATTCAAACAGATGACGATGCTTTACACCTTATTGCTCAAAAAGCAGATGGTGGTATGCGTGATGCCTTATCTATGTTTGATATGATAGGTACATTTTCGAATAATAAATCAATCGATTATCAGACAACTGTTGATAATCTTCATATTCTTGATTACGATTATTACTTTAAACTCACAGATTTTATTAATAAAGGCAATGCCTCTCAAGCTTTACTTCTTTTTGATGAAATTCTGAGAAAAGGTTTTGATGGCCATAATTTCATTATTGGTCTATCAGAACATTTTAGAAATATTTTAGTTTGTAAAGACGCAGTTACTTTAGATTTACTTGATGTATCTGAAACTGTAAAACAGCGTTATAATCAGCAAGCTAAAGAAGTTCCTCAATCTTTTATTATGACTGCCCTAAACTTAGGGAGTGAATGTGATTTAAGGTTTAAGGAGAGCAAAAACCAACGTTTGCATGTTGAACTGACATTAATGAAAATGTCTCATATCAATAAAGCAATTCGCCTTGCTCAGATAGAAATAAAAAAAAAAGATTAGCTGAACTAAAAGCTAAACAAAAGGCATTAGAGGTTAAGACTTCTCCAAATACGGATAAAGACACATCTACAGAAAGTACTTCATCTCCTATTTCTGTTTTAGAAGAACTACAGGCAGAAGCTAATAAAATTCAAATCCAGCCTACAACTAAAATATCTGGCAACCTAGAACAGCTTAAAAGTGGCCTTTCTAGAAAAGCTAAAGATATTAAGGCAAATGAATCTAAAGTAAACACTGCGGTTACAAACCAAAATTCTTCTGTTTCTAATATGCCTCCACCTCCCCCTAATAATTTTGGTGGTACTTCAAAAAAGAAAGTTTCTAAATCTGTCGGGCAATCTTTTACTTTAGAATCAGCTCAAAAAGTATGGAAATCATTTGCTGATCATTATAGCTCAAATGGTAAAAGTAAATTTGCGAGTATTCTATTAGATGAGGCAACAATTTCTTTAGATTCTCAGCTGAATGTAATTGTAGATATTACAAACTCTATTCAGAATGATCATTTAGCAATAGTTCGCTCAGATTTATTAAGACAATTACGTTCAGATTTAAAAAATGAAACGATAGAAATTTCTACACGAATTGTTCAATTAGAAAATTCTAATGAGCCTAAGAAAATGTATTCTGCTCAGGATAAATTTAAATTTTTACAAGACAAATATCCTGCATTAAAAACTTTAAGACAAAAGCTTGGGTTAGACTTTGATTAATTTTGACAACTTAGTTAACCAGTTTTTAATTATTAGTATATTCTTCCATTTAGGAATTACTACTAGTTTTTGTCAGACTTCGACAGTAAAATTAGATTACGATACTACCTTTTATACTTCCTATAATGACGACCTCCATATTCGTCTTTACACTGTATACAAATTCAACGATCTATTAATTCAAGATCGAAATGACCGTTCCAATAACATCATTTACTCTCCTAACGGTAATTTAAATGTTGGGTTTGGATTTACCTATAGAGGTCTAGGTATTAATATAGGCCTAAATCTACCTTCTATTAATGATGACGATGATATTTATGGCAAAACCACTAAACTGGATATGCGTTCTTACATGTATGGACGTAAATATGCAATTGATTTTGGTTTGCAGTTTTATCAAGGTTTCTATTTGAAAAACACCATTAATAGAGTTCCACCTTTTCCTGACATAGGCCCTCCACAAGAAATTAGGGGTGACATGCAGGTAAATACAATAGGCTTTACAGCTTTTAAGATTCACAATTACGAAAAATTCTCTTTTAGAGCTGCTTTTTCGCAAACTGAAGTACAAAAAAAGACTGCAGGATCTCCAATTTATGGTCCTTATTTAAATATACTCCACTTCTCTGCAGATTCTGCCTTAATACAAGATGGGGACCATGGCTTAATTTCTAATGTTAAAGATGGCTGGTATACTAGTACTGGTTTTGCAGGTGGATATGCTTTTTCTCTTGTGCTTTTCAAACAATTTTTCATTACAGGGTCTGCTGCATTAGGTTATGGATTGGCTATCGGGAATTCTACTTTAGAAAACATTAATGGCAATACTACTGAATTTACAATTGGTGGTGGAATTAAAGTTAACGCACGCAGTGCAATTGGCTATAATAACGATAAAACTTATGTTGGTTTATCTATTGTTTTTGAAAGCTACAACGTTAATACCCCCGATGATTATTTAAAACTATACATGATGGGACAATTTAGGTTTAATATTGTGCGAAGGTTTGACTGGAAAGTTGGGCCCTTAGATTGGATTATGGATAGAACTCCCGGATTTAAGTAATTAAATCAAAATTTTGTTAAATATAAAATCTCTTTCATTTTGAGGTCAAAGCTGATTGGTTTAAATTTGTAAACAATTTTAGAATCATCTGTTCATCATGACTCCAATTTCTATTGAAGAATATATTTGTATTAACTTTACTTTCTAGTTTCCTTTTGATTTTAGGAATGACCAATTCATCTTTGGCTCAAGAATTCCATGATAATCATCCATCAGATCATGATACAACGTATTATATTTCTTACAATGAACAACTTCATTTAAGGCTATATACTGTATATAAATACAATAATTTAATAGTAAATGCTGATGAGCAAGGAAATGACAACCTCACTTATACACCAAATGGCAATTTAAATGTAGGTTTTGGTTTTAACTACAAAGGTCTAGGTATTAATATAGGTCTTAATTTACCTGCAATTAATAATGACGATGATAAATTTGGAGAAACTCAAAAACTAGATATGAGATCTTATGTCTACGGTAGAAAATACGCTTTTGATCTAGGCTTACAATTTTATAAAGGCTTCTATATAAGTGAACTTAATAGAGATACCCCTCCTGATAATACCGACCCAATTGAATTAAGAGGAGATATGAAAATCCATACAGTTGGAGTTTCGGTTTTGAAAATTCACAATCATGAAAAATTCTCTTTTAGGGCGGCATTTGCGCAAACAGAGGTACAAAAAAAGACTGCAGGCTCTATAATTTATGGTCCTTATATTAACTTTGTTAGAATTAAAGCAGATTCTTCTTTAATCCCAGAATACATAAGAAATGAATATCTCTTATCTTCTAATATTGTAGAAGGCTGGTATGGTAGCATGGGTATTGCTGGAGGTTATGCACAATCTTTAATTCTTTTTAAACGCTTTTTTATTACTGCTGCTGCTGCTATAGGCTATGGTGCTACTTTTGGACATTCTTATTATGAAACTCAAAAAGGTAATGTAAACGATACAGCATGGAAAGGTGGTGTGAAAATAAATTCTAGAGTTGCGTTAGGGTATAATACCGAAAGAACGTACGTAGGTGGCTCATTTGTCTTAGAATCTTATAATATAACAACAAGTGAAGAAAATATGAGTCTCTATTGGATGGGACAATTTAGATTTAATGTTGTTAGAAGGTTTAATTGGAAAGTTGGTCCATTAGATTGGGCCTTTGATAAAAAAGATAAGTTATTGAAGTCAGGGCCATACAAAAAACAAAAGAATTAATTAAAATCTGATAAACATAAAAAGCTAAAAATAAATTTAGTAGAAGGCTACTATTTATTAGTAATATATAGTCAAAACAAAAGAGGCTATCTCATTTAAATTGAGATAGCCTCTTTTAGTATATTCAAACCAATAATTTTAGACTTTCAATCCAATTATTGTAATATCATCCCTTTGCTCAACGCCACCAATTTGATGTTGTTCTAATTCAGCTTCTAATACTTCTTTCTGCTGATCCATAGTAGATATTGCATTCTGCTCTAATAACGCCTTCAACCTTAAAGTACCGATTTTCTCTCGGTTCTGGTTATTCTGATCTACGTAACCATCACTACATAAGTAGACAATATCACCTTTAAATAGTTTAATGTCTTGAGAGTTAAATTCTTTCTTCTTACGGTTAGTGTAACCAACAGATTTAGATGCTCCAGCAACAACTTCAAGAGTAGATGTTTCATTTCTAAATATATATAGAGGACGCTTAGCTCCTGAAAACTGAATTAGTTTTTCACTTTCATTGGCTCCATCTTCAATACAGATTAAAGCGATATCCATTCCATCGTCATTTAAAGAATTTTCTTGTTGTAGAGATTCTTTTACGCCTTCATTTAAAGCATTTAAAATATCTACTGTATCAGATACTCCCTTAACGTTAACAATATCATTTAATAAAGCATTACCAATCATAGACATAAATGCACCAGGAACACCATGACCTGTGCAATCTACAACGGCTACAAATTTCTTCACTACACCATTAATCTCTGTTCTTTTAAACCAATAGAAATCACCTGAAACAATTTCTTTTGAACGGTATAATAAGAAGTGATCTTCAAAATTATCTTTCAGTAATGAATTAGATGGAAGAATTGCACTCTGGATTGTTTTTGCATAGCGCATACTATCCGTAATACTCTTATTTTTTTCCTTTAATTCTTTATATGCAATGTAGTTTGATACTGCAATAGATGCGTAAGACGCTAAAGATTTGAGGATTGAAATATTTATATCTTTATATTTATCAACCTCTTTAGTTTGCATTGTAATAATACCTACTACTTTACCTTCCACTATTAGTGGCATATAAATCAGAGATTTATTTACTGATAATGATTTCTCTTTTGTCTGTGGTATATATAAGGTATTCTCTTTGTCATAATCATTAATTATTAACTCTACCTCATTATTAAAACACCAAGCAGCTAAACTATATGCGTTATCAATTGATTCAGAAAAATAAGTATCTAACCCAGAATCAGAAATTTGATTTCTAAATTCCAATCTTCTTTCCAATGTATTATAGACTCCTATTCCAAAAGTATCTGCAGGTAGTAATTCGGAAACACTTTCCTGTAAATCCAACATATGGGTTTCAAAATCTAAAGTAGCTGTAAACTTCTGCCCGATATCTTTTACAGATAACATTTCTTCATGAGATTTAACTACATCATCTTTAGCCTGTTCTAAACGTTCAGTAATCTCTTGAAGATCATCTCTTTGCTCTTTTAATTTTTGCGAGTTTTTATAGAAGATAAAAATCAAGAATAATGAGATTGTTGCAATAATAAAATACAACATTCTTTCTGTCTCAACTTCTTCCTTTTCTTCTTCAATCTGCTCAATTGCAGTTTCTTGCTGATCAATTTGAGTTCTCATTCGAGACATCATTTGATTCGTTTTATACTGAGCATCTTCGTAAGCAAGTTCATTTTCAATTAAAGAAGTAGTCAATCTCTCTAAATAAGATTCTAATGCTTTCTTGTTCTTGGCGTTGGCATCTTTATCTAGCTTTTCTGAAATTTTCTGAATTTCTTTTCTTAACGAAACTCCAGTTTCTTGAAGAATCTGTTTTTCTGCTTCTAAAGTATTAAATACTGTTTGGAAGTTCTCTGTGTACTCAATGTTTGCTCCTTTATTTCTTTGTTCCTCGTTACCGTTACTGATATAAACGAACATATAATTATCTTGATAATCATATTTTGTTTTAATGATTTTATAATCATCAATAATAAAACTTGTCGCATCTATAGAGTCAGCATATACTTCAAATTCTCCATTAGTATCTGTCAAGAAATGTTTTTCATTAATAGTTACATCTAAACTATCGGCAGGAGAAATATCATCATCATATACAACAACAACCAATATTGGGTCAATTGTGATTTCATCCTCCTCAACTATTTGTGCTGGCTGAATAGTCTTTGTCTTTGAACTAGTACTTGTCGATTTTGTTGTTCCTTTCTTAGCAACTATTTCCTTTTTTGTAGGTATAGGACCAGGAATATTGATTACAACAATACTTGCTGACTTATTATAATTATAATATTGCGATTTTACAGGATCTCCATCTACAAGAAAAACTGTATTGGCTTTCACTTTAAAGTTTCTATCAACTTTTAATTGAAATTTACCTTTTGAGTTTGTTTTTGCAGCCTGAAACTTTTGTCCGCTAATTTTTATATAAGTATTTCTAATTGGCTTACCTCCTTTTAAGGCAGTACCACTAATAAATACTGGAGCATAAGAAAGTAACACCTTTATAGAGTTTTTACCATCCTTTGCCCAAGTTTGCATCTTGTATCCCCTTTTTATAACATTGAGGTTACGTAAACTTGAAATTTCAACATTTTCAACTATAAAAATTCCATCATAGTTTGTTGTAGTCTTCTTTATTCCATCTATGTACACATCGGCTAAAGATATTGGTTGTTGATCTTCATCAACTACCATACCTTTTACATTCTCTTGAGCTTGTAGTCCAAATGAGATAAGAAGTAAGGATAATGTAAGTAGTTTATTAAAAAAATTTCTTTTACTGATCATTATAATAGTAAATGATTAAAAAGTTTAGAGTTTATCTATCAGAAAAATACACGATAAAATTCAAATATCACAATTTATTGCGTATATAGTTTAAGAATCATCTTAAAAACGTCGAGACCATCCATTTCACACCTAACATTTGTGTTTAAATAAGAAATATCCCATACTAAGTAGTTACTATCTTTATCTATTGTTAGATATAAATTATAATCTGGTGTATCCGATTTAACACATCCCTCTGATAAGAATTTCTTATCAATCCAAGAGATTCTTAATCTTGTTTCTTCACTTAAATTAACGGTAGAATCAATTGAAATAGTATAAGAAAACAAAGTTTTATCAGCACAATAATTAAAAGTACCTTGTTTGGTATCAAAACCAATATTTTTATTGCTGAAAACACGAGCTATATCACCTCTAGAAACAATAGCATCTGGCGTACCAACAACACATTTTCCATTTTCAAGAATCCACATCTTATCAGCTATTTGAAGAGACATTTCTACCTCATGCGTTGATAAAAGAATTGATTTATGACGTTTTCTTGCAATTCTTTTTAATAATTGAAATATTTCAATTCTATTAATTAGATCAAGATGAGCGGTGGGTTCATCAAGTAAGATCAAAGATGTATCTTGAGCTATTGCTCTTGCAATCATTACTTTTTGTCGTTCACCGTCACTTAATTCAGTGATTTTTCTTTCAATTAAATGTATAGCTCCTACATCTTCAAGTGCTTGTATTACTAAAGCATCATCTTTTTCAGATAATTTACCCCACCAATTCACATAAGGATAACGTCCCATCATTACAGTTTCCCTTACTGATAAATTGCCCACAATCTGAACATTAGAAAATACAAAACTCAATACCTTAGATTTTTCAATATTAGAATAATCTAAAATATTTCTCTCTTCTATCTTAATATCACCACTTATAGGAACAAGCTCTCCAGAAAGTGTTTTTAATAAAGTTGATTTCCCTACTCCATTAGGTCCAAGTAAGGCAATAAAATCTCCTTTCTCTAAAGTTAAATTAGAGAAGTCTCCAATTACAGTTTTCACTTTATTTTTCTCGTAATAACCTGTCTGTAAACTTGTGCTTTTAAGAACAATATCATTCTGCATTATTTCCGTCCTTTTAACATGGCTAATATAACAATTGGTGCTCCTATTAAAGAGGTAATTGAATTAATTGGCAATACAACTCCTGAGCTATTTACATGAGAAATGATATCGCATATTAATAAACCACCTGCACCAACAACTGCACTTAATGGAAGTAATTTGAAATGATCGGATGATTTAGAAATCACTCTAGCAATGTGTGGAGCAGCTATTCCTACAAAACCAATTGGTCCACAAAAACCTGTAATACTTCCCGCCAAAATACTTGCCGAAAATATTGTCAACAATCTAAATTTTGACACCGACAAACCCATACTTTTGGCATATTGTTCGCCTAAGAGCATTAAATTCATCGATTTACAAAGATAAACGCTAACTAGCACACCTAATAAAGTTAGTAGTGACAAGATCAAAATTTGATCATATACTATCCCTCCAAGGCTGCCAAACGTCCATAATATATATTCTTGTAATTGATCTGGGTGACTAAAATATTGGGCAATCCCAACTAATGACGAAGCAAGTGCTCCCACCATTATCCCAACGATTAAAAGAGCTACATTATCTTTAATTTTATGAGCAACAATTAATATTAAAAACATAACCAAACCTGCTCCTACAGAAGAAGCAATTACTGTTAACCATGCTCCTAAATTTTGTAAATATGCTATGGAATTTACACCTAATCCTATTCCAGATGAAAGTGAGATAAGTGCTACTCCTAAAGATGCTCCAGAGTTTATCCCAAGAACAGAAGGTCCTGCCATAGGATTTCTAAATAATGCTTGCATTAATAATCCACTAACTGCTAAACCTACCCCAGCTAATATTGACACCAAAGCTTTTGGAATTCTGATTAACCAAAGAATATTATAAACTCCTTCATCTATCATTTCTGAATGAAATAAAGCTCCAAATATATCAGAAATTGAAATTTGTGTAGAGCCAACGCTTACATTGAGAATAAACAATGGAATTATGGCAACCCATAAGAGTAGAATCTTTACTTTTAGATCAATTACTTTCAAATTCATAGCACGAACTTACATATTTGATTAAAATAAATACATAAGATTTATCATAATGAAAAAAAATATCACTTTACTCTTTGATTTTGATGGTACTATAGTCGATTCAATACAGGTTGTAAAGTCTATAATAGAAGATCTAGCGCCTCTCTATCATTTAAAAATTGATAAATCCTCTTTAGACGATTTAAAAGAAAAAGGAGCAAAAGATATTATCAAACTGATTGATTTAAAATGGTGGAAACTTCCTTTTTTTGTGTTTCATGTTAAAAGGAAAATGACAAAAAGAATTGATGAAATACTCTTATTCGATAATATAAAAAATGAATTAATTAGCTTAAATAATGAAGGCTATAGAATTGAGATTTTAAGTAGTAATGATCCTAAAACTATTAAAAGATTTTTACTCAAAAATAATATGACTTCTCTTGTTGCTCATATATATAAAGCAAGTGCATTGTTTAAAAAACACACCCTCTTAAATAAGATAAAAGAAACCACCTCTAATCAGATACTATATATTGGTGATGAAGTTAGAGATATCGATGCTTGTAAAAAAAGTAATGTTCCAATTGTTGCTGTAACATGGGGTTATAACTCATCTAAAATATTAAATAAAAGTAAGCCAGAATACATTATAGAAAAACCTAATCAGTTATCTAAAGTAATTAATGATTTTAGTACTAGTAACAACTAAAATATGTATTTTTGTAAGACTAAATTTAAAATAACAAATACAGTTCATGAGATCCTCAATAGCAGGTATTATTTCAGCTTTTACATTTTTTTGTATTGTTGCCCTCGACTCAAATATTAAGAGTTTACCTCCATTAGGTAGATTTTTAGATCCATTTCAAGGTTTTTGGCAGAACGAAGTCCGTGATGAAAAGCTACCTGAAACACTTACTTTGCCTACAATGATTTCGGATGGTACAGTATTTTACGATTCAATTCTTGTACCTCATGTGTATGCTGAAAATGATCATGATTTATACCTTCTTCAAGGATATATAACTGCTAGACACAGACTTTGGCAAATGGATTTCATATCTAAAGTTGCTTCAGGTCGTTTATCTGAAATTCTTGGAGATAAATTTGTGAATTTTGATAAAGGAATGAGGAGACAAGGTCTGCAATTTGGTGCTGAACAATTTGTAGAAACTATAAAGAATGATAAGAAAATGATCTCTTTGATTAATGCTTATTGTTCTGGGGTAAATGCTTACATCGATGAATTAAATTACTCTGACTACCCTGTTGAGTATAAATTCTTTAATTACAAACCAGAACATTGGACTCCCTTAAAAGTAGCATTAGTTTTTAAATATATACAGTATAGTCTAAGTGGGCCGGATAATGACTTTGAAAACTCTAATTCGTTTCAACTATTAGGTAAAAAGAATTTTGACTTACTCTTCCCTGAGATTTTACCTTTTCAAGAAACTATTGCACATAACGATTCTGTTTGGGCGAATATCCAACCGTTAAAAGTTAAAGTTCCTACTGACTACAAAATGTTATCTGGTTTAAGAAAACATGCCATAGAAAAAGAAGATCCTGATAACGGAAGTAATAACTGGGCTATAAGTGGTGCTAAGACATTAAATGGCAATCCCATTCTTTGTAATGACCCACACCTAACATTATCTCTCCCTTCTATTTGGTTTTCAATTCAATTAACCTCTCAAGAATCCAATACTTTAGGCATGTCAATTCCTGGTGTACCTTGTATAATTACAGGGGCAAACCAAGATATTGCTTGGGGAGTTACAAGTGCAAGAAGAGATGATAGAGATTGGTATAAAATATTATTTCAAGATAAAAGCCAAACACATTACCTCATAGATAATTACTGGGACAAAGCAGAGTTACGCATCGAAGAAATTAAAATAAGGGAAAAAGATCCTGTAATGGATACCGTTAGATATACTAAATGGGGGCCTGTTATTTATGATAAATCTTTTGGTCAAACAAACCAGAAACAAGGATATGCATTAAGATGGAGTGGTCATGACCCATCTAAAGAACTAAAAGCAATTTATAAAATAAACAAAGCAAAAGATTATACTGAATTCAACGATGCTTTAAAGTACTTTTTTGGTCCTGCTTTAAATTTTGCATTCATATCAAATACAAATACTATTGCTATGAATATCCAAGCACGTTTTCCAAATAGATGGAAAGAACAGGGGAAATTTGTACTAGATGGAACTCGTTCAGATACTAAATGGCAAAGTTATATACCACAAGAGCATAATATTTCTGTTGTTGACCCTAAAATTGGTTACGTTAGTTCTGCAAATGAGCATCCCGCAGGAGAAAATTACCCTTACTATACCTATGGGCAATATTATGAATATTACAGAAATAGAAGAATCCATGATTTGTTAGACAGTGCACAAGAGTTAACTGTTAGTGATTTAGGGAATATGATGAATGACAATTACAGTCTATTTGCAGAAGAAAACCTTCAGTTCTTGTTAAAACATATAAATCTTAATAACCTAAGTGATGAAGAACAAAGTGTTTTTAATCTTCTAAGAAACTGGGATTACAAATATTCTCCGGGAGAAATTCATTCTATATATTTTGAAGAATGGGCGAAAAGCATAATGCAATTAGTTTGGGACGAATTCCATGAACATCCAACAAAATCGTATGCAATTCCATCAAGAGCAAATACATTTTATTTATTAAAGAATAACCCTAATTTCTCCTTTTTTGATGAATTAGAAACTTCAAAATCAGAATCTATTGATGATTTGATAAATGAAAGTTTCTCTCTTTCTATTAAGAAAGTAAACAAATGGAAAGAAGAAAATTCTGAAGAAGATTTAAACTGGTCGAACTATAAACACACTACTATTCAGCATTTAGGAAGACTACCCGGCTTTGAAATTGATAAACTAAAAAGCGGTGGCTACAAAGGAATTATTAATGCCATGAAAGAAAAACATGGACCAAGTTATAGAATGCTAGTTGAGATGACGAAAAATGGACCCGTTTGTTACCAAGCAATCCCTGGTGGACAATCCGGAAATCCAGGAAGTCCTTATTACGACAATATGGTACCTTATTTTGAAGAAGGTAAATTGTTTAAGGTCAATTTCTATAAAGCAGAAGATTTTAAAAATAGTGATAATCCCCCTACTTCATTATTGAAAGTAGAAGAAATAAAGAAATTAAATGAATAAAAATATCATAGTAAATGGTACAGCAATATTAATTACTGCTAGTTTACTTCAAGTAATGTTTCCATGGTGGATTATTACAGTTCCTTGCTTTATATTTGGTGCATTTAGAGATACAAATAAATTTCTAAATAGCTTTTTAACTGGCTTTGTAAGTATTGCACTTCTTTGGGGTACTTATGCTGCATTAATTCAACTGTATACTGGTTCCGAACTTAGTAGTCGTATTTCTATTATGTTCCATTTGCCAAGTAATGATTTTGTCGGTATCGTAAGTGCTTTAATTGGTGGTTTTGTAGGTGGTTTATCTGCTCTTTGTGGTGATTTGATAAATTGGTCTTCTACTGATCTTACTCCTAGTAAAGCCAACAAAGTAGAAGAAGAAAGTTTATAAATCTTAAAATCGAATTCGATATTTTCACATACTATCTTACTATTTATTTTTGTTTAGATAATCAGCACATTATATTTGCCACTTGATCAGTTTTTCACTTAAAAATTCCAATTATAAAAATGGAACTAAACGAACTCACAGCAGTATCACCAATTGATGGCAGGTACAGAAGTAAAACTTCATCATTATCTAACTATTTTTCAGAATTTGCTCTGATAAGATATCGTGTTTGGGTTGAAATCGAATACTTTATCGCTTTATGTGAGTCACCACTCCCTCAACTAAAAGACTTTGATAAGTCACTTTATCCATCTATTCGTAAAATCTATCAAGAATTTACAAACGAAGATGCAGTTAAAGTAAAAGACTTTGAACGTGTCACTAACCATGATGTTAAGTCAGTTGAGTATTTTATTAAAGAAAAATTTGATCAATTAGGGATTAAAGAACAAAAAGAATTCGTTCATTTTGGTCTTACTTCTCAAGATGTAAACAACACTGCAATTCCTTTGTCACTTAAAAATGCAAATGTTGAAGTTGTTCTACCAATGTTAGAAGAAATCATTGGTTTGGTTGATTCTTTAGCTAACGATTGGGCTGAATACCCAATTTTAGCATTAACACATGGTCAACCTGCATCTCCATCTAGATTAGGTAAAGAATTCAAAGTATTTAGCTACAGAGCTACAAAACAATTAAATGCATTAAAGCAGATTCCTTATTCTGCTAAATTTGGTGGTGCTACAGGTAATTTCAATGCTCATCACGTTGCTTACCCAACTATTGAATGGGTTGATTTTGGTAACGAATTTGTAAACAATACGTTAGGATTAGATCGTTCTCAATTTACAACTCAAATTGAAAACTATGATAACCTTGCTGCATTGTTTGATGCATTTAAAAGAGTAAATACAATTTTGATAGATATGTCTAGAGATATCTGGCAATATGTATCAATGCGCTACTTCAAGCAAAAAATTAATAAGAATGAAGTTGGTTCATCTGCCATGCCTCATAAAGTAAATCCTATTGATTTTGAAAATGCGGAAGGTAACTTGGGTATTGCAAATGCTTTATTAGAGCATTTATCAGCAAAATTACCAATTTCAAGATTACAAAGAGACTTAACGGACTCTACTGTATTAAGAAATATTGGTGTACCATTAGGACATATATTAATTGCTTTGCAATCGTTGAAAAAAGGTCTAAACAAATTAGAACTTAATGACGCACAATTAAAAGCTGATTTAGAAGATAACTGGGCAGTTGTTGCAGAAGCAATCCAAACAGTTCTTCGTAGAGAAGGTATTCCTAACCCTTATGAAATGCTTAAAGATCTTACTCGTAAAAACGAAAAAATTACAGAGTCAAGTATCCAAGTATTTATTGATGGTTTAGCTGTTTCTGATGCAATTAAAGCTGAATTGAAAGTAATTACTCCTTACAACTATACAGGTTTATAAGCATCTATCTTATATAAATTAGGGTGATATACTTCTTGGTATATCACCCTTTTTTAATTATTCCATTTCAGTCATTAAGAATTCTACAAAGAAAGAAGATCCTTCTAGTTCTTTTGTTTCGAACCAGATACTACCTCCCATCTGCTCAACTCCTCTTTTGGCTACAGCCAACCCAATCCCTGAACCAGTCTCCTTAGTAGTAAAGTTAGGTACAAAAACTTTTGTTTGAACATCTTCCGGTATTCCCATTCCGTTATCAATAATTGTTACGATAGCCTTTTCGCCATTCTCGTATAAATCAACTATAATTTTAGAAGGAATATCTTCTTTAGCCGCTTGAATGCCGTTTAACATCAGGTTATTTAAAATTCTTGCTGTTAATTTCTCATCTCCTTCAACCATCACATCATGCCCAATTTGCGTATCAGAAAAGTGAATATCTGACTTACTAGAAAGCAACATTATATTTTCTCTAATCACTTTCGAGATATTAAATGTTTCTCTTTTAGGAACAGGCATTGTAGCAAAAGAAGAGAATGATGTTACAATACCACTCAACGTATCTACTTGATTGATAAGCATTTTTGTAGCTTTCATTAGTTTCGGGTTTTCATCCGATTTCGCTACTCTTTCTAATTGCTGCAAATAAAGTTTCATTGGTGTAAGAGGATTTTTAATTTCATGAGCAACCTGTTTTGCTACATCTCTCCAAGCACTTTCTCTCTGTGATCTATCAAGCTCTTTTTTAGATTCTTCTAATTTTGCAAGCATTTTATTGTACTCACCTACTAACTGACCAAATTCGTCGTTTGCTGTATATGATATTGGTTCATTCTTTTTACTTAATGTTATCCTATTCAACTCAGGAATAATCAATTTTATAGGGTTTAATAATGATAGAGCAGCATAATGTACAATTGGTAATAAGGTCAAGAATAAGATAGAAAAGATCATCATAATAGTAGTAATCACTTCTATAGACCTATCATCAAATCTATTTAATGATTTAAAGAAAGGTATACTTACTACACCCATAACTTTACCAGTATTAAATGCCTTTATACCAATATATGAAGTGTTATATTCTAGATTACCTATGCGTTCTTTTAAGACTAACCTTGTCTGTTTATTTTGCATTATTGCAATATAAGCCTTAGGATTAATCTCTTTACTTAGTAAGTTTTCATCAAATATTTCAATATCTGAAGCTGCCTTTAATTTTCCTCTTCTATTATAAAACCTAATATCTGCTTGCATCACATTAGACAACTCATCAATTAGAACATCTAATTTTAAATTATCATCATTAGAATACAGTTTATTGATCTCGTTATTTTGAAATAAATTACTAGCTACTGTTTGTCCCTTTTCTAAATATTGTCTTTGAACATCATTTTTAGTGGAGTTAACCATTACAGAACCCATTACAAAGGCTAATATTAAGAGTGGTAAAAAGATTGCCGCATTTAAATATAGTTGCACTTTTGTAGAAAATGATCGTCGATATTCATTTGGATTCCTAAAATAATTCACCAAATTAAAAATTGTAAAAATTAATATTATAAGTACAGTAAAATAAGCAGAGAAACTCTTAAAGTAATCTATAAATGCAAATCGTTTAGATGAGATCACCACTATCCTATTATTAGAGCCAGGTAGCATTAAATGTTCATAGCCTTTATACTCTACACTACTTACTAAATTTTCTCTATCTCGTGAATAAGTTTCCTTTAGAAAACTGTTTGAATAATTATAATCTCCTGAACTGAAAATTAATTCTTGTCTATAGAAAATTGCATATGAGTATTCTTCTTGTCTAAAGTTAACATCAAAGTCTTCGTCTAGAATAGTTGATTTAAATGATTTACCGGTCAAAGATTTTGGGTATAATGCTATTAAACAGAACCCTAATGTGTCCGTTTTTTCAAATCTGTCTACAATTGGTATATCACATAAATAACTAAAAGTACCTTGCTGCAAGTTCATTTTAGAGTTTAACCCGTATTTTGGCTTCTGCTTCTCGTAGAAATTCTCCTTTAATTGCTGATAAGAACTTTCGTTATTTAACGTTTGACCATTATCAAATGAAATATTTATTTTGACATCAAAACGATTACCAAACCATTCTGTTAAATCATTCTTTATTGATTTTGTAGCAACAGTTGCTCTACCTTTATTCAAAAAGGCCATGGCATCAATTATCTGATTATCATTTTTAACACCATTTATTGTTTCTTGTAAATATGCCCTCAAAAGTGCATCGTTTTCAGTAAGTTTTGATGCAAATTTTTGTTTAAAAACTTCGTCGTTTCTAATCTGTAGATTCTCCGTAATAAAGGCTCCAAGAAGGGAAAAGAAAACAATTAAAGACATTAAATACATTACTGCCGGGAATTTACCGATCGATAGATATTTAGGAGTATCTAATAATAGTGTAATGCCTATAAAAATTGCAATAATGTTAATCAATAAAATATTAAAGGTATCGTAGCCTAATTGGAATGCAAATACGATTACAATCGAGATTAACATTGCTAATGATTTGCTATAAAAATCTAATCCCCAGCAGATTAATTTAAAAAATAAATGTGCTATAAGCCCCATTAATATGAAACCCGAAATTATTATTACTTGAGCAAATATCTCTGGGACAGTAATATCTAAAAGACTAAATTTCAAAGATAAATCCCCTGCTTTTGCAGATACATGGATAAATATTTCTTCAAATCCGGCTACAATAAAGAAAAAACTAACGATTAAAATGACGCTAATTGTAATCTTAAATTTCTTCTCTAATAAATAAATAGATTTAATTGAAAATAAACTCGTGAAATTGGTACTTAACCATCTAAATATTATTATCGCAAATAGGATATCGAGGAAAATAATACCTAATGAATCCCATTGTTCTAATACGGAATCGTCTATTTTACTTAAAATATTATATTCGTACTTAATTATATTACTTGATAAAACATCTGCTACAATTGCATGTAAAGAAATTACCCCTAATACAAATATTGTTAGCATTGGAAATATAGAGTAACCCCTATTAATATAATTGGTTACAAATGTACTCAATGCCGACAATAAGAATAATACACCAACTATTATAGACATTACAAAATAACTCCAAGGAATTAACTCCACAGATCTATTTTGAGAGACATCTATTGCAAATAAAAACTTATTTAATTTTGTATAAATTGACTTATAATTGGTTGTAATATTGAATTTAGCTAGTCTTGGCATTTCCTTAGTACCAAAGACAAATTCATTGACAAAATTAGGGATCAAAGAAGTTACATTATCCCTTTCGATGATAAGAGGAATGATTACAAAAATCTCATAATCTTGGTTATACACCATGATATTTGATTTTCT
Organism: Flammeovirga pectinis; assembly: GCF_003970675.1. Taxonomy (GTDB): domain Bacteria; phylum Bacteroidota; class Bacteroidia; order Cytophagales; family Flammeovirgaceae; genus Flammeovirga; species Flammeovirga pectinis. Next base: position 2,011,783 of record NZ_CP034562.1, read on the forward strand.
CACATAAAAAAAAGAGTCATCTTTCTGAATTACATCTTCAACAAAGTAGCTATATAATTTATCTTCAAGATATTTAAGCTTTAAGTTATTATCTGACCAAAAGCTTAATACTCCCTTTTTATAAATATAAACTGGGTAAATACTTTCATTCAATAAAGCCTGAAAATCTAGTATATTTTCATTATCAGATTTGATATTCGCTTTAATTTCAAATATTACATCATCTGCATTTTTAGAAACCTGTTCAATTCTATCTTGAACAAAAGAATCATACTCATCAGATGAGTAGTAACCTGCGTTAATTAAAAAAATTGAGATTGTTAAAAAGGTAAAGAAAAGCCCTATAAGTGCTTTATTTTTACTCTTTCTTACTTCTAAAAAAATATATTTTACTTTCATAAAAAAAGAGGAAGTTGTAGAACTCAAAAATTACAAAAAAACTCCAACAAGAAATACCTTATTGGAGTTTTTTATACCTTTTAAGCTAAAGAAGCTTTTTCTTTTTGTGTCTTTCGATACCAGAGATAAACTATTGCTGCAATTAATATGTACGGCATAGTCATTAAATAAATTATTCCGGTATTTAAACCCGCTCCTACACTACTTGCTCCAGAGCTTATATTATTTTCTACCGTTGCCCTACACATTGCACATTGTGCATATAAACCTTGAACTGACAGTAGAAATGAGAGTGACAGGAATACTATTTTCTTATACATAATATTAGATATAATATGGACTAATCATTAAGTAAACAATTACACCTGTTATTGCTACATATAACCAAACAGGGTAAGTAAATTTAACTATTCTCTTATGTTTCTGTATTTGATCTGTTACCGCAAAATAGATGGCCAATAAAACTAATGGCACTACCCCTGCAGATAATAAAATATGTGAAAGTAAAATAACCAAATATAAAGTTCTTACTATTCCCAAATTCACTTTTTCATCATCAGATAATACACCATCATGGTTTATATCACCAAATACTGTATGCCCTCCTTGAAAATGATAAATAACATAAGAAACTAAAAATATACCACCTAACACAAATGCAACAGCCATCATTAACTTGTGCATATCTATCTGTTTTTTCTTAACAAAGTAATAGCCAAGTAGTAAGGCGATTGCAGATGAAAAGTTAATAACAGCATTTAAACGTGGTAAAAAAGAAACATCTAAATCTCCTAATTTTCCTGTCTGTGGTATAAATAATAAGAGTGCTACAACGATTGGAATTAAAATAGAAACAATACCTATTACAACTAAAGGTAATTTATCATTTCGTTTTTTGTCTGTAGTTTCCATAAAGATATAATCCGTTATTCTTTTAATAATAGAGAGATTTCAGTAAGCAGGCGTTTAACATCTTCCTGATCTGTACCACTATAAAAACCTCTAATTCTATTCTCTGTATCAACGAGTATTAATTTATCACTATGTGATAGAGATGTATCTTGACCTAAGGCTTCTTCTTTTGCAGTTATATAAAACCCACATTGCCCAAGGTTCATTATTGTTTTTTGATCTCCGGTAAGTAAAGTCCATTGCTTCGTATTAATTTTATGTTTCTCTACATAATTTGATAATACTGAAGGTGTATCATATGTTGGATCAATACTAAAAGAAACCAATTTCAATCTATCTTCTTTTTTGAATCTTTCTTGTACTCTTAATAAAGAAGATGTCATTGCTTTACAGATATCAGGACACGATGTAAAAAAGAAATCTGCTACATATATCTTTCCTTTTAAATCTTGATTAGAAAAGTGAACACTATCTTGATTTAAGAAATCAAAATCTGGAATTCTATGTACACCATCAATTTCATTTGGAGTACAATTCACAGATTTCAAACTATAAACTTGAAGTTCTTCGGCTTTTTCAAGCTGATATTCATTCGTTCCAAAGTTTTTCAGGAAGAAAAAAATTACTAAAGGTATTCCAATTAAAGTAAATAAGAATACCCATTTTTTAAGATTAGGTTTGTTCATTCTTTCTATAAAAGTAAATATGGTTTGATCGCTACAAAAATGAAGAAATCAAACCATATTATTGTTATTTATTTCAATAAATTGATGCTACCAATTCTGAATTGCATCAAGTATTGCTCCACCCTCTTGGAATAAAGCTACAAGTAGCCAAACCAAAAATAACATTGGGAATAAGATCACAAATTTTAATGCGCCTACCTCATGGCCTAAGTGCATAAATTCCATGATAATATATCCTGCTTTAAGCAAAGTCATACCCACAAATAATATGTTAAGGATAAAACGACTTGAACCGTCAGGCCATGCAAAGGCGAAGATAAATTCTATAATTGTAACTGCTGCTAAGATCGCTGTAACCTTAATTACAGTTTTCATTTTTGCTTTCTTAATCTCCTCTGGAGAAAGTGTTGCATCGTGATTTGCCATCTTACTAATTTTAGTAGTTAGTGAAATTAAAAAGTAGAGTTAGACTAAGTAGAAGAATGTAAATACAAATACCCATACTAAATCGACAAAGTGCCAGTATAAACCGCCTTTCTCAATCATTTCATAAGTACCTCTTTCTTCATACGTACCCATTACAACATTGTAAAAAATCACAATATTAATAATAACACCACTTGTAACGTGAACACCGTGGAAACCTGTAATAAAGAAGAAGAAATCTGCGAACAACTGAGGTCCGTATTGATTTTCATGTAAGTTTGCTCCAAAAACCTGAACACCATCTCTAATAACTCCACCTTCTGTACCGTGGATAAAGTGAGACCATTCCCATGCTTGACAGCCTAAGAAAGTAATACCACCTACGATTGTCCATAGCATCCATTTTTCTACTTCTGCTTTAGATTTTCTTTGTCCAGCTTCAACAGCAAATACCATTGTTACAGAAGAAAGAATTAAAATAAATGTCATTAAACCAACAAACATTAAAGGAGCATCTACTCCATGTAATCCTGGAAAAGCATTAAATACTTTTTCTGGTATTGGCCAATAAAAATTATCCGAGCTAGTAGCGAATTCGAATTTAGAATATGCTCCTTCGTATGCAGGATGCATAAAACGAACTACTCCGTATGCTATTAATAAAGACGCAAATGTAAAAGCATCTGAAACAAGGAAAAACCACATCATTAGCTTTCCATAGGTTGCTTTCATTGGTCTTTGTCCACCATCCCACTCAGAGAGTTTAGGATTTGTCAAAGTTGTAGTTGATGACATAAAAGATTGGATGTTATTTTTTTAGTGTCTTTTGAATTTTATTTCTCCACAAATAAATAGTTGAATCTTAACAAATACAACTATTTGGTGATATTTGTGTTATTTTTTTATGACGATTGTCATGTTTAACGATTCATCAGCATGAAAATGAACAGATAAATCCATAATGCTCCTAAAAAGTGCCAAAAGTTAGCACACATCTCAATTCTTACAATTGTACCAGAATTTATCTGATTTTTAAAAGCTGCATATAGCATAATGAATAAATACAAAATACCACTAACAATATGAAGCCCGTGTAAACCTGTTATTACATATACAAATGAACCGGATGGATTACCCACAAAGAAAACATTCATTGCAACAAGGTCTTCCCATCCAATAAACTGAAGGATTAGAAAAATAACTCCTAAAACTGATGTTATTGTAAGTGCATTTTTCAATTGAGACATATCGTCTTTCTTTGCCCCTAGATAAGCCCAATGCATACTTGCACTACTTAATAGTATTACAATTGTGCTATAATACATAATTGATGGCAACTCGAATGCTGCCCAATTACCTTCGGCTTGTCTTACAATATAAGCACTTGTCAATGCAGCAAATATCATTACCACACTTACAATAAATAACCACATCGCAAATTTCTTAGGATGCATCCCTACGGGTCTTTTCGGAGTTTCTGCTATTGACATAATAATAAATTAGATCTTGTCGATTAAGTATACAATTTGAACAATTGGTAAATAAATAAAAGAGGTAAACATTATTTTTAATGCTGCTTTATCCGTCTTTTCCTTAATCAATCCAAATGTTTGATATAAAAAAGCTGCACCTGCTAAAGATGCAATGATACCAGAGGTAATACCTGTCATTCCAAATTGTGTTGGTAAAAACCCAATAGGAATTAAAAACATAGTATAAATTGATATTTGAACTGCTGTATTTACATTTTTATCACCATTAAAAGGCAACATTTTAAAACCAGCATTTTTATAATCTTTATCAGCAACCCATGCAATTGCCCAAAAATGAGGGAATTGCCACATAAATTGCAAAGCGAATAATATTAACCCTTCCATGCCCACAAAACCCGTAGCTGCTACCCAACCAATCATTGGAGGAAAACCTCCTGGGAAAGCACCAACCAACACTGAAAGTGGTGTAATTCTTTTTAATGGAGTATATACAAAGCCATACAACACTAGAGAAGCTAAAGATAATAACGTGGCAAATACATTTAAGAAATACAACATTATCACAGTACCTAACACTGCAAGAACTAATGCATATATACCCGCCTCCTTTCGAGAAATAATTCCTAAAGGAATAGGTCTATTCATTGTTCTCTTCATCAATTTATCGTGTTCTTTCTCGATAATTTGATTTATTGTATTTGCGGACCCTGTTATTAAGAAACTACCTACTGCTAATGCAATCATTGCAGTAATTGATATTTCTGTTGTTCCTAATAAGTAACCAAAAATTCCAGAAAAAACGACAACGCCAGTTAAACGAACCTTTAGTAGGTCATAAAAATCTCTGACTCTGCTTTTTCTTTGAGGCACTTCTGAAATTATATCTTTAGATTCTGCTACTACCATATTAAGTTGTTGCTTGATGTTGGTATTTTAAAGTACTGTTAGAATTACTTCCAAGCACTCTAGAATGATTAACTAAAAGTGCAATATAAAATTGGCATCCAACAATTAACGAACCTAACAATAAGTGTACAGGTTGTAAAACAGCTGGAATTCCAAAATGCCCCATAATTGCTCCTGATAGTACCACAATACCAATTAATGCAAGCATTACTTTGGACCATAATCTAGCAGGGTGTTTAGGAGCTGTATTTTTTATAACTCGTTGTACAAACATGATGTTTAAAATGCCAACGACTATTGAAAATGATCTATGAAAATAGAATGTCATTCCTAATTCATCTATCCATAAATTTCTTTGTTCTTCGCCTAATGTTTTTGCAATTATATCAATAGCTTCTCGTACTTGAGTACCCATGATAATTTGTAAAAATGATAGTGAAAGGATTATTGCAATCCATTTATTAAGCTGATTTAGATTTGTTGGATCTTGATAGGTTAAATCCTTTTTATGCGATCTTGCTACTGCGTATATAAGTACACCAACAATAATTAGTGCAACTAACATATGTACAGTTATTAGAACGGGATGTAAATCGGTACTAACAACTTTACTACCTAACCATCCTTCAAACCCAACTAATACAAACGCTAAAAAAGAAAATGATGTAACTGTAGGGTCTGTTTTTCTAAAGGGTAAAGAAAAAAGTAAGGTTAAAAAAATTAGAAAACCTATTAAAACACCTACAAGTCTATTTGTATATTCAACCCAAGTTTTGAATACTGAAAAATCAGCAATTTCTCTACCTTGAACTGCAAATATAGTTTTATAATCAGCTGGTAGCTGACTCACATCTGTTGGAGGAACCCAAGTTCCAAAGCATTTAGGCCAATCTGGGCATCCCATTCCGGCTCCTGTACTTCGTACTATACCACCAACTAAAATTAGGAAGAAAACCGCAATAATTGTAATTATTCCGAATTTTCGATATAAGTTTCCGTTGTTTGTCGTCTTCTCTTTTTTCATAGAAATTTGCTTGTTGAATTTACCTTATCTAACAGGTGTAAATATCAACCAAGGTTAATAACCACAAAAATACAAAAAACATCTAAATAACATGACATTCGTCATGTTTTATTTATGATAAAATTCAACTAAAAAGGCATAAACGCCCTTCCTAAATCAAAAAAGCCGAAAGATTCCTTATAAGCTCTAAATAAATGTGCCGTAAACCTATCATAAATCTCCGCCATACTCGACATCATCTTCGCTTGAATCTTAATATCGTCTTCAAAAATATCATGAATCACAGCACTCGGAATTACATATACATCAGCATGGTCTGAAAAACATACAGCATTATAAGGTCTACTGGTGCCTTCAAGAATTGCATTATCTCCAAATGTATCCGTCGCTTTTAAATGTACTAAATCTTCAAATTTGTCTTCAATATCAATATTGAGTGTAATTATCCCACTGTTAATTAAATAAAGTGCCTGACTAGGATCGTCTCTAAAAAAAATCACTTCACCCTTAGTATAATGCCTTAAGTGTAAATGAGGAGTAAACTTTGACATTTCCTCATCATTTAATTTTGAAAACAGCACACCCCTTCTCATAAAATTAAAAAGGGTTCTCTCTTCGTTATTATATGTTTTCTTAAATATGTTTAGCATACTCTTCTTTAGGTGTTAAAAACAAATCTTCATCAAAGTAACAGGAAATTTCCCAATTCTTAACTCTTCTGAGTTTCTAATTCCAATTGCACTTAGAATTTCCTTATTACAAGATACTATAACTAATGTTTTTTTTCGAAGATAACTCGGTACATTTTCGTCTTGAAGTAAGTCAAAAACCTTTTTTCTACCACTTTTCATCCCGAAAGGACGAATTTTATCGCCTTTAAGAACTTCTCTTACAGTTATAGGGAAATATTTTTCAGAAATGTAAGTGGCATTATTATCAATCGAAGATACAGCATCAATTGTTACTATAGACGTTTGAAAAGAATTGGTACCAATGGAATAAAAACCTTCTTTAAAATCAATCTCTATATTCTGACTGTTTTTTATTTCATTCTCATTATTATTTTCTAACACCAATATATTATTGTGTGTATAGATTACGTAGTCTTTATTTACTGAAAAAAACTTTAATCCATTCGTTTTAAAAGATTGAATAATGTTAAGTGCAGTATCAAAATCAAAACTATATTTTTTTAATTGATAAAAGAGAATAATATCGATATCATCTAAATGATTGTACTTCTGAAAATCAATTAAAATGACATCCTTTTCTTTTTTCCAATGCTTTAATGAAATATCATTTATAAAAGAAAAGAACACGTTCTCTATCTTAGATAATTTATTTGATGTTACATCAATACTTTTTTCGACTGCAGGGTTTATCTCTCTCATTAATGGAATAATTTTATTCCGTATTAAATTACGAGCATACTTATTGACCTTATTAGATTTGTCTTCTCTCCACTTCTGCTGTTTATTTTCAACATAACTTCTGATTTCACTTTTAGAGGCAAATAATAATGGTCTTAAAATAGTGTTCCTTAAATATTGTATACCATGTAATCCTTCAATACCTGTCCCTTTAATTAAATTAAACAAGACAGTTTCTACACTATCAGATCGATGATGAGCAGTTAGGATATAATTAAAATCAAATTCTTCTTTTAAACTATTAAACCAATCATACCTTAGTTCTCTAGCAACCATCTGTGTTGATTTCCCAGATTGTTCAACCTCAACTTGAGTATCAACTTTTTTGATATGACATATTATATCATTCTTTTTACAAAAATCACTTACAAATTGTTCATCACCTTCACTATCTTCTCCTCTTAATTGAAAATTCATGTGGGCAATTTCAAAATTGATCTCGAATTTCAATAACAATAAAGCTAACCCTACAGAGTCAACACCTCCACTGAAGGCTAACAAAAGTTTAATATTATTAATATCGAGACTTTTTGATTTAAGATAAGTTAAAAATTGGTCCTCTAAGGCCAATGGATTGTCATTCATATGTGAGATTGTTATTAAAACCACAAAATTTTTAGCTGAAAATCAATTTAATCCTTTATAATATGTTATTAATAACACTAAAAGCAAGGATTTTACGATCTACTAAGATAAATTTGCAAGCTTGCAACAATAAAAATTGCTAACTCTATTAAGTAGTAAAAGTACAATGAAGAAAAATATTTTTTTAATCATTTTGTTAATAATTTCACTTTGTGGTCGTTTAACCTCTTTTGGACAAACGGAAGACAAAGTTAGAATCAGTGCCGCACGTTCTAAAGGTATTTCTGGTTATAGGGTATTCTATAGCAGTCCGCAGAAACGTGTTATTCTAAAGCAAAAAACTACAACAATTTATTGTGATGAAGCACGTCAAAATATAAAAACAGAAGATGTGACTGCTACAGGTAATGTAATTGTAATTGATAAAAAAACAAAGATTACAGGTAGTAAACTACTCTACAAGAAAAATCAAGGAGAAGTAATTATTACAGGTAGAATTGTAAAATTAATTGATGAGGACATTACTTTAGTCACAGATAAATTATACTATTATACTTCTACTAAAGAAGCAAAATATCTAACAGGAGGTACAGTAAACCAAGAAACAATGGTCCTCACTTCTGTAGAAGGCTACTTAAAAAACAAAGAACTTATTTTTATAAAAGATGTTGTTATGGATGATTCTGTAAAAACACAACATTTAGTAACAGAGAAATTAATATACGATAGAGAGACTAAAATCTCTACGTTTAATACAAGAACAGTTATAAACTCTAAAGATGGTGATGTAACTGCAAATGCAGGTACTTATAACACTGATAATGGTAAAGTACATTTTGAAGGTTCTGCTATTGTAGAAAATGATAAATATATTTTGGTTGGAGATAAAATTGACACAAATAAGAACACAGGTAACAGTAAAGCCGTAGGTAATGTAATTTTCTTTAGTAAAGAGGATACAGCTATAATTTATGCAGATGTTGTTGTGCGCTTCGATAGTTCTACTTTTGCTTATGGGAATGCTCTAATGAGTAAGCCTATTAAGGGCAACTGGATGGATATGTACTATTTAGCAGCAGATACACTTCATTCTATTAATGATACCACTACACAAGAGAATACTTTATATGCTTATCATAATGTAGCGATGTGGTCTAAGGATATGAAATCTAGATGTGACTCTTTGGTTTATTATTACAATGACTCAATGATTTATTTCTATCAAGATCCACGAATTTGGGCACAAAAATCTCAGATGACGGGTGAAGTTATACGAACAGATATTACATCTAAAGGTGTGGAGCGTTTATACCTGAATAGAAATGGCTTTATTATTTCAGAGGATACAATACAAAATTATAATCAAGTAAAAGGTAAAAAGATTATTGCTCATTTTGAAAATAATAGTCTTTTTAAAGTTGATGTAAAGGGTAATGGAATGACAAGGTTTTTTCAATTAACTGATGACAAGAGAAATATATATGCATTAAATAAATCATCTTGTCCTGCTATGACTTTATTCTTTGAAGAAAATAATGAGGTAAAAAACATTGAGTATAATAAGAAACATGATTCAAATATACTCCCTCCTAGTAAAATCCAGAAGCCTGATATGTTTTTACCTGGTTTTAAAAATAGGTTTGATGAAATACCTCCAAAAGACGAATTACTTGAAAGGGTTCGTTTAAGAGAAGATCTACCTGATGATATGCCTAGGGACCCTACAAAGCAAGCTGATCAAATAAAGATACTATTTGATGGTAAGCAAATTTTAAATAAAAACTACCAAGGCCAACCCTTATGGATGCATAGACCTCAGAAAAAAGTAGAAGCAGGCAACTAAAAAAACACCCCTTGAAAGACAAAACTTCAAGGGGTGTTTTTTTATCTGAGATAACTTTAATGTATTTAGATTTTCACGAACAAATCTAAAATTTGTCCCAACCCAAATGTTACAGAAAAAAGCAATGAACTTAAAGCCATTTGTTTTAAATATGGGTCAAGATCTTGAGGTTCTGTTAATTTAGTAATTGCATTTCCATTTCGTCGCAATAACGGGAAAGTTAATACAAACAACCATTGAAAAGGTGAACTATAAGTAAAGAATACATAAACTGAAGCACAAATTAATGCTCCAAATAAAAGCATCCAATGGTATAATATAGCCCATTTTCGTCCTATTCTAACAGGAACAGACTTCTTACCCGCACTAATATCAGATTTTATATCTCGTATATTATTTACATTCAATACTGCTACAGCTAATAAACCACAAGCTGCTGCTGGTAAAAATAACATTACATCAAAAGACTTAACTTGTAAGTAATAACTTCCAATAACTCCTACCAATCCAAAAAATATAAAAACGCTAATATCTCCCAAACCAGCATAACCATAAGGCTTTTTTCCTGCTGTGTAAGTTATTGCAGCAATAATTGAGAGTACTCCTAAACCTAAGAAATACATAAATTCAGTCCAAGAAGTAAGACTGATATATAGCAAATATAAACCCGAGAACAACGACAAGGCACTGAAAATAATAATTGCCGTTTTCATAGCACTCAATGAAATCTTTCCGGATTGTACTGCTCTTGATGGACCTTCTCTATCCTCATGATCTGCTCCATGAACAGAATCACCATAATCATTAGCAAGGTTTGATAATACTTGTAAAAAAATTGTTGTTAAAACACACAACCCTACAATTTTCCAACTAAAGAAAGTTGGTTCATCTCCGTATGCTAAAAAACTTCCAAGTATAATACTAGACAAAGCCAATGGCAATGTTCTTAGTCTAAAGGCCTGTATCCAAGCTTTCATTATTAAATTAATTGTTTAATGTTTTTATTTTTGACAATATTACTGTCTTTAATTGACAATTACACATCTATTTTGTTTCGTTTGAATTAGAAAGTCTATGCAAAAGCAAAAAATTGTTGTTTTAACTGGTGCTGGAATCAGTGCAGAAAGTGGAATCCCGACTTTTAGAGGTGGAGATGGTTTATGGGAAGGACACGATATTATGGATGTTGCCTCTCCAATTGGATGGAAAAAAGACAGAAATTTAGTTCTTGAATTTTATAATGAAAGACGTAAAGTCGCAAAAAGAGCAGAGCCTAATAAAGGACATATTGTTTTAGCTGAGTTGGAAAAACATTTTGATATTACTATTATAACTCAGAATGTAGATAATTTACACGAAAAAGCAGGATCCACAAATGTCGTTCATTTACATGGTCAATTATTTGAATCAAGAAGTACTTTAGACGACACTTTGATCTACCCTATTAAAGGTGATTTTTTAAACGAAGGGGATAAATGTGAAAAAGGAAGCCAATTAAGACCAAATATTGTTTGGTTTGGAGAAGATGTTCCATTAATGCAAGAAGCTGCGGAAATAACATCCGAAGCAGATTATTTTATTATTGTTGGTACTTCATTACAGGTATACCCAGCAGCAAACTTAATAGATTACACTCCTTCTAACTGTAAATCATTTATTATAGACCCCTCAATCCCATCAAATTCTAATATATCTGGCATTAAAACAATTAAAGAAAAAGGTTCAATAGGATTACCAATCATAATGGACTATTTAATGAAATTGGACAAAAACATATAATTATTTGTTGTTTTTATTGTATAAGTGTTCGATTAACGTTAATATTGGATTAAGCATTAAAGTAAATGTTTGTGTATTACGGTTGTAACAGAACTAACTCCACTATCTGATGGAAAAATTATCAATTAACAAAGACGGGATGAACACCCAAATTCCTGTTGTTTTTATGGACAGTGAAAACAGCAAGGGCAACATTCTAGGAGAATCTTATCATGATGGTGTCAGTCAAATATATTCTGACATTGTTGATTGGATTAATGACTACTTCAAAGAAAATGACACATTCTCTTTAAATTTTGGATTGGGATATTTTAATACTCCTTCTTCAAAAGGAATTTATAACATTCTAAAGTGTTTAAAAGAATGGACCGACCAAAACAAGTTGGTTTCTATATTTTGGTATGTTTCGGAAAATGATGATGACTTACTAGAAGATATAGAAGATTTATCAGATGATGTAGACATTCACATTTCTACAATTATGACAGATAAAAAGAGTCAAATTGCTAGTTAAAAAAAAGAGGCTGATTTAAATTAATAAATCAGCCTCTTTTTATATATCGTCAAATACTATTTTCTTACCGGAATAACCAAAACTCGAACTCCTGAGAGTGCCATTTGTGCACTTTCTATTTTATCACAATTGGCATAAAATACATTAGTACCATCAGATTGCATAAGGGGAGCACTTTCATTAACCATTTTCAAAACAGTTTTATTTCTACTAACGGTAACAACTGGTGTAAAAAAGTCATCACTCTTAAGTTTATAACTTATCCCTTCATCATCAGAAACTTCAAATGTTTTATGAAAATATCTGTTGGATTGTTTTTCAACTTCAATATCAATTAAAGATACAACAACAGATTCATTTTCATTAATCTGGGTATCATCTAATTCTGTGATAATATCTTTTGTTTCAGAACTTAAATATTCTTTTGTATCTATAGTTTGTGCTTGTGCAACATTAAAACTTATAAACGATAAAGTAATCAAAAGTAAATTTTTCATATCGCAAGTAGTTATATTATAAATGTATCTATAACACTATAACGCCAAACAACATAAAAAAGATTCTGAAACCTCTAAAAAAGTTTCTTTAATAACTATCGTTAACAATTATTCTACTCCTATCACCTCAATATCAAAGTATAAGGTTGAATTTGCAGGTATAGGACCAATAGATCTAGAACCGTAACCTAAATCAGAAGGAATTAGCAACATTGCTCTCGATCCAATCTCTAAATTTAGTACACCTTCATCCCATCCTTTAATAACTTGCCCTACGCCAGCCTTAAATTTAAATTCTTTGTTCCTATCTCTAGAACTATCGAATTTAGAACCATCTTCTAGAAAGCCTTCATAATGAACAATCACCGATTGACCTTGTTTTGGAATATCTCCAGAACCTTGTTTAAGTATTTTAATTCCTAAACCTGAAGGCAAAAATCTATAACCAATCTTTTTCTTTTCTACATTCCAAACTTCTACAGCAGATTGAATAAACAGTAATTCTACCGTAGAAATCTTTAATTTCTTATTCATTACCATAGATTTGAAAGATAAGATATCGTCAGATTTTTTAAAGTTAAAATCAATACGAATAGACTTCTTCTTACGGTCTAAGTAAAAATAAGACTTCCCTTCAATGAATTTAGCACATAGTCCTTCGAAGCGAACATCTGTATAACAATAATCAGTATCCTCAGTGGTAGGTAGACACTTTTCACATTGGGCAAAACTTGTTGATAAGGTTATCAAACCAATAAAAACGATTGATAGAAGTTGTTTCATTAAATTTTATAAAGGTGTATTTATAATCAATTAAAGCAATCTCAAATGATTGATAGTATAAATATAATATAACATCTCTCATATTTCATGATTTAACTGTTCAAATTGTACATTTATGGACACAGACTTAAAAAAGAAACAAAAATACTTAAAATACAAAACACTTGTTAAAATACTGAATATCAATTAAATAAAACCATTTAAGGTTGATTATTAGAAACTTGTTATACATTCTTAAAACGTTTGTTTATTATTAACATTACAATTATTGAATAAAAGCTACATACTTCCTGAATGGTCATAAATAATATACATATAGGTAACAGTCATTTTAAAGCAACTAATGAAGCATCTGCTATTGTAGAGCGCTATCGAAGTGCGTTAAATGATCACTTATCTAGTTTTAAAAATTCTTCATCTATAATTAGGGAATTGGAATATAAATTGTCCGAAATCTTAATTCCATGCATAGAAGATGAATTTGACTATTTAACCGAAGATGATGTAATTAATGCAATTGAAATTGTTGGCACTCCTAACGGCTTTGATTTAAACCGTAACAGTAATACCCCACAACAACCTACTCATAAGAAAGAAAATTATGAAGACTTTATAAGTACACTAAGTGAAAAAGTAAAATCTTTATATAGAGATATTGATAGACAACAAATTGGTGGAGTTGCAGCAGGTATTGCAGATAAATTTAGTATTGACCCTCTATGGGTACGCTTTATATTTATTCTCCCTTTTCTTTTAATTACTACAACAAAATTTCCCGCAACAGTTGTATCAATACTCTACTTAAGTTTATGGTTATTTTTACCAGAAAAAAGAAACCTATCAAGAGATACAAATACTCGACTATTTTTTAGAGATAGTGAGAAACAAGTACTCGGCGGTGTAGCAGGTGGATTAAGCAACTTTATTGGTATTGATGTAAATATAATACGCCTATTTTTATTAATAGCACTTTATTTCTTCCATTCAGTTGGTATTTTATATATAGTATTATGGGTTTCTACTCCATTCTCTAGAACGTTAAAAGATAAATTTCAAAGTCAAGGTACTCCTTTTAATTTATCTGAAATTGAAAAATACCTAAGTTCTACTTTTGATAAGAAGAACTTTAATACAGAAAAGCTTCAAAAAGTATACGATAAACTTAATAACATTGATATCCCACATATTAATGCTAGCCCATTATTTAAAGATTTATTGAGAATATTATCTTTTGTAGTTGGTTTATTTCTGTTTATAGGGACTATTATTACCATCTTCTTAGGTGTTCCTGTATTAGGTATTAGCCTAAAAATCATTCATCTAACAGAAGTATTAAGTTATCTATCTAATGATCTTACTAATGAAGTGCTTAATAAATATGATGCTAATTTATTAAGTACAATTCAGTATTCTATTCCTAACACAACGGCAACTATAGGTGCCTTACACTTTGTAGTAACCTCTACTCTACTTTTAATTATTAGTTCATCAATGATGACTTTTCAAAAATTAATAAGTAATGGTAAAATTTTTGGTCTAATTGGTATTGATGTAATTTTATCTCTATTATTAGTTACAGCACTAAATATGTCTGTACATAGTTTCGATAATCAAGCCATTCACAAAGAAGAAGTATTATTACCTTTAAATAATGACATTTTAGAAATTACTTTAGATGATATTGGAAAACTCCCTTTAAATAGTGCCTCTTTTAGTATTGAAGGACATTCTGGTAAAGATTTAAAATTGATTTTTAGTCAAGAGGCATTAGGTAAAACTAGAGAAAGAGCTATTAATAATGCTAAGGCAATTGATTACACCTCTAATATTTCTGATAATAAATTACTTTTATCATCTCATTTTTCATTCCCTAGAGGAGTTAAATACAGAATGCAAAAATTAAATGTTGCAATAAAAGTACCGTTCAACAAGCATTTTGTTATAGACAACAAACTAAAATCTCATATTAACTTAGAACAATTAAATACAATTGAAGATGGCGATGTATTAATTTTTGACAGCAATAATTTAATTCAAAGGTTCAATGAGACACCTAAAAATAATTATTCTTCTAGTTTTACTTCTTCTAACAATTCTAAGTTTATTGACGAGAAAACCTATGAATTCCCTTTAGATTCAATTGTATTATTTGGAAATCTAAATATTGAAATAATAATAGATTCTACATCTTCTAAATCATCTTTAGTCTTATATGGTGAAGAGAAAAAAGAAGATAATTTTAAAGCATCATATATAAATAACACCCTTAAAATCTACAGATTAAGTCCTACTGAATCACCATCAAAAGTCTTGATTAAGTCACCTAGTTTAGCCTTAATTAAATTTAAAGGAGAAGGGAGTCTTATAATTGATAAGTTTAAAGCAAAAAACTTTGAATGTAAAATTGATGGAAATATTAAGGCAGATGTAAATGTAAAAACAGATAAGTTTAAAGGTTCTGCACTTGGAGCTTCATTTTTAATCTTAGAGGGCAATACAAATTCTGCTTTTATACTTAGTGACGGAGGTTCTAAAATTAATGGAGAAGGTTTTGAAACATTAGAAGTTAAAGCAAAAGCAAAAGGCGTTTCAGAAGTAATCTTAAACGCCCGCAATAATGCTACTATATTTCAATCTCCTCTAAGTAAAGTGACCGTTTTAGGTAACCCAGTACATTTAGAAAAACATACTCAAAGATAGATAATCTATCTTCTAGTTACCATTGCTTTTCTGCTTACTCTCCAAGCATTTAATCCTCTCACCTTTTTAGCTTCTCCGTATAAAGACAACTCTAAGCTAGAACCTTTCGTTCCGTTATCTGACATATACTCATCAAACATCATCGCAAGGTTCATATTTAATGTTCTTTTTGAATCTGCTTCATCAACGAACTCAAAGTCTGCTGTAACATCATCAATAACATTTACTTTATAAACATGTTTGTATGTTATCTTCTTCGTAGATAGATTTGTTAAAAATCCATTACCATCAGGCTCAGCATAAAAAGATTCTATATAGGTAGATGATGGAGAAACATAAGATGCCTTTTCTACATCAATTGTTTTAGGAGCTTTAGTTTCAACTACTTCAGAAAAAGTAAATTCTTCGTTTTTAGTTCTGTTTATTAACTTATTTACACTCTCCCAAAGTTCTTGTTGTCTTTCTTGTGTTTCACCTAAAGATGCTGCTATACCTTCAATTACTTTATCTAAATGAGCTTTATCATCTACATTTTTATCTTGTAGTACAGATTGAAGTTCTTGTTGACGTCGAGTCATTTCATCACTTATGTTATGAATATTCTCTAGTTCATCAGTAAGTGATTTACTTAATGTTTCTAATTTATTAGATAGGTTTTCTTCAAGAATAGACATACTATCTCTTAACTCATGACGTTCCCCTTTTATCTTTGTAAACCTTAAATCAACTTTCTTTAGTTCATTTCCATGCTCATCAGAGATATGATTGATCGACTTATTTAAAATGTCTAATTGTTTTGAAAAAGACTGAATAGCCTCATCCTTTACATATTCAGATTTGACATCAACTATTTGCCTTTCTAGTTGATCTAAACGAACAATAAATTCTCGTACTGATTCTTTATTAAAACTTTCCTCATTAATACTATTAATTTTATCAACTAATGATTCAAATTTTTGTTCTACGTTTATTGATATTTCCTGAAGAGCTGTTTTTCTTGCTTTATGAACAAGTTCAAATTGTTCCTCAAGATTATCTATTTGTTTTTGGGTATTCTCTAAATCATCAACTCTGTGGAAATAATCATTTTCACGAGTTTCTAACCTTTTATTCTCTCTTTCAAGTTGAATAATTCTATCTTCTAATAATTGAAATCTTTCTAAAATTTCAATGTTAAATCCTTTATCAAATTCTTTGTTAGGTGCAATTTGCTGAGAAGCATTATCAGACACCATTTCTGTATTTATATTTCCTAGCTTTTTATCACTTAAAGCAGTCTCATAGAAATGGCTCAAAAATACATATACAAAACTAGCAGTTCTTGAATCGCTTATATATAGTTCAAGATCATTTATAGAAGAACATTCTAAAATATTAGAAAGGTTATCTACAATTTCATTTTTATAAGCAAAAAGTCTATCTATGTCCCATTTTGGTGTTTTCTCAGAAACTACCCATAATTCCATGCAAATCTCATCAAAAAGCAATTCATCTAAATCATTATACTCTAAAAATTCTTTTTTAGAATACAGATTTACACCTCTACCTTTTAATTTAAAGCATTGTTTACCTTCCCCGATATTCCCTTTTCCTTCTTTAATTAATGTGTAAAATCTATACACAGAAAACTCTACAATTTGGAAAAAGGATATTTTTTTATCAGGTTGAATCATTGATGAAATTGTCATAAGTTACAAAGAAAACGCAGGGTTATTAACAGAAAATTTAGTACACAAATGTAGTATTATAACAAGTCACATTAGCGACTAATAACTATTATTAACAATAATTTAGATTATTAAAATTATTATATCTGCAAAAGACGACAATTAACTAGGCAAAACAAAAATCTTTATGATATTATTTTAATAAAGTCGACTAGTTTGAAATATTATTAACGTAGTGTCTCAAAATTATTTTTTTAGAACTATTATTGTAAGTAGTATTTCTTTAACAAATCAATTTTTTAAAATGAGATTAAAATCTATCGCACAATATATAGTATACTTTATTGTACTAATAACATTTACATCTTGCGGCCCTGAAGCTCCAGAATTTTATGATGTGAAAAATATTGAAATGTTCACATTAGAAGATGGTAATTTTGTTGTTAGAGCAGAAGCAGTCCTTTATAATCCGAATGGAGTATCTATTACTGTAGATCAAATACATGTAGATGTATTAATAAATGGAAATGTAATTGGTAATGTAGATCAAAATCTTTCTTCTGAAGCCAAAAAGAAATCTGAATTTACTCTTCCTCTTGAAGTACAATTTCCTCCAAAAGCACTATTTTCCAATATTTTAGGTGGACTTATTAATATGGCAACTGGAGAAGACTTTGAGGTAAGATATACTGGTTTTGTAAGAACTAAAGTACTAGGAGTCAGCTTTAAAGTACCTTTTGATCAGGTAGAAACAGTTGGTTTAAATTTAAAATAAAAAAAGAGCGTCATCTACTATTTAAAAGGTGACGCTTTTTTTTATACATATGATAACTTTTGTAAGTTGATGGATGTTCTAAATGACTTACGAACATTGTTCATAATAATTTCTACCATGTGCATGTCTGTTGCTAATAATAAGAAGAATGTCTCTTCGTCAATTTCATACACATAAGTATTTTTTATTGCATATAAATTTCCCACCCAAACTTCTGATTTAGGAGAAATGTACGTTCCAATTACATTTCTTTTTTTATACAAAATTGTATGAACATCACCTTCCCCAACTGCTAATTCTCCATCCTTAATTATATAAAGGCCTTTTTCTTTTAATACTTCTGCTGAGGTTATAATTTGTCCTTGTTCATAATAATTTAAGATTGATATTTCAGCTAATTCCGCTAATTCGTCTCCATTAAGACCATGAAATTCTGATAAATTAGAAAAGAACAATGCCTTTGAAAAAATGAACTTAGAAGTCTCAGTAAAATCCATAGATTCAACTCCTCTCAAAAGGTCTCTAAGTTCTGCTTCTTTATCTTGTTCCAACCTTCCGTATGCATTTTCAAGTTTTTCTGGAAAATGAACTTTTAAAATCCATGCAGCTAACTCACATAATAATTTTTCACCATCAAAAAGATAACCTACTAAAATATCTGGATTACAATTTTCTGGATGGTCAGATAGAGCATACAAAGCAGCCGCACGTGCCCAAGCTGATAGCCAATTGGGATCTCTAGTGACTAACCTTTGCAATACATATTCACTAGAATATGTTTCTCTATAAAATAATTCTCTTAACTTTTTTACTCGTTCTTCTGGTAAGATATCTTCGAAGAGTGGTAGAACGTAACTTTTCACATCTTCATCAATTAAAACATCCAAGAGTTCTACAGCATAGCCAATACTATCTGCAGTCCCTAACTCGTGGTTTTTACGAATAAGTTGTAGTGAACCCCTATCGTAAAGCATATCTAAGAGCAAAAACATTTGATCATAATTATGAATAATTTCAGTCTGTAAAGCGCGTTGAACTAAAACTGTAAATTTATTATCATCAATTTCTAACGAAGCTGCTATGTTCCAATAGCAATTGTTTGCTTCTCTTTTTAATGCTTCTTTTAAGAACAAGATTGAGTACTCTTCTTCTGCATTCCAACCTAAAGAACTTAACAATGACAAGGCCTCGTAAGATATTCTTCTCTCAGGGTATGTAATTTTATCGGCTAATAGTTGAACAGATTCTTCACTACCAATTTTAGCATATGCTTGTAAAATCAGTCTTTTTGTTTTCTGTACTTGACCATTTTTGTGAAAAGCTGTTTCCAAGATTTTAGCACCAGACTCTCCTATTGCAACAATTGCAGAAAGTGCAACTCTTTCATCTCCTTTAATAGCTAAACGTTCTACTAAAGCAGGAATTAATATTGAAATTTTATGAAAACCTACTAATGCCATTGCCTCAATTCTAACTTCAAAATTATAGTCACGAATTAGCTTTGAAATGGTATTCTCAAGATTATCATTGTAATGATTAAACATTAATCTTGCAGACATTATTCTATCAGCAGGCACAGACGAACTAGCTAATTCTATAATGTTATTGTCATTTGCTTCTAAAACAACTTCTGCTTTTAGTTCTTCAGACAACGCAGAGGCTACCATCACTAAATTATCATCTTCAAAAGATCCTTTAGAAAACTGATCTAACGCATGTGTGCTCTCATAAATTCTGTAATCTTTAATTTTAGCTAGGGCTATTCTTTTATTCACAAACCTAAAAAGATTATCTTCTTGTGAAAGGATTTCTCTAAATAAGAATACATCAAGTCTTTCTATCAATTTAAATAATAATGGTGATAGTTTTGTAGAGACACTATTCCATCTTGTTTGTAATAAGTTTTGAATTTTATTATTCTTAAATCTTGCTCCTATCCCTTCATCATATTCACTTTCTGTAGAATTTGCAGATAATAAATTTTTAAGAGATATTCTATATTCATGGTACATCTTAAAGGTTACAAAAACCCAAACTCCTACAATTGCAAAAATCATGAAGTTGTTGTAAAGAATATTATATCCGTTAATTTTTGATATGCCTATCATTAATATACCTGCACATAAAGTAGAAAATTGTGCAACAGTACCTTCTACTAAAGTTTGTGCTTCGTAACGAATACTTGCCGGCAAGGGAAAAAAGAAGATTTTAACGGTAGGATTTTCCAAGGAATCTCTCAATGCGTCTGTAACTAACTTTGACATTGAAATTATAAGAAAAAACATTAGAAATGCATCCGATGATTTATCGTGACCGAATAATGATCCAATTACTAGATCTATTATACTAAAAAATACCAATATACCTGGTAGTAACATCAAAGAATATTGCAACCCATAGACTTCTAAAATTTTATCATTTAAAAATGTCTGAACTAAGAATGATACAATGATTACAAAAGCTTCAAAAAAGGCAATAAAGTTTGCTAGTTCATTTTCTTGCTGAAAATATTTTGGTGTTACAGTAACAAAAGAATAATCTACAAAGGCAGCAGAAAAGGTTGAGCACATTACAAAAATACTAATCATAAAAAAGTATTTTTTATAATCTCTAAGTTTCACTCTACCCTCTTTCTTACTAGTTTCTTTATCTACAGTTACAGCTTCTGCTGCATGCATTTTAAACTTTCTTAGAATATATACTATAGATATGAAACATCCCAAATAGGCAACAGTACCCACCATTGCTAAATATGATAGTGATGGTAACACTTGCTGAATAAAAGGAACTGAAAAGAATGCTAGAATGGTCGCTACAGCTTGTCCGGTATCTATACCTCCAGATAATCGTTTACTTTGCGTAAAGTTAAATAGACGACCGAATGCTCCCCAAAAAATTAAAAGTGAAATTGAAACTATCGGTCCTAACGTTGCAAAACCTATAAATACAACCCAAGGGTGATTCTCTTTGGCTATTAAAAAAAAGGTTATTACTCCAATCATTAATAAGATTATGATTGATGTATAATAGGTCAACTTTCGGAAACCAATAATATTTTGTAATCTCGAAAAGACTATTGTAAAAAGAATACCTAGAATACCTTGAGTAATTAATGCCAACGGGAAATCTGATTCATTTCCAAACTTTGAAATAAATAAAGTATTTATTGCAACACTATAGCTTGCCATAAATATACCTGTAAAGAACCCTAGTGTTAATAAAGCAGCAATTCTAGACCATTCAGAGGATAATCCCCCTACCATATTGAGTAATAGCCTTTTCATGAATATGAAGTTCTATTTAAATGTGAAAATAGTTTATTTTAAGTTATTTGAATATAACTAAAAATCATACCTAATCTATTTCTTACCCACAAAATATCTATAAGAACCAATTATTAAGAATAATGAACTGGGTTTTCCGAACTTTTTAAAGCATATGAAAATGTAAAATTATCACTATCAAATTCTACTCTTCCTTCAGAGATTTTAAAATTAGTTAGTCAAAGATTCTAGTTAATGAAAAAGTAATTATTAAATCATTTACTTCTAATTCCATTAAAAAAGCAAAAAGTCCTTCATCGTAAATGATGAAGGACTTTCTATTTATATCAATACTACTTAGTAAGAAGAATTTCTTCCAGAAGCAGTAATTAATCCATTTAACTTCGAATTAAAGCTTTTCAACTTCATCAATTCTTCACAAGATAAATGCATTCTGTATCTCCAATAATGGTGTTTGATTGCAGGAATATTGATACGCTCATCTTCTGCACTTTCTCTACGAACTTCTCCATCAATTGCTAATAAATCTTGAAGCGGGAAGATTGTCCACATAGAATCTGCATATAAATGCTGCTGTAAGATCTGCTCTGCAATCCAAGGCTCACAATCTTGAGGTGCTTCACCCCAATTACCGAGAATTTCATTATAGAAACGTTGTGTTTCTTCACGATCTTCAGTCCACCAACCTCTAACAGTCGACATATCATGAGAAGAAGGAGACGCAACAGATTCGTAAGGATAATTACCTGGGTGGCCAAATGAAATTGTTGGATCTTTTGGCATTCTTTGAATTTCTAAACTTAGAATTTCCAATTCTGTCATTATTCCTGGTACACAATCTGGGACCATTCCTAAATCTTCACCACAGATTAGCATATTTGTTGCTTCTTTAATTGCAGGAAGTTTTTCCATAGCCTGTGCAGACCATAAATCTTCTTGACGTTTAAAGAAATAATCTACATATAATTCCCAGAAGTGGTATTTAGCACCAGCATCAAGTTCATTAAATGTTCTTGATTTGTCCATTGTTACTCTAGGAGCATAATGCAAACCATCTGTATACCCTAAAGCAGGAATTAATAATACTTCATTATGAAGACTATATAAGCTCTCTCTTATTGCCTCAAGTCTAGCAACATCAGCATCTTTTTTAGCTAAAAGCTTTGCAAAGTGTGCTTGAATTTTTACTTGAGAATCAAATTTCTTTTTGAAGTTATATGCTCCATCCCATTTTTGATCAAAATACTCGTGCTTTACAGCATCTGTATCATCACCAAACATTTGACCTAAGAAATGCTCTCTAATATAAGGTTTACAGAATCTATCAAAATCAAATCCGACACCTCTATTTTCTAATTCAGAAACGTGTAATGGTAAAGCAGGTCTAAATTGACCTAATAAACCTTGAACAGAATCGATAGGAATCTCCCAAATTCTAAAGAATCCTAAGATATGGTCAATTCTAAATGTTTGGAAGTATTGTGAAAGATGAGTCATACGGCTTTTCCACCATCCATAATCATCCTTTTTCATTGTCTCCCAATCGTATGTAGGGAAACCCCAGTTTTGTCCATTTACCGCAAAATCATCTGGAGGAGCACCTGCCTGACCATTCATATTGTATAAATGAGGAGCAGTCCATGCATCTGCAGAGAATCTGTAAATACCAATTGGAATATCACCTTTTAAAACAACATTTTGAGATTGTGCATATTCAGATGCTTCTAATAACTGAGCATGTAAATGATATTGTACAAATACATAGAAGTTAACATCATCTTTTACTTTAGAAGCTGCAGCAAATAATTTATTTACTTTCCTAGCATCATAAGTAGCAAAATCTTCAAATTTTGTAAAATCTGGCGTCTTATATTTATCTCTTAAATAACAAAAAGCAGCATATGGTAATAACCAATCATTTTGCTCTTTAAGAAATGCTTTAACTTTAGCACCTTTTAAGAATGAGGCTTTTTTCTCAGACCAAATCTCTTTTAGGTAGTCCATTTTTGCATTCATTACTGCTTCATAATCCACAGTATCAAGTGCATTCAACTTCTGCTTAAGCGTATTAAGCTTTGTCATCTTCTTTTTATCTTTCAACGATCCTACCGCTTCAAGATTAATGTAAAGAGGATGTAAAGCATATACAGATACAGAAGCATATGGGTAAGAATCTACCCAAGTATAAGTTGCCATTGTATCGTTAACTGGAAGAATTTGAACAAGTCGCATTCCTGTTTCTTTAGACCAATCTACAAGTCCCTTAATATCAAGAAACTCTCCTACGCCTAACCCTTGTTCCGATCTTAAAGAGAATACAGGTAATGCAACACCCATACCTCTCCAGTTTTGTTTATTATATTCAAATCTATGATCCGAGAATTTCACCAATAAAGTTGGGTCATTTTCTTGAATATCATACATATGATCAAAACCACCTTCTAGTTCTACTAAACTTTTATCTTTTGTAGATACTAAAACGTATTTATATTTTAATTTATGATGGCTCTTTTTAATTGAAGTAGTCACACTCCATAAGTCATTTTCTTCATCATATGCCATTGGAAGAGCTGCATTAATATCCCACTCTCCTAATTCTTTAGTAGAACCAACAACCTTAACTACATAGTCTGGGTTAATTCTAGGCACATTTACATTGAATGAAAAATCTCCATCCTTTGCTGATAATTTTGGTGCTTTAACTTTTGGTGCTTTCGTCTGAAGAATAACATCAAAAGCAGCAGTATCAAATGCATTTTCAGTTTCATGGAAAGGATTCCATGCATCTTGAAATGCTAATTTTTTATATTTTTTTGAATCTAAAGAAACTACTCTCGGAGCTCCAGCTTCTTTATACTTAATACCGTTAGACTTATCTTTGAGTATATAATTATAGGTAAATGATTTTGCTCTAGTTTTACTTAAATCTACCTCAGCAATCCATATACCTCCTCCAAGGTAAGCCATCTCAACCGCTTCATTATCGTTTCCTTTACCTAATGCAGGTAATGAACCAACAATACAAAGTTGTTGACCAAATTGAGTATCATAATGTATTTTGAAAGTCGCTTTCATTCAGACAATATTTTATATAATTCTTTAAATTTTTATCAAAGACTGTGATCTTCGAAATACTAAAATAGCATATTGTTTTAGGTATATAAAAGAGATTGCTTATCTATTTTAATTTTTTTTTTTCGCAACGGTTTGCGTTACGGGATGCATGATAAAAATCATTAAACTATTCATTAGAATAGTCTCATTATTAGCACTTTTCGTAATTTTAAAGAAAATTATTAAGCGTAAAAAAGCCACTAAATATTTTATACTTAGTGGCTTTTTATATTAAAAGATCTTTTTATTTCTTGATAATTTTAAAGGTCTTCTGATATTTCCCTACATTCACCTTTACAATATACAACCCTCCTTTTATTGAGTTTGGCATCATAAAAGATGTCAAGAAATTACCACTTGTAGATGTTATCAGGTACTCGTTTTTAATTTCTTTTCCTTTAATATCAAATACTTGGTAAGTAATTTTTTGATCTTCAGAAATTCCTTCAAAATAGACTTTACTTAATTCTCCATTCTCTACAAAGGTAGGATACACTGAAACATTCAATTCTCCTTCATTTAAAGATGTTACAATTCCGTAATAGGCTACCGTTCCATCAAAATCGTACTGAGCCAATCTATAATATTTACTTTGTGATATATCTAAATATTCATAATCTAATTTCACATCACTATTTCCAGCTGCAGCTAAAGAATTAATGACTTGCCAATTTCTTTTATCATCAGATACTTCTATATCAAACCTCTCACTATTTTGTTCTGAAGCGGTTGTCCACTCTAAAAGAAAACCGTTTAATGTTTTTGTTCCTGTGAAAGAGATTAAGTTTACTGGGAGGTCTGGGGTAACAGTTGGTGAATAAGTTTTATCTAATGGGTTATTAATTGCTTCGCAAGTACCATATGTAGCACACGTATTTAGAACGGGATCCCCACTATTTGCTTCACATCTATTACCTTCTCCTTCGTAATCAATTATAATACCTCCATCTGATCCATCAGGGATTTCTATAGTTATTGTCTTTGAACAAGGTACATCGATTCCTTCATGTACAACCATTGTACCATCTAAATACCAATTTCCTCCACTTCCATCGTTAGTCAAAGACGATACTTGTCCAATTACTTCAAGTAACCCATTACTAACAATATTTATATCCAATACATCTGCTATTAAGTCACCTTCTAATTTTGCATTACCTGTTGAACTTATATTTAAAGTAGAACCTGACCCACCTTGATCAAAATCAGATTCACCCTTAACATATAAATCACCATCAAGATTAATTGTCCCTGCACCGAAATCTAAACCACCTAAAATATTTAATTCCCCAGTAGAATTAATATCTAATGTGATGTTATTGTTTAAAAATGCTGATCCAGAAATATTAACACTCCCAGAAATATCAACCTCAGCAGAAGATGAAATTATTAAACTCTCTGCATTGAATATTCCATTTTCACAAACTGTTAAATCTAGTGCGTTACTTGCAGTTAAAGTAGCATTTAAATTTAATTCACCACAAATTGTTAAAGATGTTGAATTAGTATTTATTGTTAAATCATCTTCAATTGTAACTTGTGCTCCTTCTTCTATTGTAATTGAACTCTTTGCATCTACAGAAAAATTTGTAACATTCACTACCCCACCATTTGATATAGTAAGTATTGATATCTCATTATTTGAGTCAAAGCTTAAATTTGGGTATGAAGATGCTAAATCAAAACCTATTTCTATCGTATAACCACCCCAACCATTGTCGGCATTACCGTATTCAATAGTCGAATTATCTGGAGGTACGTTGCCACCTTCCCAATTTGAAGGAGTTTCCCAATCAGCAAGTGTTGCAAAGATAATATTTCTTGAAGGTCTATATGTCTGACCAAAAGAACTTATTGAGTAAAAAATCAATCCTATACAGAGTATCCTCCATAAAGCATTTGTATTGATTGTTAGAGCCTTCATTTAATTATTTAGCTGATAATATTATTGCACTGAGATTATTTATTTTTGAAATATAAAAAGATTAGCAGCTTTTAACAACAAAAAAACTCCCTAATAACCATTTGATTATTAGAGAGTTTAATTTTGTATACATACAACACTACTCACAAGACAACCCTCTTTAATCTCATTGCATTTGTTATTACAGATACCGAACTAAAACTCATTGCTAATGTGGCTAACATCGGTGATAATAGAATTCCAAAAAATGGAAATAAGATACCAGCTGCAATAGGAACACCAAGCACATTATAAAAGAACGCAAAAACTAAATTTTCTTTAATGTTCTTCATCACTTTAGTACTAAGCGTAAATGCTTTTAATAAATTTGATAAATCACCTTTTAATAAAGTAATTTCTGCACTTTCTATCGCAACGTCAGTGCCGTTACCCATTGCTATACCAATATCAGCTTTTGTTAAAGCAGGTGCGTCATTAATGCCATCCCCTGCCATAGCCACTTTAAATCCTTTGGATTGATACTTTTCGACAAATTTCAATTTATCTTCTGGTAAACATTCGGCTTTAAAGGTAGTGATACCTACTTGATCGGCTACATAAGTAGCTGTTTCTACATTATCTCCTGTTAGCATAATCACTTCAATGTTTTTCTTTTGAAGTGACTCTATAGCTTCTTTACTTTCCTTTTTAATTTGATCTGCTAAGGCAATAGCACCAATAACTTTATTATTATTGCTGACATAAACAGTAGTTATATTTTTCTTAAACTCTTTCTGAACTTTACTTTTGATAGTGAACACATCAGCTTCACCCTCCATCATTTTAAGATTTCCAATTTTAACATTTCGATCTTTAATCACTCCATTAGAACCTTTACCAATTTCATAAGAAAAATTAGTAGATTCTAGTAAGCTCAAACCTTTATTCTTGGCTTCTAAAACTATGGCCTTTGCAATTGGATGATCACTATTTTTATCTAACGAGGCTGCTAAACACAAAACATCATTAACAGTATAATTACCTGAAGCAATAACCTGATAAACAGTTGGTTTCCCTTCTGTAATAGTACCCGTTTTATCAATCATCAAAACATTTACATCCCCTAAACCTTGGAGGGCTTCTGCATTTTTAATTAATATACCATTCTGTGCACCTTTTCCTGTTCCTACCATAATTGACATTGGAGTTGCCAATCCTAAAGCACAAGGACAAGCTATTAATAACACTGCAACTGCATTTACCAAAGCATAAGTTGCGGCATCTTCGCCATTATATAAAAATAGCCAAAGTAAAAATGTAATAATAGATACACTTACAACAATTGGTACAAAATATTTTGCTATTTGATCTGCTAATTTTTGTATTGGAGCTCTAGATCGGCTAGCATCATTCACCATTTCAATAATTTTTGACAATAATGTCTCTTTACCTACTTTAGTTGCTAGCATCAGAAAACTTCCATTGGTATTAATTGTACCACTAGTTACTTTGTCACCTTTTTTCACTTCAACTGGAATCGGTTCCCCAGTTATCATTGCTGTATCAATAGTACCATGCCCGTCTATTAAAACACCATCTACTACAACCTTTTCTCCTGGTTTAATTCTAATTACATCATCTACTTTTATATGCTCAGCTGCTACTATAATTTCTTTATTCTCTTTTACAATTGTAGCTGTAGATGGTGTCCAATTAAGTAATGCTTTTAATGCTGAATTTGTCTGAGAATGTGCTCTTAATTCCATTAGCTGTCCTACCATTACTAATAATAAGATTACACAAGTTGCTTCAAAATAGACATCTACGGCACCATTTTGTTTAAATTGACCTGGAAATACATTGGGGAAGAATAAAGCAAAAGTACTAAAAACAAAAGCTACTGTTGTTCCTATCCCTATTAATGTCCACATATTAAAATTTCTTGATACAATTGATGACCAAGCTCTTTTAAGAAAAACCCACCCAGTATAGAAAACCATTGGAATGGTTAATACAAACTCTATTGCATTCCATGATGTTTGAGACATTAACCCTAACATTTCATGATGTAAAGCAGGAAATAGATGTCCTGCCATTGCTATAAATGCAACTGGAATAGTAAAGAAAAGACTTAACTTAAAACGTTTTGTCATATCCGTTAAAGCCTCATTTTGTTCTTCTTTATCTTGTTCCGTTATTATGGGTTCTAATGGCATTCCACAAATTGGGCAATCGCCAGGTGTATCATATTCAATATCTGGATGCATTGAACAGGCGTATTTAACTGGTGTTTTTGCCTCTGGAATTTTCTCTAGAGGCATACCACAAATAGAACAATCACCCATTTGATCGTGTAGCAAATCACCTTCACATTGCATTGGGCAATAGTACTTACCCGCATTATCGGCTGTTACTTCAGGTTTATCATATTCAATTTCAGGAATATCGTGTAGTATTTTATCGGCATAATCTTTAGCATCAACCTCCTTTGCAGAAAGTTGTTCTTTCACCAAATACCCTTTTTCACTAATAATTTTATTTATACATTTCTGGCAAGCCCCTTCGGTTACTACCCTCAGAATATGCCCATCTTTTATTTCCCAATCTATAACTCTTGGATCTGCATCCAATAAAGGTTGCACTTTAGCTTCACAAGCTTTGCAACCTAATGTTGTATCTAAAACTAATTCTTTCATAATTCTATTGAATTGTTTGTTGATACAAATAACAACATTAAAGTTGGTTTTTAATGTATACTATTATAGTTGAAATGTATATTTTTATTGAATATATGGAAGTGGTATAGTCTTCTTATTTTATTACAAAACGCATTGTTTTCGCTTCCTTACCATATCTAATCGTAATAAAGTACAAACCAGTATTTAAATCATTTTTAATATGATAAGATTGTAAAGAGTTACCCAATGATAGATCAAGAAATTGATTTTCTTCTACTATTTCTCCTTTCAAATTAACAATTGAATAACTTGAACTAGTACCAAATTCTATACCTTCAAAATTGATATATAAATACTCTCCTCTACCTACAAAAGTTGGATATACATTACTTTTAAAATCTGTTTTTTGATTAAAAGTGAGCACACCAAAATATTCAACTTTACCATCAAAATCATACTGAGCTAACCTGTAATAAGCACTAGGTTTATTTGTATCATCAAATTCATATTCAACAGTAGAATTACTATTTCCTTGAGCAAGTACAGAACCTATAACTGTCCAATCTTTTTTATTTGAAGAAACTTGTATATCAAATCGTTCACTATTTTGTTCTGACGCGGTTACC
This sequence comes from Flammeovirga pectinis, assembly GCF_003970675.1. GTDB lineage: Bacteria > Bacteroidota > Bacteroidia > Cytophagales > Flammeovirgaceae > Flammeovirga > Flammeovirga pectinis. The sequence continues at coordinate 2,041,807 of NZ_CP034562.1, forward strand.
CACTCTAATTTCACACCTTCTTTTTCTTCTGTAAGTATAAATGATATTAAGTTGACGGGTAGATCTTCTGGATTTTCTGAATTTCCTATTATCGCTTCACAAAATAATTCACTGTTACATGACTGCGGTAATTGATCATTATTTGGATCACATTTAAGTTCTACGTCTAGGTCTACATAAACACCTCCTGTTGTCGTGTTTATATAAATTTCATCCTCTTCTCCTTCTCCAACATCCAAATGTAAATAACAATCAACTTTGATTCCTCTATGCACAATTAAAAAACCATTAATATCCCACTCTGTATGTTGGCTCTCGTAACCCATGATATATTGTCCTTCAATTTCAAGTATTGCATCTTCTTCCACAACTAACATTACACCAGTAGTATTAAAATCACCTTCAAATTTTACCACTGCATCAGAATAAATATTTAAATACTGTTCTTTTGTAAAATTTACATTATTTAAAACAGTAAAACTGCCGTAAATATCAAATGTTACAAATGCCCATTTAATAGTAAGCTCTTCTTTAACTGTTAATGAAGCATTTTCTTCTATTTTAAGGGTAAATCTTATTTCGTTGTCAAGAATATTATTTATTTCCACAATTGCCCCATTATTAAAATTCAAAACACTGAGATAACCAAGTGGCTGAAAGTATAATGAAGTTGAAATATCATTTTTTTCAAAATCAAAATCAATTGTTATGATATTTGCATCAGAACCAGAACCAAATTGAATGATATCTTTTTCATCTTCATCATTATCTTTACCAGGATAATCATCCACATTCTGATTGGATTCATTTAACCAAGTATTTGCGTCAGTCCAATTCTCAGCTGTCAAGGTAACACCTGAGTTAAGTCTAAATGTTGCCCCTTCAATTAAAAAGCAATTTGTGAAAAATAAAATGATAGTACACAGTAGAGATATGTTGCAGTTCATATTAAGTAAAGTTTAAGTATTTACTCAACATTAAAATAATGATTACAATTTCACCCTATTCCATCTCATACAATATTACTTTATTAATACGTCATTTTTACTTACACACAATACTACTATTTGACTATCAATACTTTAAAGTACAATAAATTACATAATAATGCCCTAGTTAATTTCATAACTAGGGCATTAAATATGTTATATTTCTTTTTTAATTTCCCCACATTTCAGCATCATATCACCATAATAAGGGTTAAGAACCTCCTTTGTATTTGACAACCAAGATGCACCCATGTCGTCATTAGCCATTGGACAATACATTAGATAAACCTTCTCATTTTTAGATAATCCAAATCGTTGAATCATATCAGATAACTCTTTTGATACTTGAACAAAAAACCTTCTCCGTGTATCAATATTGTCTGCTTTTACCATCTCATTTAAATTCATTTTGAGATTGGGAGATGTCTTCATCCAAAACATATGTGCATCACCTTGTAACATATGCATAGAAATTGTATTTAAACTTTTTTGTAAAGTGATTGTGAATTCTTCAGCACGTTTATCATCACTAGCAACAAAAGCATCTTTTACAAGTAAATAATTTTGATATACCTTCTTAAAGGATGCTGCAAATTGAGCACTCACTTCATAAGTAGAAGTTGGTTCTGTTTCAACTCCAATCTTTTGACTTATCATACTTGGTTTACCTTTCAATTGGGCAGCAGCGTCTACAGTGTATGTACCTTGAGTTACCACCCTATCTCCATCTTTTAAACCTTTTTTGATTATATAAGAATTGGTTAATTCTGCCCCAAGAACAACCTCTTTCATTTCAAATGTTGGTGTATCTACGTTAGGAACTTTAACATATACAACAGAGCGTGGACCAGTCCACATTACAGAAGACTTAGGGACTACAATCACTTCATTATTAACAGGTAGTTCTGCCTGAATTTTTCCATTTACAAACATTTCAGGCTTTAATTTATGCTCTCTATTTACTACATTTCCTCTTACAGAAGCAACTCTTGTTTTAGGGTTAATAAACGGATCTATAAATGATACTTTTGTGGTGAATGTTTCGCCAGGATAAGATGTAACAGTAAATGAAATCTGATCGCCAACTTTAACCCAAGCCAGATCACTTTCATACGCATCAAATTTGACCCAAAGTCTAGATAAATCTGCCACTTCATAAAGAATTTTGCCTTGCATTACATGGTCACCTTCTAACACATTTAGTTGTGTAATTACGCCACTAATATCTGCTCTTATATCAAAAACTGTTTTTACTTTTCCAGATTTGTCAATTTCTCGAATCTGCTTTTCAGATAACTTCCAAAGCCTTAATTTTTCGATTGCAGAACGCAGTAATTGAGGGTTAGAATCCTTTACTTTTTTAGCTTCAAAATACTCCCTTTGTGCAGTAACCAATTGTGGTGAATAAAGAGTTGCTAACTTCTGACCTTTTTTTATTTTTTCTCCAATATAGTTCACATAGCTTTTTTCAATTCTACCTGCAATATGCGATGCTTGTGCATACGTTCTTCGTTCATCTACCGCTATTTTACCTTGCATTTGTAAAACTTTTTTAGGTGATGATTTCAAAACGCTAGTAGTTTGAATGTTCGCTAAAGCTGTAGCAGATTTCGATAAAGTAATATGATTTACATCTACACTCGTATCACCTGATTCTGGAATTAGCTTCATTCCACATAAAGGGCAATTTCCTGGATCCTTTTGATGAATTTGAGGATGCATTGAACAGGTATAAAATGTACCTTCTGTATGTTCATGATGTGTTGAAGACATTTCTTCTGAAGTACTTTCACCTCCAAAAAACAACCAACCCATAAAAACGCCTACTACAAATACGATAACTAATGTTCCGTATGATTTTATATATTTTTCCATGATTATTTAATCTTATAATCCTGTGATGTAATTTATTTTTGCCAAAGCTTCTAGTTCTGTTGCTTTGCTATTATGTTGTCTAAACTGAAAACCTAACTTTTGTAATTGCAAACGAAGTAATTCTACAAAAGCATTTCCCTGACTATTTGCAACTGAGTAGGCTTCTTGTTGAATCTGAATTGCCTGATCTATTTGAATCAATTGTTTTGAGATGAGTTCAAATTCTCTTTTAGCATCATCATACTGATTCTGTGCCGTTAAATATTCAATTTGTAATTGTTGTTTAGTGTCCTCCTTCCGTAATGCTACTTCTTGATTACTTAAACGAAGCTGTTCTTGTTTACCAGAATATTTTTTAGCGTTAAAAAGTGGGATGGAAAGACCAACCATAGGCATAATTGCATTCTTACCACTGTTGTCTGAAGAAACACCTTGGACAGTACCCAAAATACTATAATCAACAGATAATTTAATTTGTGGAGCAGAAGACTTTTGAACCGCTTTAATCTCTTCCGAATACATATTCTGCATCGCTTCTAAAGACTTCAACATTGGGTTTTCATCAATAGAGGCCTCTTCTTTAAAGAAACTGATACTATCCACTAATACTACAGATTCGATATCTTTATTAAGTAATAAATAAAAATTCTGATGTAAAAGGAGACTATCTTGCTGGAGTGTTTTTACTTTATTTTTGGCTTCTTCAATCTCCATCTGAACCCTTAAAATATCTACCATAGAACCTTTTGAATTCTCATATTGAGTATATGCAACAGACTCAAAAGAATTTAAGATTGCCACATTTTCTGATGCAGACACCAAATCTTTTGAATTCTGAAGAAGCTTAAAATAAAGAGCTCGAACTTTGTATTTAACAACATTCTCTGTTCCTTTTTTGTCTGCTTCAGCAATGGCTACTTTCTGGTTGACAACTTCATATTTTTGATTTCTTGTTCCAAACCAAGGAAACATCACTCCTGCAGATACTTTATGGTTAATAGGCCCATTTTTAGTCTCAATAGGCATTGCTCCATAACCATACATTACATCAAAACTAGAAATACCTTCTCCTTGTATTTCTTTTTTTCCTGCTGCTTGAACTTGTATATTTTGAGCCGCTGCTTGAACACCAAAATGATTTTCTAAAGCAATTGAAATATATTGATCTAAATATGAATTTTGTGCTTGTGTAGTCATAATCGAAATCATGAATACTGCAATTGATATATAATTTATTTTTTTCATTTTACATCAATTTATATTATGATTTTAACTGAGACTCCTTTACCGCACTATACAAAGTTGGCACAACAAAAAGCGTTAATAAGGCTACTGACATTCCCCCAAAACCAGGAATTGCCATTGGTTTCATTATATCTGCACCTCGTCCATTTGATGTTAGGATAGGTATAAAAGCCAGTAAAGTTGTAGCTGTAGTCATTAAACTTGGTCGGATTCTACGTTTCCCTCCTTCCAATACTGCAGCTCTAATTCCTTTAATTGAAGTGGGATTATTCTTAGAAAAAGATTGATCTAGGTATGTTGCAACTAAAACGCCATCGTCTGTAGCTATTCCAAATAATGCAATAAATCCAACCCAAACAGCCACACTTAAATTAACTGGGTGAACATTAAAAAGATCACGCATATTTCCTCCAAAAATAGTAAAATCTAAAAAGCCCGATTTACCATAAAGCCATAGCATTAAAAAACCGCCACTAAAGGCTACTGCTATCCCAGAAAAGACCATAAATGTGGTTTTAACCGATTTAAATTGTAGATATAAAATGAAGAAAATAAGAAGTAGACAAATTGGCATTACAATAGACAATCTCTTCGATGCTCTCACTTGATTTTCATAATTTCCAGAAAATTTATAGCTAACTCCATTAGGAACAATGAGCTCTTTTGTATCAATTTTTGATTGAATAAATTGAGAAGCCTCTTCTACCACTTGGATTTCAGAGAATTGAGGCAATTTATCTAAGAGTACATACCCTGTTAAAAAAGTATCTTCACTTTTTATAGACTGAGGCCCTGCCACATAATTAATTGAGGCTAATTCTTCTAAAGGAACTTGGATACCCAATGGTACATTTACCATAAACTTTTTTAATACCTCTGGGTTATCACGGTATTCTCTAGCATAACGCATCCTAACCGGATAACGCTCCCTTCCTTCTACAGTATAAGTTAATGGCATACCACCAATTACCATTTCTAAAAGCATTTGCATGTCTTTAACACTCATGCCATACCTCCCTATTTTTTTTCTATCAATTTCAATTTCTAAATAAGGTTTCCCTACTATTCTATCAGCAAAAACGGCTTCTTTCTTTACAGAAGGCACTTGTTTTAATAGTTTTTCTAATTGAACACCAAAGTGCTCTATCGTTACTAAGTCTGGACCAAACACCTTTATTCCCATGGGTGCACGCATACCCGTTTGGGTCATAATCAATCGCGTTTGTATAGGTTGTAATTTTGGTGCAGATGTTAACCCCGGAAGTCGAGTAACTTTAATAATTTCTTTCCATATATCATCTGGAGATTTTATATTCTCTCTCCATTGTCTAAAATATTTACCGTCTGCATCTAAAATTAAATCCCCTTCACTATTTCTAAGGAAATTACCTTGTTCATCAATTTTAAAACGAAGTCTTTCTCCATTTTCATCCGTTTTATATTCTGATTTATAATTAATGATATTTTCATACATAGATATTGGCGCAGGGTCTAATGGTGATAATGCTCTACCTGCTTTCCCTACAACTGAAGCTATTTCTGGAATATTCTTAACAGCCATATCCATGAGTTGTAAATTTCGTTTCACTTCAGAAATCCCTGCATTTGGCATTGCAGAAGGCATAAGTAAAAAACTCCCTTCTGATAATGACGGCATAAATTCTGAACCAATTCCAGAAAATATACTGTTCATGTTTTTAAACGCCTTATTATCGGTAATATCAACTCCAAGTTTATTTGAAATTGAGGTTAACGGACTTATCAATTTAGAAAAACCTAACCAAGAAGATATTCCTGCAAAGACAATGAAAAATACAAATGATAGAAATGTCACTTTATTATCTAGGCACTTGGTAAGTACCTTAGGGTAAATCAAAATAAATAATTGAAAGCCTCCAAGTATAAAACCAATGAGACCTGCAACAAAAACAAAGTTTTTAAAATCGCTTTCATCTGGTCCTAAAGGAAGCCATTCCATTGCCAAAGCATAAGCTATTATTGATGCCACAAAGAGGCTTCTTCCTCTAGAAAAATTTGAAGATGATTTTAAAAGAACAGTGAGTTTATCCTCTAATAGATTATAAATACTCAAGACAATAATTGCAATACCTAACCAAATTTTTGAGATAAAACAGACTCCAAAACCTAAGAGTATAAATATGAAATTTAATAACTGCTTACTTTTAAATGTTGTTTTACGTTGCTCTTTAAAAAAATAAAAGGCAAAAGTAGGTAAAAATATAAGTGCAACTATAACCGATGCTATCAAAGCAAAAGTTTTAGTATAGGCTAATGGGGTAAATAATTTTCCTTCTGCTGCTTGAAGTGTAAATACAGGAATAAAACTGACAACAGTAGTAGCAACAGCAGTAACAATTGCCCCAGAAACTTCTTCTGTCGCATCATAAATAACTTTTACAAGCTCTCGCCCTCTCCTTTGATCAAGGTGCTTGATCAGATTTTCTGACATGACTATCCCAATATCAACCATTGTTCCAATTGCAATTGCAATACCACTTAAAGAGACAATATTTGCTACTATCCCAAGGTACTTCATCACAATAAAAACCATTAAAACAGCAATAGGCAACAAACTAGAAATCAGCATAGATGCCCTTAAATTCCACACCATAATTAATACTACAATTACAGTAATTAAGATCTCTTGTAGTAATGCTTCATTTAAAGTACCTAATGTCTCTTTTATTAATGTTGACCTATCGTAAAAGGGCACAACAGTCATTTTTGTAACTGTCCCATCTTCTAAAATCTTTTGGGGTAATCCCTTAGAAATATCATTGATCTTCTTTTTTACATTCTCTATTACCAACATTGGGTTTGCACCAAACCTAGCAGTAACTACTCCTCCTACAGCTTCTGCACCTTCTTTATCTAAGATTCCTCTTCTGACAGCTGGTCCTTCTACAACTTTAGCAACGTCTTTAATTCTAACAGGAACATTATCAGTCACTTTTACAACTGCTTCTTCTAAATCAGATAATTGTTTTATGTACCCAACTCCTCTTACAAAATACTCTGCATTGTTCACTTCTATTGTTCTTGCACCTACATCAAGGTTACTGTTTCGTACAGAGTTCATTACTTGTTGCAAAGAAACATTGTACGCTTTTAAAGCATTAGGGTCAACATCAATTTGATATTCCTTTACGAAACCACCAACAGAAGCAACTTCAGAAACGCCATCTGCAGACATTAATGCATATTTAACTAAAAAATCTTGTGCCGTTCTTAACTCTTCAAGATCCCACCCTCCTGTAGGATTTCCATTTGGATCTCTACCTTCTAAAGTATACCAAAAAACTTGTCCTACTGCCGTTGCATCAGGACCCAAAATAGGCTGTACACCTTCTGGCAGTGTTCCTGGAGATAGACTATTAATCTTCTCTAAAATTCGTGTTCTTCCAAAGTAAAAATCAGATTTATCTTTAAAAATGATATTGATGGTTGAAAAACCAAACATAGAATTACTACGGATGCTTTTTACATCTGGAATACCCAATAAACTTGTTGTTAAAGGGTAAGTAATTTGGTCTTCAATATCTTGAGGTGATCTACCTGGCCAATTTGTAAAAACAATTTGTTGATTATCACCTATATCTGGGATTGCATCTACTGCAACTGGATTATACGGTATGTAGCTATTTATTTTTGATTTAAACGGACTATGCATTAGTCCCCAAAAGATAACCAAAAGTAAAAGTGCAATCGTTACTACTCTGTTATACAGAAAGAAACGAACAATTTTATTGATCATGATTTTAATATATATAGTAATTGATAGTCTTATTAAGTTCGACTATTAAATTGAAATAATAACAAAAGTATTACACAAAAGAGTGTAAACTTTAATTCCAATTATACTATAAATACTGAATGAGCCACATTTATGGCTATAGATAAAAATATTGGGGGGGATTTCACTTCGTAAAAAACAAATTGCATTGGATTTTGCAATCTTAATGTGCTTTCAGGAAGAATAAATGAATAAACCGAAGTCCATAAATTAGAAATATCTTCTTGGTAAGTATAAGAAGGTACTTCGATAACATCAATTACTTGATCGTAATGGCTATCTACTTTTACTTGTTTGGTTTGGTTATCACAACAATCAGTTTTTTCTTTCATATCCATAGACATCTCACAACATTCATGAGATGGCTCTAAATTAATAGCTTTTAGCATTCCTTGGCATACATGAGCATTTGCCATGACACCAATTGTACCGACTATTAATACAAAAGATAAAAAGATATTTTTGATTAATTGTTTCATTCATAACTAATGTAAAGTACTTAAAAATAAAACCCAAGTACATTAACAATAATAACAAAATAAAAGGAGCCAGCTTTATAAAACTGACTCCCTCTTTAAATTAATAACTAATTACTTTAATATATCTTTCAAGATGTAATTTCGTTGAACTTGGTACCTTAGGTGAAAATCTTTCTGTATCTGTTATTGGGTTATACTCTATAAAATTTGCAGAATTATTCGGATCCACATCTGAAGTTCTATAATACTCATCAGAGAATGTCGTAAAAGCACTTGCAAAATAAATATCTGTTGACCATAATTGGTGAACGTATTGTAATTCTGCAACAGTTGGCCTTCTTGCCTCATAAGATTTACCAAAAATTCCTATTTGCAAATCACCTGCTACCCAATCTTGTATAGAACCTGTGTTCCCTTTAAGAATTAAATATATCTTTCTATTCGCCTCATCTATTTTATGAATTACAAAATTTGAAGAAGTATAACCTCCTAATCCCCCAAACTCACTTACTGTTAAAGGGTAAAACAACCCTACTTGAGATGGTACAGTTGTCGTTTCTTCAATAACATCTGATTTAATAATTTCTCCATCAGCATATTCTGCATATATTCTAGCATAATATTTAGTATCTGGAGATAATTGAATCATATACAAATAAAGACTTGAACCTAGGTCATCGGTGTTAATTATTTTCATAGAAGATGAAAAATCTTTATTGATTGAATATTCAACTCCTACTTCAGCCGGTCTTTCTCCAATAAATTCTGTAGATGCACTAATAGCAAACTTTACATAATCTGTCCATCTATTACCATTTTTATCTTCACCAACTGCTACATTAGAAAATGTAGCTGCTCTTTGATCTGTATCAATCGTAGATGGGAAATTTACTTCTACTTCTTCTCCATAATAATTAGTTCCACTAAGGGTTAATACATATGATCTCAAATAGTATTTTTTTGATTTATCTAAGTGTTTAACAGTCGCCGTATAATCTAATCCATTTTCAACCATCGTTAAAACTTGATTGTCATCTGCTTCTGCATCTATATTACTTTTTTCGTTTAGCAAAATGTCATATCTAATGATATCATCAGGCTTGTTCTGACTGAAAGTACCTGTAACAGTAAGGTTTACCGTATTTCTAGATGTAAGTGCATAATCAAGATCATTAACTTGAATTAGGGCTTCATAATCTTGTTCAGGGAGCTGGTCAACGATTTTTATTTCGTCGGATGAACAAGAATACAATAGTGCTAGGATTAACAGAAATGCTAGGTTTAAGGGATTTTTCATTACGTTCTTAAAATTTAAATAGTTACTTTGAATTAAAGAACAAAAGAAAGCAGGTAAATGTCAATTAAAAATGTTAATATTTGATAATAAAAAAAAGAGACATATGTAGAATATGTCTCTTTTTTAATCACTTAGTGTTTTTCGTAAATCACTTTTGGTTCTCTAATTTCTACAATGCATTGATCATTTATAGAAGTTAACTCCACAGTTTTTAACTCATTTACTAAGGCAGGATCATACTTAGCTTCAACCCTAACGTAGTTTTCTGTAAAGCCAAACATATTTCCTTCTTCTATATCATGTTCAAATAATACTGTTCTTGTTGTACCTAGTTGAGATTCATAAAAAGCTCTCTTTTTCTTATCTGAAAGAATTCTAAGCATTTTTGATCTTTTAGCTCTTTCCTGTTTTGGTACAATACCATCCATATGAACGGCATCTGTATTAGGTCTTTCTGAATAAGTAAATACATGTAGATAAGCTACATCTAATTCATTCAAGAAATTATAAGTATCTAAGAAATCTTCTTCAGTTTCACCAGGGAAACCAATAATAACATCGACGCCAATACATGCATCTGGCATCTGTGATTTTATATCTGTAATACGAGACTTATATAGATCTGTTCTATAACGTCTTCGCATTAATTCTAACATTTTATCAGAACCCGATTGCAGTGGGATATGGAAATGTGGCACAAATTTATTCGAAGTAGAACAAAATGCTATTATTTCTTCATCTAATAAATTCGGCTCTATTGATGATATTCTGAAACGTTCAATTCCTTCAACATTATCAAGCTCTTTTAGTAAATCAATAAGACGTTCTTGTCTACGTCCATCTACAATACCAAAATCGCCAATATTTACACCTGTAAGTACTACCTCTTTTGTATCTTGAGCAGCCACTTCTTTTGCATTCTCAATAACATTAGCAATAGAAGCACTTCTACTTTTACCTCTTGCCAGTGGTATAGTACAAAATGAACATTTATAATTACAGCCATCCTGTACTTTAAGGAATGTTCTTGTACGGTCATTCATAGAATAGCCAGATACAAACTCTTTTGTTTCCTTAATTTCAGTTGCTAAAACTTTAGGTGTGTCTTCTTTTACAAAGCCATCTAATAAGTCTAACAATCTGAATTTTTCAGCTGCACCTAAAACGGCATCAACTCCTTCTAATTCAGAAATCTCTTTTGGCTTTAATTGTGCATAGCAACCAATTATTGCAACATAAGAGTTCGGTGAAATCTTTTTTGCTTCACGAACTATTTTCTGACACTTCTTATCAGCATTATCTGTTACTGAACAAGTGTTGATAATATATATATCGGGTGTTTCCGAAAACTCTACTTTTTGGTATCCTTTTTCTAAAAACTGTCTACCAATTGTAGATGTTTCCGAAAAATTAAGCTTGCAACCAAGCGTATAGAAAGCTACTTTTCTCATTACTAACTGAAAATTAATGACTTGCATTTTAACACAAGAAATGCAAAAGTACATAGAATGTTATTCAATTGAAAATAATGGCAACAACGTATGTTAACTTCTTTAATAGACTATGATATTCAATGCAATTTTGTATTTTTGTTAACTTTTTATTTTTTAATCTGCGAGGAAGGGATGAGACAGTTGTTGATACTTTATTTTATATTTTTTACTTGGTTTAATACTACAGCTCAAAACATAGATTTTGAGTATAATTATGCTATTAACCTAAATAAAGTTGATACTGACAAAATAAAAGTAACATTGCAGTTTCCTGCTTCTAATGACGCACTTCTTGTATATCAATTCCCTTCTATTATTCCGGGAACATATAAAGTATATGATTTTGGTAGATTTATTACAGATCTAAAAGTCTATGATGCTGAAAATAATTTAATTACTACAGAAAGGCTTGATGTTAATAGATGGTCGATTGATAACCAAAAATCAAAAGCAAGAAAAATAACGTATTGGGTTTCTGACACATGGGACTCTATGTTACCTTCTAGGGTTTTTGAGCCAGCGGGAACAAATATTCAAAAAGATAAAGTTTTTGTTCTAAATAATCATGGCTTTTTCGGGTATTTTGAAGGTAAAATGGAAGCTCATTTTTCTGTAAAAGTATCTAAGCCTAGTAATATGTTTGGTGCCACTTCTTTAAAACCGCTAAAAACTAGCTCTCTAACAGATACATATACTGTAGAGAATTATCATAGGTTAGTCGATAACCCTATAATGTATTCTGAAGCGGATACTGCATCTGTACAAATTGGTTCTACCAATGTTTTTATTGGCTTATATTCTCCTAATAAAAAACTAGATGCAAAAACAACTGCTAAAAGTTTGAAAGAGGTGCTAAAGGCACAAGAAAAATTCTTGAAAGGAAAATTACCTACAGATCATTATACATTTTTAATTTATTTATCTGATAAGCCAAGTAATTCTGGTGCGAATGGAGCTCTAGAACATTGGAATTCATCTTTCTATTTCCTTCCAGAGATGAATCCTAAATCTCTTTTACCTATCATTCAAGAAATTGCCTCACATGAGTTCTTTCATATAATCACTCCACTTAGTATACATTCTGATGAAATAGCTGAGTTTGATTTTATGCAACCAAAAATGTCACAACACCTTTGGCTATATGAAGGTGTTACAGAATACTTTGCTGGGCTAGCATTGGTACAAGAAAATGTAATTTCCGAAAGTGCATATTTAGAAGCCTTACATCAAAAAATTATAACATCAACAACATTATACGATCGGAACTTGCCTTTTACAGAATTAAGTAAAGACTGTTTAGATAAATATAGTGTTGAGTACAGTAATGTATATCAAAAAGGGGCATTAATAGCATTTGGATTAGACCTCGTTCTTTTAGAAAACAGTAATGGAAAATACTGTTTAAGAGATTTAATGTTAGATTTAAGTCAGAAATACGGAGTTAATGTTTCCTTTAAAGACGATCAACTTTTCGATATTATTGAAGACGTTTCAAAAATACCAGAAGCTAAGGAATACCTTTTAAAATATGTAACTACCTCTACTCCTCTTCCTTTATCTAAGATGTTTGATAAAATTGGGATCTTATATCAAGAAGAGAAAATTAGTAGGACAACCACTTTTGGTAATGTAGGGTTATCTATGAACGATAAAGATCAAATAATTATTGATGATGTTACGGAATTAGACGAATTTGGAAAAAAAATAGGCTATCAAAAAGGTGATGTTTTATTAGAGTTTAACAAAAAAGAAATCACAGCAGAAAATATTGGAACTATAATAAACGATTTCGTAAATCACCCTGAAAACTTTCCAAAAGTAAGAATTTCAATTGAACGAAACGGTAAAATCATTAAATTGAAATCAAAAGCACAAATTAACGAACAGATCGAAGAGAATGTTTTTGAAAAAGAAGATAACTGTACTCAAGACAAACAAAAATTATTTGATGTTTGGCTAAGTAAATCATCTCAAAAATAAAATTTGAATAAAAAATAAAATACATATAAAGCACATGAATTTAAATTTACGTAACCCTCTATTAGTTTTTGATTTAGAAACCACTGGAACTAATGTAACTAAAGATAGAATTATTGAGATATCTATGGTTAAAGCTGAAGTAAGTGGTGAGCGTATTATCAAAACATACCGTGTAAATCCAGAATGTCACATTCCTTCTTCTTCGAGTAAAATTCATGGTATTTATGATGAAGACATTAAAGACAAACCTACTTTTAAGCAAATTGCTAAAGAAGTTGCTGCTTTTATGAAAGGTTGCGATATTGGTGGTTATAATGTTTTAAGATTTGACCTTCCTGTAATTACAGAAGAATTTTTAAGAGCAGGTATTGAATTTGATTTCAGCCAACGTAAAATTGTTGATGCTCAGAAAATATTTTTCCTAATGGAACCAAGAACATTAGGTGCTGCACTTAAATTCTATTGTGGTAGAGAACTACAAGACGCACACTCTGCAGAAGCTGATACTATTGCCACTTTAGACGTTATAGATGCTCAAGTAAAACATTACGAAGGTGTAACTATAAAAGATAAAAACGGTAAAGAATATCAACCTGTACAAAATGACATGAATTCTTTACATGATCTTACAGCAAGTAACCTGGTTGACTTTGCAGGGAGAATGGTACTAAATAATGAAGGAAATGCCATTTTCAATTTTGGTAAATACAAAGGTAAATCTGTTGTCGAGACACTAAAGAAGGATCCTCATTATTATGATTGGATTATTAATAACGACTTTGCACTTGATACAAAAAATAAGCTAACTCAATTAAGACTAAAAAGTCAATTTGCTTAAAGTCAACTTTTAAGTAAAAATGCTCATCAATAGTTAACTATCGATGAGCATTTTTTTGTGGTATAAAAAACCGTAATCTCTTCTAAAAAAAGATTACGGCCGGGTAATTAGGTTTTACAGGAAAATTTATGTTCTTAAGAACTGCCTCATCCTTTTACTAATTACGGTTATTTTTTATCGACACTCATAGTCATTCACAGTTGTTATCAAATTTTTATGAATCAATAACAAAAGGAACTGTTTATGAATTACTTAATACTTTGATGAAAAGAAATATATCTATTTGTTTCATCAAGTGGTTTTCTATCGTTCTTTACTGACTTTTTATTACTAAAAAATTCATAATAGATATTCGGCTCAACTTTATTGTCTACAGCTACTTTACATGTAACAAACTGATGATCAGACATTCTACCTACTACACCAATCGAATTAAGATCGTGTAAATCAAGTAAATCGTATAACTTATCTCTTTCTTTAAGGTCTGTTACAATGTAGAACTTATTACAAAACTTCATTGCTCCTTTTAGTTTAGGGACAACAGTTTGGTAAGATTCTTTATCAACAATCATAAATCCAATTACTATGTTTATAGATGGATTATTAGAATGCATAATCACATCTAAAGTAATATCAGAACCAATAAACTTGTAATCTTTTAAAAGTTCTATGTTTTTTGTTCTTACTCCTGCTTGTAATAGAATCGATTTTCCAAGCGTACGTTTCAAATTAGAACATAAACTTAATTGTACATCTTCTTTTATAAAGGATGGGGTATTAAAATTTGAAGTCATAGTCTTTTATTTAGTTATTAATAAAGCTTAGCATAGAAATTGATTTCGATGCGATCTCACACAATACACAACGTTTTCTTACTATTTAGTACCGTAAGAGACTTAATAAAAATGTTAAGACAAAATTTTTTACCAATTTTTATTAAATGTTTATCAATAACATAATAATACAAATGAAATATATGATTTAATTAAGTAATTTTACTAATTCTATTAACACTATACGATCGTTATTAAAATGATATACTTTACTCCAAAAAACCTTTTTTACATATTCCTATTAGCTTACACGTTTATTTCTATTGAAGTAACGTTAGCTCAAAATAAAGATAATTTCCCTGTTGAATTACTACCTATTTCAACATGCGATAATTGTAACAATCAAATAATTGAACATACTTATTATACCGTTTCCTACAATGAAAAACATGAACAAGCAAATTGGGTAGCTTATGAATTGACTTCTGATGAATTAATCAAGAATGCATCAAGAACAAATGATTTTAGAGCTGATCAATATGTTACGTCTATTTCAGCTGAATTAGATGATTACAAAGGTTCTGGATACGATAGAGGGCACTTAGTTCCCGCTGCAGACATGTCGTTCATTGCAGAAGCCATGACTGAAAGCTTTTATTTCTCTAATATGAGCCCACAAGACCCTAGTTTTAATCGAGGTATTTGGAAAAAACTAGAAGAACAATTTAGAGCATGGGCTCAGGAAAAACATAACATTTATATTATTACAGGCCCTGTTTTAGAAGATGGACTTTCTACTATTGGTCATAACAAAGTAAGTATACCTAATTATTATTACAAAATTGCGGTTCATTATAACACTCAAAATAATGAATATGAATCAATTGCATTCTTATTGCCAAACAAAAAAGGTGAGCAAACATTAAGTGAATATACAGTTACAATAGACTCAATTGAGTCACTTACTGAGCTAGACTTTTTTAGCACTCTATCTGATAGTCTACAAATAACATTTGAAAGTAGTCTTTCTAAAGGAGATTGGAACTACGATTCGAAGTATAACCCAATTTCAAATAATCAACAAACCTCTAACAACGTAAACGATAATAGCAGACAAACTGAAAATAATACAAAAATAAGGTGTAGCGGTAGTACTAAAAAAGGAACTCAATGTAAAAGGTATATTGGTAATACCTCTGAATTTTGTTGGCAACACAAAAAGTAAAAAAATTACTATTTTCATTACAAAAGTACCTATTCAATACATTTCATATACTAATTGGCTATTATAGCCGTTGTGAATTAAAGAAAAACTGTATTTTGTTTAATAAATTCACGTTTATTAATAATTTTTCATTGATTCTAATTTTTTTTATCTAACTTACAGTAAGTCAGTATTTAACCACTTTTTATGCAAGCTTTAATACAAAATAGGCCAAATAAAAGAAATACTTCTAATAACCAGCAAAAACATTACATCCTCATTAACAACAATGGCAATGTAAAATACATTTCCAAAGATTTTTTGAATGATGTACATACTTTTGAAGTAGGAAGATCTATTGCCGTAGGTTTATCTCCGAAAAATCAAATTAAGCTTAAAAAGAAAATTACTGAAGCTTTAATTAAGGACGAAGCTATATCCTTCAATTTTACAATATCACAAAATTCTAGACCTCATACATATAAGGTTCAGTTATATCCTATTCACATAGAAACCTCTTATGTAAATGCCACTTTTAAGTTGGTTAATCAAGAAAGAGATTTACAACTAAAGCGTCTAAAGGATACTTATTTTCATTCTATTGATGGTATTATATGGGTAGATCCTTTTTCTAAAGATATTCTTTATGCTAATCCAGCTTTTTCAAAAATTTCTGGTTATGAAGCTTCCGAAGATGTAATCACGAAAACTTTTCATGATTTTGTTCCTGATAAATTAAGTAAGGAAGCAAAATCTGTTTTTGCAGAACTAAAAAAGAAAAAACAAGTTATTAGAGAGACTTATATTCAGAAAAAAGATGGTATAATTATCCCTGTACAGATAACCGCATCTATTGTCTCTTCTGATGATGATACTCCTTACATTGTCTGTTTTATTAAAGATTTATCTGCTTTAAAAAGTGCTAGAAAAGAATTAAAAGATAATCAGTTACGTTACGAAGCTATTCTTGATAATTCTAAAATTAAAATTTGTCAGTTTGATGAAAATTTAAAGCTCACGTGGTGTGGTTCTAGTTCGAATAGAAAGACAACTGACTTTTTAGGAGATGAACATATAGGTTTAGACCTAAAAAAAATATTGAATAAAGATACTGGGAATGATATTTTCAATTTTCAGAAAGAAGTTATAGAAGCAAATATTACTGCACACCAATCGTTTAAAATTGGCTTTAATATTGAGTGGAAAGCAATTGAATTGTACCTTTCTCCTATAATTGTAAATAAAAGGGTTATTGGTTTAAATGCTGTCTTCCTAAATATTTCAAACCAGAAAAAGGTTGAAGAAAAATTAGACCATTTTATCTATCGAGCAGCTCATGATTTAAGAGGCCCGTTAACTACAGTTCAGGGTTTAATTCATTTAATGAAAGCGGACACACGTAATCCGCAACAATATATTAAACTTTTGGATGAGACGATTTGGACTCAAGATATGCACCTGCAAAAGATCCTTGCATATTATTACAATCAAAAAACGGATATAAATTCTAAGGCAATTGATTTTACTTTAATTCATAGTGAATTGGTAGATTTCTTAGAAAACTCAGGATATATTATTAATATTTCTTTCTCAAATAATACAACTTTAGAAAAGACTATAACCTCTGATGCAGAGCGAATTTCTTTATTATTTAAGAATATCTGTACAACAATCTTACAATTAGTATCAAGAGATATTTCTATTAAATTATTAATTGAAATTAAACTCCACAAAAATGGCGTTTACCTCTCTTTTACTGATAATGTATCACCAAGAAACCCTGTAGCTTCAAATAATGGCTTCGACAGGTCTATGTCTTTGAATTTTGCACATGATGATTTTTCAAGAGGTATATTTATTACTTCAGAAATTGTTGATAAGCTACAAGGGAAATATCAAGTAAAATACTCATCAAACAAAATGCAAAAACTTGAAATTATACTCCCTAATATTTAATTTTATCCTCTCCTATTTCTATTAAAATAATGAAAAGAAGTGACCTTGATCCTGATGATTTAAATAACAAGGAACAACAAAATTATTCATCTTCACACCCAGAAAACCCAATTACAAACCAAGCACCTGATTTACTCTCTTATTCAAAAGAAAAAATGATTGGAGGCATTGCCGGTCCAATAGCATTCTTTTTTATAAAATATGCAGGTATTCTTCCAAATGATATTAGTGAGGATGGTATTACTGTTATTGCTTTAGCTACTTGGATGCTGGTGTGGTGGGTTACCGAAACAGTTCCAATAGCAGTAACCGCTTTACTCCCTTTGGTGATTTTTCCATTTTTTAATGTATTATCTATTAAAGCTACTGCAGCCCCTTACAGCAATCCCATAATATTTTTATTTATGGGTGGTTTTATGGTGGCATTAGGTATGGAGAAATGGAAGTTGCATTTAAGAATTGCATTAGGTATTGTTAGAATGACAGGGACTAAGGCAAATCAAATTGTTTTAGGCTTTATGGTTGCCACTGGCTTTTTGAGTATGTGGATATCAAATACCGCAACTACAGTGATGATGCTCCCTATTGCTGCTTCCATAATTAATCTTTTACTTAAAGATGATAAAGGTATAGACCCAAAAGATGCAAAAAACTTTGCTACATCTTTAATGTTAGGTATTGCTTATGCAGCTAGTGTTGGTGGTATTGCTACACTAATTGGAACTCCACCAAATGCTATTTTTGGTGGATTTATGAAAGAGACATACAATATAGAAATTGACTTTTTTAATTGGATGTTACTTGGAGTACCATTCTCTACTGTAATGATGGGTATAGTATACATTGTTCTTTTAAAATTTGTCTACCCAAATAATCTCAAAGAATTAAAAGGCGGAAAAGAATTAATAGAAAAAGAGTATCAAGATTTAGGTCCAATTCAATGGGAAGAAAAATGTGTTGGTATAGTATTCTGTCTAACTGCTTTTTTATGGGTATTTAGGTCATTAATAAATAAATATGGTCCTATCACTTTAAATGATTCTAGCATTGCAATTTTTGCAGGTGTTTTACTTTTCATTATCCCATCCACAAAATCTAAAGGCACTTTTTTGCTCGCTTGGAAAGATACTGAAAAACTTCCTTGGGGTGTTCTTGTTCTTTTTGGAGGAGGTTTAAGTATGGCTAGCGCCTTAGGTAATGCTGGGGTTATAGAATATATAGGAAATTTAATTTCATCTTCTACATCAGTACATGGTGTATTTATGATGATGTTACTTATAAGTATTATACTTTTTGCTACCGAAGTGATGAGTAACACTGCCCTAGCAACAATATTTCTTCCTGTTGTAGGAGGTGTTGCTGTTGCACTTGGAAATGATGTATTAACTTTTGCAGCTCCTATAGCTATGGCTGCAAGTTGTGCTTTTATGTTACCGATGGCAACTCCACCAAATGCAATCGTTTTTGCGAGTGGCCATGTTACAGTACAACAGATGGTAAGAGCTGGAGTAACGCTTAATATAATATCAGTATTACTATTAACCTTACTATCTCAAACATTAGTACCTCTTATATTCGAATAAAAAATAAAGGCTTTTGACACATAATCAAAAGCCTTTGTTTTTACTTCTTAAATCTATCTATCAACTCGGAATACTTTGGGTATTCCTTCTTAAGTACATTTGTATCTGCTATTTCAAAGTCTTGAAACTCAAAGCCTGGAGCAACAGTACAACCAATAAGTGTATATCCCTCTTCATCATCTATTAAAGCTGCTCCTGCAAACCAGTTCCCTCCTTTAATAATATATTGTGGTACTTGACCTTTAGAAAAATCTTTTCCTACAATTGTCTCAATTAATTCTCCTTCAGGTGTAATTTCGACCAATTTAACAGGACTGCCATCATAGTAGTGCCATATTTCAGTAAATTTCAATCTATGAAATGTTGAAAAATCACCTTTACCAAGCATGTAATAAATTGCTGTAGATACATTTCGTTCTAATTTATCTTCAGGCAATAAAACTGTTTTATGAGACCTGTATGTTTCGGCATAAAAACCACCTTCTGGATGCGGTTCTAATTGTAATTGTTGGATTATTTCTGACTTCGTCATGCTTTGCTTATTATTTATTCATCAAAAGATGATGTGTTTACTCAACTTTTCAAAATAATTAAAGATTTATTTAAGTTCATTATAAGAATAATAACATTGATATTTTAAAAGTTTGTAACTTCCACTAACTATAAGGTAAATTATACTAAAACTATGAAACAAGAAGTACGTATTGAATTTGAAGAACTAGAAATTTTCAGATCTAAAAAAAGATGGAAATTATATTTCATTATTCTAGCTGAACACCCCTCCGATCCTGATAAATGGGTTCTAACAAGTATCCCTAATGATGATACCGGAGTAATTCAATTAAAACCAAATGCTGAAAATAAAATTTACTTTGAGCCTAAAGTAGGTGTTGGTGTAGATGGGTTATTTGTTTTCAACAGAGAAATGCCTAAAAATAGACGTTTAAAAGTACGTGTTTACTTAAAACACTCTAGAAGTAATATTAGAAATGTTGGTGAGCTACTTTCTGATGTTGAAAAAACTTTAGGTGATAATGCTTTCGGACAGGTTACTGATTTATTAGGGAGATCAAACCCATGGTTAGTAATTAGTAAAGAGGCTGCTCAAAAAGTTGGTTCAATACTTAAAAACGTAAAAGATAAAGATTTTGGGATGTTAAGTCTTGACGAAGAATTTGGAAAAGAATTTGACAATCAAGAAGAATTAGACCGCGAAAATAGATTCTCTACTGGAGATGCTCGATTAGTTTGGAGTTGGGCAATTAGAAATATTGACCCAAATGAATCAGTTACTTAATTGAAAAATTGTTTTTGATCACCTTTTCTTGGAATTACTTTTTTGTAAATTTACCGTTGTAAAAAGTGGTAAAACGCTATATTTCAGAAAACAGAATGAATAATTCATTAAAAAATTTCATACAAGCTAGTTTTCCTAATACGGATTCAAAGCATCCTATTCAAACAGAATTTTTATCTGTAGGAGAACTTGTACAAGTAAGTGAAGGTGATTTCTTAATTGATATAAATGAAGAAATGACTTATGTTCCTATTGTAACAGATGGTGTTTTAAAAGTTACAAGAGAAGATGAAGATGGGCATGAGCTTTTTTTATATTATTTAGAATATGGCGAAACTTGTACAATATCTATGATGTACCAAGAAAGTGCTGTTAGAGTAACTGCTGAAGAAGATACTTGGGTGTATAAAGTACCTATTGGCTCAATTAATGATTGGATGTCACGTTTTCCAGAATGGCGTGACTTTCTCATGAAGGCATACAAAGTTAGGTTTGATGGTTTATTACAAGCTATTGACGAACTTGCTTTTAAAAAGATGGATGAAAGGTTAATCAATTACCTCAATAAATTAAAGGCTATAAAAGAATCGAATGAGTTGAATGTTTCTCACTCAGAAATTGCCTTAAGTTTAAATACATCTAGAGAAGTTATTTCAAGATTACTTAAACAACTAGAGAAACTTGGAAAAGTGGAACTAGGAAGGAACAAAGTAATTCTAAAGTAACTTTTATCACAGAAGGTATATTTGTAACTATCTATATTTAGATATACATTCAAAATTAATACAAATATGGATTTTTTAAGAAAACTATTCGGACTTGGTCCTAAAGTAGATTATAAAGAATTAATTGACAACGGAGCTAAAGTAATAGACGTTCGCTCAACTGGAGAATTTTCTTCAGGTCACTTTAAAGGGTCTAAAAATATTCCATTAGATCAAGTATCTAAAAGAATGCCCGAAATTCTTAAACTTGGCGAACCTTTAATTGTTTGCTGTAAATCCGGGATGCGTGCATCAAATGCTATGTCTACCATAAAAAAGGCAGGTGTAAAAGAAGTTTACAATGCTGGAGGTTGGACAAACCTATAAAATAATAAAGCCTGTGATTGCTCAGCTTAATAGCTACTATCACAGGCTTTATTATTTAAAAAACAAGTTCATAAAAAAATGATACTCAAAAGATAGAGTATCACTTTAAATATATAGTTCTATTTTACAATCCTCCTCCACTAGATTGAATTTTTCTTTTCTGACGACCTTGGAACTGTCCTCCAAAAGCGTAAGAAAAGGACAATCTATAAACAGGACTCTCCTGTCTAAAATCTATCGCTTCAACAAATCCGTTTCCGTAAGAATTTCTTTGTTCTCCGCTATATAATAGATTATTGATTTTAAAATTCACACTTCCTTTATTATTCAATATTGCTTTCTTAATTGCTAAATCCATTGAATAGGTAGGTTCTGTTATTCTTTGAGCATCATATCTTTTTGCTGTATATCTACCCATTAATTGGAATGTTAATGTTTTAATTGGTGTTACACGTGTACTTAATTTTGCCGACCAGTTAATTGGAGTGCCGTCTGTAGGAATAGTATATTCTTCGTTTTCATCTTGAATATCTAAATAATAAATGTCTACAGAACCATTCCATTCCCACCACTTCAGCATATTATAATTTGATGATAATGACATACCACCAGTCATAGAAGATCCTAAGTTTTTAAAAGTCATTATTGTAATATCTCGTACAGCATCATAATTAACAACTTCTCTAATAATGTCTGTACTATGACGCATATATAATGAAGTATTAAAACTAATTACATCTGCCATAAAACCATGTGACAATTCCATTGAGTTTGTAAAAGAGGGCTGTAACGTAGGGTTACCTACCATAACATTCTTTGGGTTAGAAGACATTTCGATTGGTAATAATTGCATTACGTCTGGGCGATTAATTCTTCTACTATAACTCACACCAACTGTATTCTTTTCTCCAAGTTTTTGCTGAACATGAACAGAAGGAAATAAACTTTGATAATCAATTACATAAGAAGTATCATTTTGAGATGAGTTAGTAATTTGCCCTTCCATTTTGGCAGCTTCTGCTCTTAAACCAGCTTTAATACTTGTATTTCCTAACCTCAAAGAATAAGATCCATATACAGCATGTACAGATTCGTTGTAAGGATAGGTGTAAGACATTGTATCTACATTTACAAAATCGACATTAGACACATTCATTTTTGCATCAGTCATTTGTCCTTTATACCCTACTTCAAAAGATGACTTATCATTTATAGTCTGATCGTAATCTACTTGAGCTTGAACATAAGCCCAATTTGCTTGGTTCTCATTTTTATTCAACTCTTGCCAGCTACCATTACCAATTTTTTGTGCATTCTGAGGTGTGATATCAGCTTCACCTAAATTTGCGAATAAATCAATTTCTAATTGCCCTTTACTAAATTCTTTGCGGTGATTAAAATTTATATTATTTCCTTGAGCAAGATTATAATTCTTACCTAATTGATATTCTGTTCTATTAATTACATCTCCATCTTTATAATTATTTGTATAATTTGATTGAGCATCAGACTCCCATTTCCAACGTTCATAAAATACTGTAGAAGTATTGGTAGAGTCCCAGAAGTAATCCATACCAAGTTTAATGTTACTATATCCGTTATTATCCTGAATCGTTTCTTTCTGATCTAGATCATCTAATGTTACATCAGAATAAGTACGATACATATCTCTTGTATTGTCCCATTCATTAGAACTCCAATACGATTGAGCAAAGAAATTTAATCTTTTCACTCTATAGTTTAACCCTAAAAAACCTGAGTATTTATTATTAGAACCGGCGTTTAGACTTAAATTACCATTAAAACCTTTTAGAGCATCTTTCTTAGTAATTACATTGATAATACCCGATAATCCATCAGGGTCATATTTTGAAGAAGGGTTCGTAATTACCTCAATCTTATCTACAGCATCTGCAGGTAAAGATTGTAATACTTGGTTAATATCCATCTGTGACGGCTTACCATCCAATAATACTCTCACATTATTATCGCCTCTTAAAGAGATTGTACCATCTGCACCTACATTTACTTCTGGAAGAGTATTTAGAATTTCTGAAGTTGAATTACCGTCAGCAATCATTGCTTCACTAACATTGATAATTTTCTTATCAATTCGGTTTTCAATAAATGTTTTTTGTCCTGTTACTTCTACCTCATCCAATTGTTCTATTGAGGTTACTAAAACAACCTCTCCTAGATCTAGTTTAGAGTTTTTAGCTGTAATTTCTATCTCTTCAATATAATTTTGGTAACCAATAAATTGAACTACTAAATTATATTTCCCTAATGGAACTTTAGTCAATTCAAATTCTCCATTTCCATCTGATAAGGCTCCTGTTACAGATTTCTTATCAGCATCTAATATTGCAACAGATGCATAACTTACTGGTTCGTTTGTTTCTTGATCAATTAAACGCCCTTTTATACTACCTTTTGCAAGCGGTTCTAACGATGTTATTGAAGTAAAAGAAGTGAATAATAGTAAGGACATGATAAGACATACCCCTTGTACGATTGTAAAAGTTTTCATAAAATGTTTCTGTAATTTGACACTAATTTTCTAAAGGTTGAATTGGTATTTCACCTTCTAAAAATCTCTTTATTAGTTGATTATAAATACGTTATTAAATAAGTTAGTATTTGACACTATATATTTATTAATTTTTAATAACATTATCAATTATAGAGCTTGATTTTAAAATATGCAAACAAAATGCTTAATAAATTATAAATTTCATAAAATCATTAACAATCTGTAACAATCTGTAACACCACCGAACAGGGTTGTTCAGTATCGTTCAATAATTTTAAATATTCGATTCAATTATAAAGACAGGTCATTTTTTTAAACGTTGCACAGATGACCAATTTTTATTAAAAAAAATATAACCACTACTTAAAATTATTTTATTAGCTTAGTTTAAAACTATGATATAATGGATTCAAAAGATATAAAAGAACACTTCCAACACCTTCTAAAATTATTAGAAATTGAAAAAAAGGAAGATTTAGAGCAGTATAAAAAATTAATGAGTGATTCTTCTATTGAAGAACGAAAGAATAAAGGGATTTGCTGGTATCCAGTTCAATTAGAAAAGTCTAGTTTTGATGCAGGTGCTAGAGCGATCATAAAAGTATCTAGAAAACAAGAACAGGCACACGTTTTTCAAACTGGTAAAACTGTGAGTCTATTTTCTTTGGCAGGTAATAATGATGAAACTTCGGAGAGTTCTAAAGGTGTTATTAATCAAGTAAAAGGTAATGAGATGATTATTACTTTGAACGAAGATGATATTCCTGAATGGATATCAGAGGGTAACCTTGGTGTACAATTACTTTTTGATGAAGGAGCTTATAGAGAACTAGAAAGAGCACTAACTATTGCTATGAATGGAGAAGAACCTCAATTAATAAAAATGAGAGAAATTCTTCTAGGAAATAGAAAAGCATCCTTTTCAAAAAAATATGAATTTGACATTCCTTACTTAAATGACAGTCAGAACGAGGCTTTTAAAAATACACTTGCTGCTGAAGATGTTGCCATTATCCACGGACCTCCAGGAACTGGAAAAACAACAACATTAGTACAATGTATTATCCAAGATTTAAAAGAAAATGATCAAGTTTTAGTTACTGCCCCTAGTAATGCTGCTGTAGATTTACTTACAGATAAATTAGTAGAGAAAGGGATCAATGTTCTTCGTCTGGGTCATCCTGCAAGAGTTACAGATCGTTTATTACAACAAACCGTTGATTATAAAATCACCAAACACCTAAGATACAAAGAACTAAAAGCAATAAAACAACAAGAAGCTCAGTACAGAGATGCTGCTGCAAAATTTAAACGCAACTTTGGTAGCGATCAGCGACGAGAGCGTAAAATGTTATATGTTGAGGCCAATAAATTAAGAAAAGAGATTCGCTCTTTATCAGATTATATTTCTAATGATATTTTTGAAAAAGCAGAAGTAATTACTTGTACCCTTGTGGGGGCTACAACTCAGTTAATGAGGAGCAAGCGTTTTTCTACTGCTTATATTGATGAAGCTGCTCAAGCACTTGAAGCTGCAACTTGGATTCCAATTCTTAAAGCAGATAAAATAGTTCTAGCGGGAGACCATCAGCAGTTACCTCCTACAATTAAATCTGTAGAAGCCGCAAAAGAAGGAATGGATAAAACATTATTCGAAAATGTGATTAAGCAAAAATCTGTAGACGTAATGCTTAAAGAACAATATCGAATGAATAAAGATATTATGAACTTTCCCTCGGACTATTTTTACGATGGTAAATTAATTGCAAATGATGAAGTACAAGACTGGAAAATTTATGATGAAGACCAACCGCTAGAATTTATTGATACTGCAGGAACAGGTTTTCAAGATCAGGTTGCTCCAGAATCTTTGAGCACATACAATAAAGAAGAAGCTGAACTTTTACAAAAGCATTTAACACAATATATAAACATAGTTAACGGTTCTAATCAATTAGATAACATTGGAAGTATTGGTATTATTACCCCTTATAAAGCACAAGTAAAGGTTTTAAAAGAACTTGTTCAACAAATGGATATCCCTTCTATTGTTCGAAAAAAAATCAATGTAAATACTGTAGATTCCTTTCAAGGACAAGAAAGAGATATCATTTATATAAGTCTTGTAAGATCTAATGATGACGGTATTATTGGTTTTCTATCGAATGCAAGAAGAATGAATGTAGCCATGACTAGAGCTAGAAAAAAGTTGGTTGTAATTGGGGATAGTGCAACAATATCTAGAAATAAATTCTACAGTAAATTTATAGATTATGTTAATGAAATTGGTGCATACAGAAGTGCTTTTGAATTAATGTATGATTAGTCCAAAAGCACTCATAATTTATTTGTTTACAGTTGAGCGAAATAATATTTCTTTTGCTCTCTGTAAACCATTATCACTCGCTTTCTGAAGCCAAAGTTTATAATCGTCTGTTTCGTAACCTAAATCATTGATAGAAGTTTTATTATTGTATTTAAGGTTAGCCAACTCAAATTGGCAAAAAGAATTCCCTTGCTCTGCCCCTTGTTCGTAAAATTTGTACGCGTATTTAAAGTTGCCAATTGATTTAGAATAATCTCCTGCAAATAAATTACACATAAATAAATTCTTATTAGTAGCTGTTGTATACCAATCCTGAATCTTCGATTTAGTTGTAAATTTCTTAATATGCTCTGTTTGAATAGCTGCTAAATATCCGATATGGATATCTATACCGTTTTCTAATTCTGATGTGAATTTAGTTATCGCATCATCAGCATATACATTAATTTCGCTTTCTGACAATTCTATTCCATGCTTTCTTTTCCCAAGCAATGACAACCAAAAAGATGCTTCTGCATTTCCCATCTGTGACGCTTCTTGTAATTGGATTACAATTTGATTTAACTCGGGAGATAATAATTTCTTTTGTCTAAGTCTAAACTCTGGTAATTCTTTTAAATAATCAACGTATTCTTTAATTGCAGCACCAACTAAGATTTCAGAAGATATCTTTTCTGATTTTGCCTTAAATACAAAATCACTACTACCAATATAACTTCCAAAATGGCCTAAAATAGGACGAGAACTCAAGGTTTTTAATTCACTTGATAAATCATTAGCGGTAACAATACTGTCTTCAGCATTAATTTTTAAAGAGTGAATAAACTTTTGAGCAAATGGAGAATGTTTGCCTTTCATACCATCAGCTACAGGATTTAATCTACTAGAACTTAAAACGAACCTATTTCTTTCTTTTAATTGATTTTGCAAGAACTGAGGAGCAGATAAATGATTATTCTTAGTATAAACAGATCTTCCTTTGGTAATTTTATCATTGAATGCACCTCCAAAACAGACATCTACAACAAGCATTACTTGTCTAGATCTAAAGTTATCTGTAAGCTGTTTTACAGTATAAAAAGGCAAATAAGACTCATAATTAGGGTCCTTTATTTCATTTCTAGTTCGGCTAGTTACTAAAAAACCTTCATTAAAATATCGATGTTCATAAGTACCATGACCAGCAATATAAAGAATGAACCTATCGTATTTTTTAAGTTTATCTTTATAAGCTCTCAACTTATTTAAAATCATTGTTTTTGAAGGATTTTTTAGAATTTCAACCTCAAATTCATAGTCTTCTTTAAGAACTTCTGCTACACCTTCAGTATCATATATAGGATTTTTTAAGTCATCAAAATCCTGATATTGATCTGTACCTATTAAAAGTGCATATGCATTAGATTTCACTTCCTTATTGTCTTCGAAGCCTAAACCATTAATAACATCAATACTTCTATAAGTTTGTGAAAATATCGAAGGGGTAAAATAGAGTAAGAACAATTGTACAAATATTATTTTTGTACATAAGTTAAATAGACACATCAAATTAATTGTGTTTTATTGTAAGGTAATTGTTAGGATTATATCTTATAATTAAAATTACTTATACGAATATCATGCTAAAAATTGCATCTTTGCATCTCTAAACTTCTATTAACACGCAGATGCCAACAAAAAATAAATATTATTTATTCCTCATATTCACAACGTTTATATGGGGAACAAACTTCCATGTATCTCAAATTGCTTTAAGTTATACCTCTTCAATGTTAACAGGTACCTATAGATATACTTTGGGTGCTCTTTTTCTAATTGTTATCATTTTATTTAAAAAGCCTACAAAAGAACAAGTTCAAAAAAGTATCTCAAAATGGAAAGAAATTATATTTCTAGGCATTGTAGGGGCATTTTTTTACAATATTCTCTTTTTAGAAGGACTGAAATTTACCTCTGCTTTTAATGGTGTATTAATTATTGGGCTTACCCCTCTTAATACAGCTTTAATATCTATACCAATGCTAAAAACTAAATTAAAACCTAAACAAATAATTGGGATTTGCTTTGGTTTTGCTGGTATATTAATGGTTATCACAAAAGGAGATATTGCTACAATACAACATCTTACATTCTCTAAAGGAGATTTATATATTTTAGCGGCAAATATCAGTTTCTCTTTTGGTAACGTATTTATAAAAAAATATTTAACAGGAATAAGTCCGCTGTGGTTAACAACCTTAGTTACAATTGTTGCGTGTTTATGTTTTATTAGCGTTAGCCTTTTTACAGAGCAGTTTATCTTCCCTACAACACAAGAATATTTATTAGCAATTTTCTTTATGGGTGCATTATCTACAGCAATTTGTGGTGCATTTTGGTTTATATCAATTAAAGAAATTGGTGCAGAAACTAGTGCCTTATTTATGAACTTAGTACCCGTATTTGGCACATCAGCTTCTTTTTTATTAGGAGACCAAATTGTTCCTGCCCAAATTATTGGTGGACTGCTTGTTGTTGTTGGATTACTATTTAATAGTTTTAAACTCAAGTATCCTTTTAACAGATAATATTTTCAATGTTCTGTTGTCATGATATTCTTATTAGTTGTCAAATAACTAACTATTAAATAATGGCTAGCAACTAAATAGACAAATCAAAATGATTAAACTAAGAACATTAACCTTAAAAGACCTAGATGAATATAAGTTTTGGTTACTTCCTCATCACACTTATCAATCTTTAAATGCTCCCTACTTTAAAAAGAAATCTGTTGATGAAATAGAAAATTATATTCATCAATTGAGAATCGAATTTGAAAATAAAGTAAATCCACTACCACATAAAAAAATCATCACCAATGAAACTAATAAACTTATTGGCGAAGTAACATGGAGATGGAGGTCTGAAGAAACTAATTGGATGGAAATTGGAATCGTTGTTTTTAACCCAGAATTCTGGCATCAAGGAATTGGTTATAAGGCCTTGTGCATTTGGATCGATTCTCTATTTCTAGAAAGGCCCGATTTAGTAAGACTTGGTTTAACAACTTGGTCTGGGAACGAAGGAATGATGAAACTATCAAAGAAATTAGGAATGAAAAAAGAAGCACAATTTCGAAATGCAAGAATTATAAATGGAAAATACTTTGATTCCATTAGTTATGGAATTCTTCGATCGGAATGGGAAACGCAGCTACAAGAGATCAAATTTTAATTTTTCAATCCAATAAAAAAAGGTATCACATTTAAATATGTGATACCTTTTTTAGAATTACAGACTACTATTTATCTGATATCTAATAAACCATCAATTTCATCTTGTTGAAGATCTGATTTTTTAGCTAATTCTTTTCTTAAATCATCTTTTACAATTCTCTCTGCCTCAGAAATTGGATACTTAACAGACATTGAAATGAAAGTCATTCCACCATCTACTTTTTTAAGTAACATAATTGGTGTTGTTCTTCCTAAACGAGCAGAAACATTATTTTGATAAGAACCAATTACTTCATTTACTGACCCTGAATCATTTAAGCTTTCAGAATTAGAAAGATTTGTCTTAATTCTACCAATAATTTCCGAACCAATTTGAGTAGCCAATTCATTCAAACATAATTGATATGCTGATTGTTTTGCTGCAGCAAAAGATTCGCCTTTAGATTCTTGAAAAACCACAAAGAACTTTGGATTGCCCATATCATCTTGTGCTAACTTAGCATAATATGAGTTTTCTAATTGCATTGCCATTGGTAAATCGCCAGGAATTTCAGTGTATCCTTGCTTAGATAAAGACTTTGCCTGTTTCTTTGCATCTTTTACTGCTTTTGTCTTTAATTGCTTTAAAGTTGCTTTCTTCTCTTTTTTAGTCTGACTTTGTGCGGATAAGTTAAAAAGTAGTAAAGAGCACATTAACGCTATTGCATAAAAAAGTTTACTTTTCATAGATATTTGTTATGATAAAAAATGTCAGTTTAAAAGTTCAATATAATTAGAATTACTTTTAAATTCACAATTCAAAGTTTTAAATTCTTAAATAGTCTTAAACAACATGTATAAAAATATACTCTTATTTTTCTTAATCGTTACTCCATCAGTAGTTTTTGCACAGAAAACTAAGAAAGTTAGTGCAGCAATAACAGAGCCTTTACTAGACAGTTATACCGTAGGCACTTTTAAAGAACAACTATTAAGGAAGGCTCAAATACAAGCATTGGCAGATCAATTTGGCACAAACCTTTCATCTAGTACAGATTTACAAGTCAACAATTCATCAACAGATTTAATGTCTTTAAATACTTCTACTGTTAAAGGTGAGTGGATAAAAACAACTAACCTTTCTTATGAATGGTTTATAGAAACTATTGATGGAGAGCAAACTGTTTACCTAAAATGTGCCGTTAGTGGAAAAGGTAGAGAGATTACTACTCCTAATATAAAAATTGAATCGGCAACACTTAGTTGTAATCAATCAAGTGATTGTGAAACAAATGAGTTTAAAGAGGGACAAAGTCTTTATGTTTCTTTCAAATCTCCCAAAGATGGGTATGTGAGTGTTTTTATGAGAGAAGAGGGTATTGTTTACAGGTTATTTCCTTACTCCTCATTAAAAGGTGAGCAAGGTGATGCTTTAAAAATTGAGAGTGATAAAGAATACATCCTTTTTGACCCACAAAAAGCTTCTGATTTCGAAAACCTATCAAGTAGACAAATTGATGAACTACAACTTTCTACCATGGGCAAAGATAAATTATTTAATAGGCTGTATGTGATTTATAGTCCTACCCCATTTACTAAACCAATTTTAGAAACCGGACAAGGTGGAATAAAAACTATTAGTCCAGAAGAATTTCAATCTTGGTTAACTACTAACAAAGGGAATAATACAGATTTTCAAGATAAATTATTGTATTTCACTATAGAGAAATAAAAAGAAACCTCCTCAAATTTAGAATAACTTGAGGAGGTTTTTTATTAGAAATTAAAACCAAGTTTTGTATAGAAATAGGCTCCATTAAAACCCATTTGAACTGCATCGTAATACCCACCAGATTCCGTTGCTAAAGGATCTTGTTTAGACGGATAAATGTTAAAAATATTATTACCTCCAAGAGTCCAATTAATATTTTTTGTAAACCCATATGTTACTGCAATATCAGTAGTGATTTTTGCGGAATAATAATCAATTTCTTCATCCCAGTTCATTAATTCAACCTCAGAAAATCTATTCAGTCTAACCATTGTTGATAGTTTTTTATAGGAATGATTTACTGAGAAATTAAATTTACTTTTAGGAGCAGATGCTAATAAAAACATTTGTTCTCGCTCTCCAAAATAAATATCCTCTTTTCCTTTTAGTTTATCACTTGTATGAATTTCTCCAAGTTCCATGTGATTAAAATTACCTGCTAAAGATGTTGTTATAGTATGTAAATCAATATGATGTGTATAGGCTACAACTACATCTATTCCCATAGTTTTTGTATCAATTGCATTTGTAAAAAACTGGGCAGCACCTACTCCCATTGCTTTAAGTTCATCGCCTACATCTGGATCATCTTCTGTAAATGCTCCCGTTAATACAATACGATCATCTATAGCAACATAATAACCATCTACCGTTAAAGATAAACCATCAACAGGGTTTAATGTAAAACCTAAACTTGCATTGAATGCCTTTTCTTGTGTTAATTCTGGAATACCTAAAGTTTTTGCTAATTCACTATCATTTGGAGCAATTACTTTATCAATACCTACACCTCCTGCAAAATCTGTAAACTTTGTATTATAATGAATTTGAGCTAAAGAAGGTGCTCTAAAGCCAGTACTTACAGAACCTCTAAAAGCAAGTGCTTTAGACACTTCATATCTCGATGCAATTTTACCGTTTAATGTACTTCCAAAATCACTATAATTTTCATATCTAACAGCAACAGCCATCATCCATTTTTTAGTTATATCAGCTTCTACGTCTAAATATACAGCAGCATTTGTTCTATTTACATTCACCTCATTTTCTGGCATAAAACCAGGAAAACCTTGAGCTCCACCATCTAAACTACCATCAGAATAGTTTTTGTAAGATGCTTCTTCACCAGCTCCAATTCCATACTGATCAATTCTAAATTCAGTACCAACTGCTACATTAAAACCTTCTAGAATGCCATCATAATATTTAGATGCATTTAACCCCGTTACATTTTGAGATAAATAATGACGACCTGCATAAAAACTTGTTGGAGAACTAGCCCCCATTGATACATTCACAGTGTTATTAACCGAGTAATCAAAACCGTTATAACCATAAGTATTGTTTAAGTCAAGTTTCCAACCTTTGTACATAGATTTTATACCAGTGCTTACAGAATAATCTGTGATATCAGAAATAATATTTGGGTTATATCCATTTGGATAAATTTCAGGTACATTCCTGTCATCATCTGCAAATCTAGTCCAAGCATAAGATTCACCATGTCTAAAGTTATAACCACCAAAAGCATAAATTTCTGTATTTTCTGACAATGGTACTCCTGCATTTAAAAATGCTCCATAACTATCCGCTAATGCATCACCAACTTCTGTTCTAAATGTTTCTTCTCCTTCTGCTGGAGCTCTATTTGTTCTACCTCTATGTTGATATTGCCCTGTCAAATTAAGAAAGCCACCATTATCACCCAGTTTTGCTCCATAGTTTACATCTACATTTGCAGTTGCTCCATCTCCTTCAGAAGTAATTCCGGTACCCATATTAACACTAATACCATCATCATTTTTCTTGGTAACAATATTAATAACTCCTGCAATAGCATCAGACCCATATTGTGCAGAAGCTCCATCTCTTAAGATTTCAATTCGTTCAATTGCGGCCATTGGAATAGCATTTAAATCTGTACCCGTATTTCCCCTTCCTCTAGTTCCGTAAATATTAACAAGTGAAGATTGGTGTCTTCTTTTTCCATTAATTAAAACTAATGTCTGATCTGGCCCTAAACCTCTTAAAGTTGCTGGATCTACATGATCTGCACCATCTGCACCCGTTTGTCTGTTAGCGTTAAAAGATGGGGCTACGTATTGTAACAATTGATTCATGTCTAACTGCCCAGTTGCTGCAGTTACATCTGCTAAGTTAATTACATCAATAGCTACTGGAGTTTCAGTAACAGTTCTATTTTGACTACGTGATCCTACAATTTCAATCGCTTCGAGCTCTGTAGCATCTTCTTGTAAAGATATTTTTAATTCAGTATCATTTGTGGCTATAAAAGTTTGTTCTTTAAAACCAACTGCACGAGCAATTAGCGTTTTTCCTTCTTCAATTTTAAAAGAAAAATAACCTTCAAAGTTTGTTGATGTACCATGACTAGTATTACCAGCTTCGTAAATAACTACTCCGGGTAAAGCATCTCCATAATTATCTACAACTTGTCCTTTTACAGTTATTTCACCTGCAAATGAATAAGTAATAGAAGATAGTATTATAGATAAGGATAATAAAAATTGATTCATATTGATTGTTTGTACTTTTTAGTTATACCCCTTTAGGTACATTTCAAAGTTCTATCAAAAGAATCCATTTTTCCAAAAGTTGTTTATTGTTATGGGGATAATTAAAAATCATTCACACACTTCATTAATATTGATGTTTAAGTAAAAAACAAGGTGTTCAAAATTTAACAATCTATATATTCTGTTAAATTTTGAACACCTTTATTATTTATAAACTTAAGATATAAATCATTATAAAATTGCACTATTCTAAGAGTACGGAAGCTGAGCAACCTGAAATAAATCCCGTTGTCCATGCTGCTTGAAAGTTAAAACCACCTGTTATACCATCAATATCCATCAATTCTCCTGCAAAATATAAATTATTAATATGTTTACTTTGCATAGTTTTTACATCGATATCAGTTAGACTCACACCTCCACAAGTAACAAATTCCTCTTTAAATTTAGTAGTTCCTTTTACTTCATATTCATCAGACAAAAGCATTTCAACTAATTTATTGAGTTCTTTTTTACTAAGATCTAACCACATCTTTGATTCGGGAATACCAATCTTATCCAAACAATAATCCCAAAGTCTTTGTGGTAATGTAAAGGGGTTATTATTCTTAATTTGTTTCTTTCTTAATTTTTCCTTCTGCTCTTGAATAAAAACTCTTAAATCTTGATCCGAATATTTATTAAACCAAGATATTAAAATAGAAAAATGATAGTTTTTATCTGAAAGGGCTCTTGCTCCCCATGCTGAAGTTCTTAATACTACAGGTCCGCTAACTCCCCAATGAGTTACTAAAAGTGGCCCTGTTTCTTGTAATTTTTTCTCTCCTATAACTCTTATTTTTGCATCTGGAACTGACAACCCCATTAATGATGCTAATTTTTTATCTTGAATTTTAAAGGTAAACAATGAAGGAACAGGTCTTTCTATTGTATGTCCTAAATCTGATAACCAATTTAAACCTTCAATTTTTGGTTGTCCGCCAGTACAGACAATTACACGATCAAAAACCTCTTCAATTCCATTAATTACTAAACCAATTTTATTTCCTTCCTTAGAAGTTAAACCTGTAACTGTACTACTTAAACGTAAGTTAACATGGCATTTAAAGGCTTCTTTTTGCAAACAATCTATTATTGTTTGGGAATCATTAGACTCCGGAAACATTCTCTTATCTGGCTCTTCTTTAATCTTAACTCCTCTATCTTCAAACCATTTTACGGTATGTTCTGCATTGAATACATTAAATGCTTTCTTTAGGAACTTTTCTCCTCTTGGGTAATTTTTTGATAGCTGTACCGGGTTAAAGGTTGCATTAGTTACATTACACCTACCACCTCCAGAAATTTTTACTTTACCTAGAACCTTAGAAGTCTTTTCTAAAAGGTGAACTTCAGCTTTATTTTCTGCTGCTTTTATTGCCGCAAAATAACCTGCTGCTCCTCCACCTATTACCGCTACTTTTAGTTGCATCACAAATAATATATCTTAATATGAATTCTAATGAGAATAATCAATTACAAAACTACTGAAATAATAAAAACTCTCTTAAACCTCTTTATCAACCTTAGCTTTAAAAAGAGTTTATTCTGATTTAGAAAAATAAAAAGACACCCATTACTTTAATATAATGAGTGTCTTTTTAAAAATCAGTTGTTACTTTTAATTATTCTCTTTCTTTAAATTATATGCTGTAAAGCCAATTGCTACTACTAACAATAATAAAGTTAAATAACCCGATATGATGGATATAGTACCACCAATAACGTAAGAGTCTGGATCAAAATCAAAAGTAATTTCATGAGTACCTGCTGGAATATGTAATCCTCTTAATACATAGTTAGCACAAATAATATCAACTGGTTCACCATCGATTTTTGCAATCCAACCTGCGGGATAATATACTTCTGAAAATACACCAAAACCACCTTTTACAGATTGTGAATTATATTTTATTCTTCTTTGATGAAAATCTACCAGCTCAATTTTATCACCGTTTGATTTAGAAGATGAAATATCAGCATTTGGAAATTTGTTTGTATCTACAATTGCTTGAATACTTGGATCTATTGATGGCAAAGCTTCAATTTCTTCATCTGGAGATGATACTTTTACTACTTTATCCACAAACCACGCATGCCCTAAAGCATTTGGATTTTGATAAACAGCATTTGCATCAGCACCTAAAATTGTATATTTCATATTCAGCATATTTAAAGCGGGTGTTGCTTTTATGGCCAAAGTATCACCTTTCTGAATTGCCTCTCCTAAAGTTTGCATTTCTCTTGGTAACTCTCGTTCTATCAAATCTTGATAACGTCTTAATTTAGCGGCAAAATAACCACCAATTGATTTATGGAAGTAAGATGTATTTGCCTCATTAAAGACATTCGCAGTTAAATTTAACACACGGTAATTAGGATCATTATCTCTAAGGATTGCTAGATCTGCAGCTGTCGGAGTATGTACTTCTTTATTATTCGTTTTTTGGAAAGAAGCATCATTTATATATCTTTTTGCTACACCCCAAACATCTCCCAATGTCAAAAACCCAACTATTATAACGGTTAATGTCATAGATAATTTCTTCTTAGAATAAGCAAAAAGTACTGCGATTGCTACAAGAACAAACAAAATAGATCTTCCTACATCACCTCTCATCATATCTACTCTTTCAGCATCTAATGCATTTGTAAACTGACGAATTATATTAGGGTCATTTATACCAAACATTTGTTGGAATATCTGTGCATCACGAGGTCCACTAACATCCATAAATCCAGCTCCTACCCACATTAACGCTAATAAACCAACAGTTACTCCTGCTGCATTTAAAGCTGCTTTTTGTGTTTTTTCATTCCAACCATCTTTAATAATTTTATCAAAACCTAACGCAGCGCCCATAGCCATTACTACACAAGTAACACCTAATGACATTGCAGGAGTTCTAAATTTATTCATCCCTGGAAGGATATCAAATAATGAATAATTAAACCATTGAAGATGTTTACCCCAAGCAAACATAGCTGTAATTAAAACTCCTCCTATTAGCCAATTCCGTTCTCTCTTATCTAAAATAAATAAGGCTAAAATAAATAAGAATGATAGAATTGCACCTTGATAGATAGGACCTCCAGTAAATGGTTGATCACCAAAATAAAGAGGTAATTTAAAGTTCGGGTTATTAATTATTGATTTAGCTTGTTGTTTACCTGCTGCCTTTTCTAATTGAGCAGCCATTGGTCCATCTTTAGAAATATTTTCTTGACTACTTCCTCCATAAAAATTAGGAGCAATTAATGTCAAAGTTTCCATTTTCCCTTCACTCCAACTAAAGGCATAATCTTTATCTAAACCCTCTTCTGTGTGATTCGATTCTTGACCTTGAAGAGGTGTTAATTCTTTCTTACCTCTAATTGAATATTCAGAATATTCTTTTGTGGTCCATACTTTCCATAATTGAGTTGAAGCTCCCAATCCTGCAGCTAAAATACCTAAAGGAATAACTCTAGTTAGAAAAATATTAAGTTCACCTTTTTTATAAAAGAAATAAAGCTCTGAAAGGCCATATATTAAACACACAAAGATTAAATAATAAGTAATTTGATAGTGAGTAGCTCTAACTTCTAATGTTACACTTGTTGCAAGTAATGCGACTCCAAGTAACCATTTTTTATCAAAAAGTAATCGCATACCTCCAATCACCATAGCACCGTATCCTATAGCCCATAACTTTGTCATATGTCCAGCTTCCAATGATGTTATGTAGAAGGTATTCATTGCAAATGCCACAGAAATAAACATCCCTACCCAAGGGTTTACTCTAAAACACATTAAAGCAATCCATAAACATGACATTAATAAGAAAACAGTCATTGCATTCTCATATGTACTTTGAAGTCCTAACATCGACCCAGCAAATAATACGTGTGTTGGATCTCCTTTTAAACTTGAAAAAAGAAGTTCAGGCATTCCTGAAAACATTGCAGTATTCCATAAAGGTGATTCTCCAGTTTCTTTTGCTTCTAATTGAGAAGTATGAGACATACCCTCAAAATGAACTAAATCACTCTGACGTAAAGACTTTCCTTCAAAAAATGAAGGATTAAAATAAATTACACTAAAGATAAAAAATACTGGTATTACAAATACCCAGCTATATTTTTGAAAGTTAAATTTGTTCATCAATTATTTGTTCAATTATTTTTTTAAAATTAAAACCTGCGTCGTTAATATTAAATTTTTCAACTGCATTTTTTCGAATTAATTCTCTATCATAAGTTTTGTCTTCTTCTATCCAATTCTGAATACCTTCAGCTAAACAATCCGAATTTGTTTCATTTAAAAGAATTCCATTTGATTGATTTATGACTTCTCTCATACCTCCATTTGAAAAGGACATAACAGGTGTACCGCAATATAAACTCTCAAGCATTACATTAGTCAATACATCTTCACGAGTAGGTAAAATAAATAAATCTGAAGCATTGTAGGCTAAAGCCATCTCTTCCTCTGATGTTAATAACCCTGCAACTTTTATATTTTGTGAATCAAAAAGGTTTTTATCATAGTTTCCTACAATTAGTAACTGAATATTCTTAAGGTCAACTTTTTTCAATGCATCAATTAAAATATCAGCTCCTTTTCTATAATTTGAGACTCTTTCACTAATAAATAAAATTACTTTTTCATCTTTATTTAATTTAAAAAATGATTTTGCTTTTTCTTGATCATGTATAATAAATTCATTCTCATCTAAGCAATTATAAAATCTATGATGTTTAAAACTAGCTAATAATTCACTTTCTAACGAATGATCTAATACCCATTGTGAAGGAGCAGACACTTCAATATTTTTACCTTGGTATACTTCTTTCTTAATTTTTTTAAAATATGTTTCTAGAGAGGAATATTCTTTAAACCTATTAAGATCATTTAAATAATGAAACCCTCCAAGAAAGTGTGCCATATCATGAAGATATATTATCACAGGTTTATTTATATTTTTAAAAAATGATGGGTAATCCAAAAAGTTTGTCGTCCAATGTAATACTATTATATCAGCTTCTTTAACAAGAGAATGCTCGTGAATTTTATAATATGAAAATGGTGAAGAAAATCCTTCACAATATTTATTTTCCTTGATATAACGAGGAAATAATTTTATCAGTTT
This sequence comes from Flammeovirga pectinis, assembly GCF_003970675.1. GTDB lineage: Bacteria > Bacteroidota > Bacteroidia > Cytophagales > Flammeovirgaceae > Flammeovirga > Flammeovirga pectinis. The sequence goes on from NZ_CP034562.1 coordinate 2,081,253, forward strand.
CACCAATGATGACAATCTTCTAAACCACTTTGAAGAGTTATAAGCATAAACTTCAGTTTGATTTAAAGTTTCTTCTCTAGTAAGTATTTTAGATTGCACACCCTGATTTAATAATCCTAAATGTAATCTATAAGCAGCTTTCCCTGCCCCTCCGTAAGGGTATGTACTTATATGAGTAATTTTCATTAATAATTAAATTAATTTGTATTAAGGTTCCACAAATATGGTTACAAATCCGAATCTTTTAAAGATTAAGACAAATAAACGATAAATACAGATTAAAAATAAGTTCATTTATTTTTGAATTAACTTTTATAAAGATCAATATTCAAAACAAGAATAGTATTATGATAAAATTTCAATCAAAATGAATTTTTATGTGAGGTGATTTAGTAACTTTGTTTGAATTTATTTTATTGATAAAAGGTAAAAGTGGGTATAAAAGAAACATTCATTAATTGGTATAAAAAAGACGGTGTTAAGTCTATTCTAAAAAATATCAATTGGTTAGTATTAGACCGAATTATTAGGATGGTTGGTGGATTACTAATCAACGCTTGGGTAAGTAGATACCTTGGACCATCCAAGATGGGTATTTGGGACATCTCAATTTCTGTTTCTTCGTTATTTCTAATCTTTTCTAGTTTTGGTTTAGATCGTTTAGCTATTAGGAATTTTGTTAATAGTGATAGAGAAACGACTAATACTAATTTATCTGTCCTATTTACAATGAGAGCATCTGCTGCTTTGATCTCATTTTTAACTAGTGGATTAATTTTGCAATATCTTGCTGATGGGTCACAAGAAAGAATTATTGTAGGATGGATGATATCCTCAAGTATTCTAGTTCAAGTATTTGACATTTTCACTTTTAAGCTTCAGGCAGACTTACTCTCTAAATATACTGTTATAGCCAAAGGATGTGGATTTATTATATCCTCAATACTTAAGGTGATCTGTATTACTGAAAATTTATCTTTAGAGTATTTTGTAGCCACTTATTTGGTTGATTTTATCATTGGTTTTCTTCTTCTCTCCATTATCTTTATCAAGAAGTATAGCTTTATAAAATTCAAATTTTCGAGTACTGTTTTTAAAGATTATTGGACTTCATTCTTTCCTCTTTTATTATCAAGTTTGGCATTTATTATTTATAGCAAAATAGATCAGATAATGATTGATAGGATGATAGATGAAACTGCCGTTGGAGTTTATACTAGAGCTGTAAAACTTAATGATATTGCTATTGCAATTTATACAATAATGTCGAGTTCACTTTTCCCAGAACTCACTAAACAATATAATAAAAGCATAAAAGATTTAAACAAGTCGTATGAAAGGATTTGTTCATTATTATCAGGCTTATCATATTTAGGAGTTATTGCAACAATATTTCTAAGTGATTTTGTAATTGATTTATTATATGGTCCATCCTATTCTGGAGCCGCAAATAATCTCAAAATTCTAATTGTTGGAATGATATTCTTATACAATGGAGGGATGAAAGGTAATTACCTGATACTATTAAACAAGAAAAAGATTATTACGATTACGAGTTTTGCTTCTATCTTTATCAATGTTGGAATGAACGCACTATTAATACCGAAATATGGTGCAAATGGTGCTGCAATCGCTTCTGTTTTTACTTTATGTTTTATCAATTTTCTAATAAATTTCTTATTTAAAGATACACGTGAGGTAGGTAGAATTCAATTCAGATCATTTTTCTTAGTACACTTTATAAAAAAATATATACTGTGATTATTAGATATAAAGAATATAATAGCATTAGAACAGATGCAAAAAACTTAAAAGAGTCTGATAAATCATTATTCGAAAATGCAAAAACTGCATTGATCAAACCTTCACATTTACTTTTCGAGAAAAACACAAATATATTTTTGGATCTTATAGTATCGAATAACTCATTTAAGAAAAATCAGTCTTACTGTCAAATAAATAAAATATCTTTTAAAAAAAGGGTTTTAAAAAACTTCTTCTTTTTAAAGAAAACTAATGTAATTAAAAAAGGAGTTTGGTGCATAGACAATTGGAGTTATGGTTACTTCCATTGGTTTACAGATGTAATTCCTAGATTAATTATGGCTAATGAAGTTGATGATAGTTACCCAATTTTATTACCAAACTCTTTAGCTAAATTTACCTTTGTGGAAGAGTCATTATCAATTATAAATCAAAAAGCTATTTTTTATGACTCTACTATTAATAATAATGTTGAAGATTTACTAATAACAAGTCATACTGCTCATACAGGAAACTATAATAAGGTAATTATAGAAAAAGTAAGAGATTTATTTACTATTAATTTCAATACAAAAATAGCTCCTTTTAGAAAAGTTTTTATAAGTAGAGAAAAAGCTCCTAGAAGGAAAATATCAAATGAAAGTGCTGTACAAGAAGTCCTCTTAAAAAATGAAATTGAAATACATTATTTTGAAGATTATTCATTACAAAAGCAAATTCAAATTATAGTAGAGACCAGTGTTCTTATTGGGCTTCATGGTGCAGGCTTAACTAATATGTTATTTATGAAAAAGGGTGGCACTGTTTTAGAATTTAGAAATCACACGGATAGTAAAAATAATTGTTACTTCTCTTTAGCATCAGAACTTGATATCAATTATTATTATCAATTAACTGAAGGAACATCTAAAAATACTTATGATGCAAATGTCTTTATTGATTTAAAAAACCTACAAGTAACATTAAATCAAATACAGTCCAAATATTAATAATTATAATGAATTTAGCTCCAATAATTGTTTTTTCATACAACAGGTCAGTTCATACAAGAAAGGTTCTAGAGGCATTAAAGAAAAATCCTTTGTTTGATCAATCTCCATTGTATTTATTTTGTGATGGTTTAAAAGAAGGTGCTTCTGAAATAGACAAAATTGAACATAGAAAAACAGTAGAAATCGTTACTGATGAAGTCTATTGGACAGAAAATACTACAGTTTCAATCAGTGAAGAAAATCTAGGTTTAGCTAAATCAATAACTCAAGGCGTAACAAAAGTGATTGATAAACATGGAACAGCAATAATTTTAGAAGATGATATAATTGTGTCAACAGGATTTTTAAAATATATGAATGATGCATTATTAATCTATAAAGACAATTCTAAAGTAATGCATATTAATGGGTATTTACCAAAATCTCCTTTTCAAAAAAACTCTTTTAAAAATTCTACTTTCTTCTCCTCTCACATGTCTTGTTGGGGATGGGCTACTTGGAAAGAATCTTGGAATAAATTTAGCATTGGTGCAAACCTCCTCTATCATAAGCTAGAGCAATTAAATTTATTTCAAAAAATGGATCTAAATGGTTCGTTTACTGGCCTAGATCAATTAAAAAGTAATATTGATGGAACTATAAGTACATGGGCTATAAAATGGTTATCAACTATTTTAATTAACGATGGCATTTGTTTAAATAGCTCACAATCACTTGTTAAAAATATTGGAATGGATGGTAGTGGTGTAAATAGTGGATTACTATTTTGGAATCCCTATAAGACAAAACGAATAAATTCTATTGAGAACATCTCTAAAATACCAGAAAAACCCAACATTGGAGATTGCTATTTTGAAGAATTCTATCGCTATGTTAATATTAAAGGGTATAAAAGATTTTTTATTAAGCTTTATTTTTACACTCTAAATAGAGTATTTAACATCGATACGTTATAAATTAGCAGTTATATATATTCAATAAAAAGCAAATCATAAAGCTCTTTATTATTTTTTAAATAAATTACTCTTTGTAAAACATGAAACTAGTTCAATCTTTACTTCAAAAAATTCCGTTTTTCAATTACTTACTTCATTTAAACTATTTAATCAACAAAGGTTATCTATATAATTTAGGGTGGACCAAAAGTCTAAAATCATTTTCTATTGTTAACAACGAAGGCGAATCAATTCCTTGGTTTACGTACAGCTGTATTCATTTTCTATCAACTCGAAATTTATCCAACCTAAATGTTTTTGAATTTGGAAGTGGAAATTCAACTTTATGGTTTCAAAAAAGAGTAAATAAAATCTATTCTTTAGAGCATGATAAAAGTTGGTATGAGAAAATAAAAGATCAATTTACAGATAATGTAACCTATATTTTTAAAGAGGTGAATAAAGGATATTCTCAAGTAATCAACGATCAACCAATTCAATTTGATCTAATAATTATTGATGGTAGAAACCGAGTAGAATGTTGTAAAAACTCTTTAAGTAAACTTTCAAATAAAGGGGTGATAATATGGGATAACTCAGATAGAGAAAAATACAATGAAGGCTACAATCTTTTAATTGACAATGGCTTTAAAAGAATAGATTTTTATGGTTTAGCTCCTTCAATATGTGATTCTTCTTTAACTTCAATTTTTTATAAAGAAGAAAATTGCTTGGGAATCTAACCTACCTCTCAAACCTTTTCTTCCGCATAAAAATAAATAAGCTACCTAACAATATTGTTAAGAAAACAGGTAAACCGACATTAAGCCACTGCCATAGAGATTTTTCTTCTCTTATCTTAAATGAATCAAGTGGCCTTAATGTAACTTTTTTATTTCTTGCCATTATTAGCCCTTCATCATCCATTAAATAATCTAAAGAATTCATTACAAATTCTAAATTAGATAATGATTGACCTCTAAATCTATCAAACTCAATAGACTCTATTTGACCATTTAAAGGGTTAATACTGTTCTTAATAATATCCCCATCGCCTACAATAATAATTTTAGATTTTTCTGTTGATGATTTAATCCGTGTAGATGGGTTTATGCCTTTCGGTGGAAATCTATTGGCGTATAAAGATTTAAATTTACCTTCTAATAAATAAGCAACAGGTAAATGTGGTTTATTAAACAATTTTTTTTGATTTACCTCCTTGATTTCATCTAAAGAAACTAAATTTGGCATCTTTCGAATTCTAGAATAATTTGATGTGAAAATTAATGGAATTTTTTTCATTCCAACCGACTTCACGGTATCAAGAGAACTTACAAACTTTCCATATACCACATCCATATTACGGACAATTGGATGTTCTGAAAACGTATTCAAATAGATATAATATGGCCAAGGTAGTTTTTTTTTGTTTGCTTTATCGCCAAAATCCCCAGTAACTAGCTCTAATAAACCTGCTTGTTGGTCTTGTACTAAATTGATATTAGAACGGATACCAATTCTAAAAAGCAGGTCATCAATATTTAAATCATACCCAAAAGCATAGGCTCCTCCTAAAGGGATAGAATCTGCATTCATTTGCACCTTATCCATTAAAAACATGGCATTACCGCCCTCTATTAAATACTGATCTATAAGGTATTTATCTCTGTTACTAAACTTCGTTTTAGGTTGTGCTACCAAAACAGCATCAAAGTTTTTAAGAAGTGACAAATCTTCTACCCAAGAAACTAAATATTTATTAGTAGCAACTTTAGAAAACTCTACAATTTCTTGAGGTGATAATTCATCATGTCCTTGTACAATGGCTAACCTTTTTGATTTAGATTGCACCATATCCTGAATTACACTAGCTAATTCGTACTCTACTCCTTCTATTGATTGATTAATTTGCTCTTGTGCTGACTTTGTTTTATTACCTTTTAAAAGCAATATTCCTTTCTGTTTTCCTTTATAAGATATTAAAGCTCCCGGAAATATCAATCGTTGTGTTTGTTCTCCATTCGCTGATACATCAAATAAAGTGGTTTGCGGAATACCTTTTTCTATTATAGAACGTTGAAATTGTTGTTTCTGGCGCAGATCAGAAAAATCGTTAGGATCTACAAAACGGTATTCTAATTTACCATTCGATCTAACTTTAAATTCATCTAATGTTTCTTGAATAGCTAATTTCAAATGCTCAAATTCTGCATTTAAAGGCCCATCCAAATAAACATCAACAGTTACCTCAGAGGGAAGTTGCTCAAGTAAGCGTTCAGTAGCTGGATTAATGCTAAACCTCTTCTCTTCTGTAAGATCTATTCTAAAAAATAACTTATCAGCATGAATATTTACAAAAATAAAGAATAGTAAGACTGCTGAAAAAGATAATAGGTCTTCCCACTTACGCATATATAATGGAGTAATGTCTGTCGTTAAAAAATTTAAGCTGCAAAATCGTTTGTTTGAAATGATTATGCAAACATTTATATCATACGATTCAGAGTAATTGTACAAAAACTACATCAAACGCCAATAATTATAGAGAATTTTAAGAAAGATTGAGAATTGATACACATTCACATCAAAAAACAAACAAAAAATGTACTTTTGTAAATTGAATCAGAAAAGATTAAAATTTACTAGATAATATATTGTGTCCGAAATCAATTTTAAAGATACATTAGAGCAAAATCCTATCTTCGACATTGTCGCTAGAAGTGCCGAAGAAGTAGGTTTTAAAACATATTTAGTTGGTGGATTTGTAAGAGATTTACTTCTTAAAAGACCTTCAAAAGACATCGACATTGTATGTGTTGGAAGTGGCATTCTTCTTGCCGAAGCTGTTGCAAAAAATGGAGGAAACCTACCTTGTAATACTTTCAAAAACTTTGGTACTGCCATGGTTAAATTTGAAGAATACGAAGTAGAGTTTGTTGGTGCAAGAAAAGAATCTTATAGAAGAGAGTCTCGTAAGCCTATTGTAGAAGATGGCACACTCGAAGACGACCAAAATAGACGAGATTTCACTATTAATGCTTTAGCAATTTCTTTAAACAAAGAAAACTATGGCGATTTAGTTGATCCTTTTGGGGGCGTAGACGATCTTAATAAGAAGAATATAATTACTCCGTTAGAGCCAAATATTACTTTTTCAGACGATCCTTTAAGAATGATGAGAGCAATACGTTTTGCTTCTCAATTATCATTTGATATTGATTCTGATACTTTTGATGCTATTACTGAAAATAAGAAACGCATCGAAATTGTTTCTGGAGAACGTATTATGGACGAGCTAAATAAAATTGTTTTGTCTCCACTCCCATCTTATGGGTTTAAGCTTCTCTTTACATCTGGTTTATTGGAACTCATCTTTCCTGAGATGGCCAATTTACATGGAGTTGAACGAAGAGAAGGTAAAGGACATAAAGATAATTTCTACCATACTTTAAAGGTTTTAGATAATGTAGCCGAAAAATCTGATGATTTATGGTTACGATGGTCAGCAATTCTACACGACATTGCTAAACCTGCAACTAAACGTTTTAATCAGAGAGTTGGATGGACCTTTCATGGTCACGAAGACAAAGGAGCGAGAATGGTTCCTGGAATTTTCAAAAGATTAAAACTTCCTTTAAATGATAAGATGAAGTTTGTACAAAAATTAGTACGTCTTCATTTACGTCCTATTGCTTTAGTTAAAAAAGAAGTTACAGATTCTGCAATAAGAAGATTACTTTTTGAAGCTGGAGACGATATTGAAGCTTTAATGGCATTATGTAGAGCTGATATTACTTCTAAGGATGGAAACAAGGTAAAGAAATATTTATCGAACTTCGATTTTGTAGAATCAAAACTAATTGCGGTTGAAGAAAATGATCAAGTAAGAAATTTCCAACCTGTAATTACAGGAGAATTGATTATGGAGACTTTTGATATCAAACCCTCTAAAGAAGTTGGGCAAATAAAAGATCAGGTTAGAGAAGCTATTTTAGATGGTAAAATCAAAAATACCCTAGAAGAAGCTATGCCTTTTATGATTAATATCGGTAAAGAACTGGGATTATCAGAAAAATAAAAATACGCATCAAATAAACAGAATCTATATATACTTATGAACGATTTAATTCTACGTACTGCTAGAGGAGAAAAAACAGAAAGAACTCCTGTATGGTTAATGAGACAAGCAGGACGTATTTTACCAGAATACAGAGCTGTAAGAAGCAGTGTTTCAGGTTTTGTTGAGTTGTGTCAAACGCCAGAATTAGCGGCTGAAGTAACAATTCAACCTGTAGATTTACTTGGTGTTGATGCTGCTATTATATTCTCAGATATTTTAGTAATTCCAGAAGCTATGGGATTACCTTATGAAATGGTAGAGAAACGTGGACCTTATTTTCCTAATGTAGTTGAAACTGAAAAAGATCTTCAAAAAATACGTGTTGCTGATGTAGAATCAGACTTAGGTTACGTATTGGAAGCAATTAAGATTACAAAAAAAGAATTAAATGGTAGAGTGCCTTTAATAGGTTTTGCAGGTGCTCCTTTCACTATTTTTTCTTATATGATAGAAGGACAAGGTTCTAAAACATTCTCGAAAGCAAAGAAAATGTTTTACACACAACCAGAATTCTCTCATAAGTTATTACAGATGATTACTGACAGCACAATTGCTTATTTAAAAGCACAAATTGCTGCGGGCGCAGATATGATCCAAATATTTGATTCTTGGGCAGGTATTTTATCTCCTGAACAATTTAATATTTTCGCATTGCCTTATATTAATCAAATATGTGATGCAATTACTGAAGTTCCGAAAACAGTTTTTGCTAAAGGAGCTTATTTTGCAAGAGAAGATATTGGAAAAAGTAACTGTAATACAATCGGGTTAGATTGGAATATGGATATTGCTGAATCTAGAAAGTTTGCTAACGGAAAAGTACTTCAAGGTAATTTAGACCCTTGTGCTCTTTATGGCTCTACTGCTGATATTGAAAAGGCAACTAAAGCGATGTTAGATAAATTTGGACCAGACAAACACATTGCCAATTTAGGTCATGGGGTTTACCCAGATATTGATCCTGAAAAAGTAAAAGTATTTATTAATACTGTAAAGGAATATTCTGAAAAGATGAGGTAGTTATAGCTTTTCTTACTTTATATAATGCGTTGATTATCATGTATAATCAACGCATTTTATATTTTATAATGAAAATTATTCATTAATTATTTTGTAATACTATATAATAAAAGTAAAATTAATTTGATTAATTAATAAACAATAACACATTTTTAGATAAAATAAGAAGATTAAAATGTTTATATTTTAAATTATTACCACTATATTTAACATTAATATATATCCCAAACAATTATCATGAAGTGGTTATCTAAAGGAAAACGTGATGGCGTTATTCGAGTAAGTAAGAATAAAGATGAGGTAACCTATTTACCTCACATAAAAACGCGTTCATTATATAACCCTGAAGAACAAGTTCAATTAGCCACTTATTTATCTCTTATTTACGATCATGGATATCCCGCCGAGTATGTTCGTGTTTGCGTTCCTGTTAAAATGGGATCTTCTACGAAAGAAGCTGATATTATTACATATACAGACGAAGATGGTTTAGACCCTTTCATGATTGTTGAATGTAAGAAAAAAGGAGTTCCAGAATCTGTTTTTCATGGGGCAATAGATCAAGGTTTTTCCTATGCAAGTGCTACTCTAGCAAAATTTGTATGGACTACAGATGGGGATCGTAACATTTACCACGAAGTTAATCCTCAAAAAATTGGAGAAAGGAAGGCAAATAAAATGTATACTATTCCTCCTTTTAAAGGTAGTGATGGCTTCTTATTTAAGTTAAAAAGGAGCACTTACAAAGTAGTAACTTCTCCACTTAAATTTATTAAATCAATTTTTAAAATTCCTTCTGTTCAAAATGCTTTAATTTATATGATTTTATTATCATGTAGTTTTGCTATGTTAAGCATTTTGGCTGTAGAACATATTAATCAGATAATTGAATATACTAAGGTACTTTGGGATAAATTTAGAATGGATTTCTCATGGATTTACTATGCGATTTCATTTATCTCTCTGTTCTTTACAGTAACCTTAGGATCCATAGTAAAAGCAATACCAAGTATTAGAAAACAAGGATTGAGTTTAAAACAAGTACTATTTCTTTGTCTATTTTTATTCCTTCCTGTTTATCTTATTGGCGATTATTATACCTTAAGTTGGTGGAATTGGAAACATTTTAGAGCAATGCCCTATAAAGAATGGATTTTTGCAGAACCACAATTGGTTATATTCCCTGTGCAGCTTTTCCTTTTTGCAACTATTCTAGCTTTAGCACCAAATAAGAGAAAAAGAAAACGCATTAGTCGTAAAAAGTATTAGAAATAAATACAATTGTCTCATATTTTACTTAATTTATTATAAGGTTTAAAAACCCCGTTCTAATTCTGTATAAATGAACATAAATTATTTAATAATGCGCTCACTATTATCACTCCTCCTTTTATTACCATTCTTTTGCCAAGCCCAAGGCGTTCAATTCAAGAATATATCAATTGATGAGGCTAAAAAAATTGCTCAAAATGAACAAAAAGGTATTTTTATTTCTATTGGAACCTCATGGTGTCCCAATTGTAATTGGATGGAAGAAGAAGTTCTTGATTTAAAGAAAGTTGGTAATTTTATCAATGATAAATACGTTAGCCTTTCTATAGATGCTGAAAGTAAAAAAGGGATTAAGATTGTAGATCAATTACAACTACATACCTACCCTGCGTACATCTATTTACAAAATGATGGAACACCTTTACATTTAACTGTTGGAGAAATGTCTGAGGCTGAATTTATAAAAACATCTAAACAAGCTGAAGATCCTCACTATCAGTATTTCACTTTAAAAAAGAAAATTGAATCTTCTAAATACATTACAACAGAAGATCTTGCTCACTACATTACTACTAGTTACGCTACAAATACAAATGATAGTTTACATCTTGATAAATTCTTAAAAGAAATTACAGATGAAGATATAGAAAACAAAGATATTTGGAGTGCCCTTAAACAAGCTACTATCCATCTAGGATTACATTCAGAACCTACTTTATATGTTATAAAACATGCTCGTATTATTGAAGACAAATATGGTGTAAAAGAAATAATTGTTACTATTAATAGTGCTGCAAAAGTTTCTATGCGTCCTTTTGTAACAAATAGAGATGTTGCTGGTTGGCAAGAATTGATGTCTTTTTTAGAAGAAAAATTAGGTAGACAAGGAGAAACACTCAACTTTGCCTATAACCCTACTTTTTATCTAAACATTAGAGATTATGCTACTGCTTACAATAAAATGGAGCAAGGTGTAAGCACATTATCTGACAGAGATAAAGAAATAAAGGGATATTTATATAGAAACTGGGCTTTTAATGTGTATCAATATTATAATGATGAAGATAAATTAAGAGCTGCAAATAATTGGATTGATACTGCTATTAGTGTGCACGAAAACTCTGTAAATCTAGAAACAAAAGCAGGTTTACTTTTCAAATTAAAAGAATATAAAGCAGCTAAAGAATATGCTTTAAAAGCTATTGATTTAAGTAAAAAAGAAAAAGTTCATGCACTAGTAGCACACACAGTATTAAATGAATTAGAAGAAGTTAATTAAGAAAAGAAGATTTAGATACAGCGTTAAAAGGCTTCGTTCACGCCAAAATAAATACCTGTATCTAAATCTTTATTTACCCCGAAATCTAATCTCAAAAGCGTATCATTTTTCTTTAATAATTTATACCGTATTCCTGCCCCACCAGATAGCTTAACTCCATAAAAGATATCAATTATATACGGCGCTACCTGGCCAATGGCTGCAAATACATTTGCTCGCCATCTTGAATGAATTTTAAAACGTGCTTCTCCTTGTAAAGTATATAAATGGTTATCAATATACCGCCCTCTAAAATAACCTCTCATTCTATCTCCACCACCTAACCAAGCCTGATGCTGAAAAGGAACAACTCCAAAACTATTTTCAATATATGCCCTACCTGCTATCACTAAGTAACTATTTACTGGAAAGTACTTTCTTAAATCAATTGCATATTTATTAAAAGAATATGTACTGCCTAGAACTTTACTTGCATACCAAGCATTAATCTGAAAATAATTTCCTTTATTCGGTGAAAAAATGTTATCTCTATCATCTAAATTAAAAACAAAACCTAATCCATTCATAATTACATTCTCACTACCTGGAATTGTATCAGAAGCTAACATCCCCCCTTCTTGTTTTTCTAACATTTTATCAGATTGGAACCGATACTGAGCACCAAAATTTAACGACGATTTGGGTAATCTCTTAAGAAAATCACCTCTTATCATTACCGTTTGCATATTGTATCTTTCTAGACTTTCTGGTTTTGAGTTTGGACCTATCCCCCAAAAAGAGTTTGGAAAAATCTTAAACTTAAAAGCTGCATCTAGGTAATAATCACCATCATTAAAAAAGAGTTTTGGGTTAGCGTCTATTATTAATTGCTTTTCTGATGTATAAATAACATCAAGCATTAATGAGCTTTTTCTTAAATTAAATCGATTTACTTTGTTCAAGTAAAAAAACTGTGCACCACCTCCTACTCCAAAACTTGTTTCTGGTGTGTAAAAAACAATTGGGAGACCTATTATTTGTGTAGACTTTGATAAACTCAAAGTATCTGTCTTAATAAAATTATTTTTTTTATTTTGTGTAACCCCCTCAAGTGCTATTAAGAAAAAGAGAAAGACAAGTAATAAATATTTCTTTTCCATATTAATTACTTTGTTTTTGCTTGTGTAATAAAATAACAATCCCAACTCTAAAAGACACCTTCACTTCTGTAAAATTTGTAGCTTCAGAAACATTCAAAATCAAATCAGTTGTTTCCCCATCTACGAAATATAAATTATAGTTAAGACCTAAGTCTATTCCAAAATGCTGACCAACTAAATAAGTAAAGCCTACACCAAGTCCTCCTCCAAAAAAGTTCCCAGTAAATTCCTCGTTAATAATAAGCTGTTGATAATTAATATTTGCGGAATTATATGTCCGCCCATAAGATAATGTCACCTCTGGATAAATACCACCATTAGACATTTTTGTTAAATACCTCCTAAAAACAAGTCCTAATTTAAACCTTTCACTTTCGTTCTGAAATAATTGTTCCGTCAGTGATCTTGTTAATTCCAATCTTGCACCAACACTGAAATTATCTTTTACAAAAAAATGGCTGTCAACTTTTAAATCAAAACCTGTTAACCCAGTAGATAAAGGATGATTATGTGAATCAGAGTAGTAATTAACAGCATCTGTAGATGAAGATAATTGCAACAAAGCACGTCCTTTTTTAAAAGCAGTACCTAAAGAATCCTGTCCAAAAACAATATTGGGTTGATATAGAATTACAAGAAAAAAGAAAGTAAAAAAACGTCGAAGAGTAGATGTCATGTTATAAAAATATTACTTTTTTTATCATGTTTTTAAATAAAAGCAAATATTCTAAAAAAGTTTTGAAGTCTATACAAGAAAAACTCATTTTTGATGTTATAATAGTACATCATCACAAAATCTAGAAAAAGAGATCTAATAATAATGATCAGATATATTATAAATTTTTCAGTATTTTTTTTAATTCTATTCCTTTTCTCAAATTCTTCGTTTTCTCAAAATGTTGAACAATTAAAAAAAGAAGCAAAGTTTACTGACAACCCAGAACTTTGGTATGAATTAGGGCTTATTTATCAAAAAGGTGAACTCGAAAAAGTCAACTTAAAAAAAGCTGCTCATTATTATGAAAAAGCTGCTGTAAAAGGTCATGTAGAAGCATCTTTCCATTTAGCAGGTTTAAAGGTTGCTAAAAATGAATACGGCAGTGCAATAAAATTATATACTATTGCTGCTGATGGTGGCTCTATAGAGTCAGCATATTTACTTGGTAAATTTTACAAAGACGGAACTAAGGTTACAAAAGACAATAACTTATCAATACACTATTTTCTAAAATCTTGGGATGTTAATTACAAAGATTCTAAAGATCAACTTGATGCTCTTGATACTAAAAATTACAACAAAAAAGAATCTGATATTTTATATCAGAAATATTTAGCCCAAAATGGTTCTGCTAAATCTGAATATGATTTAGGTATTGCATATAAAAAAGGGACAGATGTAAAACAAGATTTAGAGAAAAGTTTTAACCTATTCTCTAATTCTGCTGCAAACGGCTATGGTCCTGCTCAATATGAACTAGGTCTTTTTTATAAAAATGGCCTTTTAGGAAGAAAAGATTCTCAGAAAGCTGTTGAATTCTTTGTTAAAGCTTCTAATAATGGAATTCGTGAAGCTGCAAAAGAACTTGAAAAAATGGATGTAAAAACATTCATTAAAGATGATGATATTGAATTTATAAAATATCAAGCAATAACAAATAACAACGCTATTGCACAGTATGAGCTTTATAAATACTATGAAGCACCAAAGTCTGAAACACAAGATATGATGAAAGCAGTTGAGTTTTGTCAGCGTTCTGCACTTCAAGATTATACTCCTGCAATGCTTGCTTTATCAGATTTATATTTAAAAGGTGATACGCTTATTAAAAAAAATGACTCTTCTGCTTTTAAATGGCGAAGACAAGCGGCATTTGTTGGTTCTGATTCTGCTGAGTATTTACTTGGTAATATGTACAAGCAAGGTGTTGGTGTTCCTAAAAGTGATGAAAAAGCTGTAAGATGGTATTTAAAAGCTGCAAATCATGGTATTCAATCTGCTGCAGATACTTTAAAGACAATGAACATTAATCAATATCTTAATAAATCTGATTTAGAATATGCTACTTTTAGTGCCAACCAAGGTGATATTGAGGCACAAATGATGCTTGGTAGGTATTATTTTAAAAATGATAAAGCTCCTGCAATTGTTTGGTTACAAAAAGCAAGTTTACAAAATAATGCTGAAGCTGAACTATTACTTGGAGATATCTACAAAGAAGGAAAATGCCAAACTGTAGCGAATCCTTCTACTGCTGAAATTCATTATAAAAAAGCTATTGCATTAGGAAATCAAGAAGCCTATTTAAAAATGGCTGATTTATATACAAAAGGCAATGTTGCTGAAGGCGTAGATGGTACATCTTCTACAACTGAAGCAATGGCATATGCAAACACGTATATGACTCAAGCTTCTAATTTAAATTCAGAAAACACAAATGCAGACCCAAAAGCATTCTTGCTAATGGGAGATATTTTAAATAGTCAAGGAAAAACGATTGATGCAATCAAACAATATGATCTTTATATTAAATCTTTTGATGAAGTAGACGGAAACCATCAAGAATTTATTACTGTTATGAACAAGCAAGCTATTGCTTATGCAGAAATTGGAGAGGTGAATAGTGCATTACTTCAAATAGAAATAGCATTAGCCAAAGCAGATGATTTTTCGATGTTGAAAGATTTTAAAGATAATTATTCAGCAATTAAAGGTGAATTATTTTATACACAAGGAAAGCTTCTTTTCCAACAAGGAGACAAGTATAAAGCTTGTGGTGTATTTCAGAAAGTAAAAGCATTAGGAATTAAATTAGATCCGAAATACGAAAACCTTTGTTCAAATTAATAATTAGGTTCCTTAATCATTCCCATGAATATAATATTAGAAGATTCAGTGCTTCTAATTAATAGTACAAAGGGACGATCAAAATAGAATTCTTTTTTTTCAGGGTTGAATGAGCTCCTGCTAATACTAATTGCCGTGGCGGCAGCGGCTTCAGTACCAATTTCGTTTACATCTAAGAACGTTTTATGGGCAATTTTAGAGATATGTAAATCTTCATCGTATTGCTTAAAAAGGTTCTCGAATTGTGCTGTGTAATTAAAAGGGGATTTAAGACCTTGATTTTCAATTGACTCAATCACATCAATTTCATAATCAACTTTTAATTTTGGAAATAATAGGTAGACACCTTTCATTTCCATTTGTCTCTCTATTTCTAGAAGCTTATCAGAAGATAATGTTTTCACAAAGTCATTCAACTTAACTGCTTTATCATTCGGCATAATAAGCGTCATTGTAAAGTCATTCCCTTTATAAGGTATATCTATTGCATAAACATCTCCATTTGCAACACTTCTGTAATGTTGATTATTTTCAGAAATAAAAGCTGTTTCCACTTCGCTCCCATCCTCTTTAAAAAAACTTCCTTCTTTAGTTGATTTCACATCAAATTGATGTTCCCAAATACCATTAAAATATAAGGTATTTACAAGTATCATTCTGTCATCTTTTGATACATCACTAATTATATCAGTAATTTTATCATTAGTCTCACTAGCAACCCAATTATTTATTGAGTTTTTCACCTTTTCTGATTTACTAAAATCAACTCCTTTTATTCTAGCCGCATAACTACCTTCCAATGTTTTTTTGAACATTGTTTTAACAGAAAGGCTTTTTGGGTACCATAAACTATTAGAAGATGAGGTAACTTTACTCGATTTCAATTCCTTATTTAAGTTAAGATTATACGAATTGAGTAATACAAGTTCATCGTTTTCAAAGCCTAAGTAATTTATTAACTCTGTTTTGGTATCATAACTAGCACCATTAGTTACCATACTTAAAGAAGTATAAATACTTATTGGTGATATAAAAATATTACCATTATTTTCTATTTCTGATAGGGAGTTTAATAATGAAAAACTAAAATCATTAAGCGGCTTTTTATCTATTCCAGATTGTGCTGAACAAAAAACCGTTCCTGTAATAATTAGAAAAACAGTAACTATATACCTCATTTTAGATTCTATTTGATTAGAATATTAATATACTCCTCTATTTCTTACCATTTACTCAAATAACCAATTATTTAACTTGATGTTATAAATAAAACAAGTGTTGTTATTTATGTATATTAAATCTTATAATATGGTATAAAATTATTTTCTCTATACTTTTGTGATATCAAAATATTAATAATAATAACGTTTTTCCTACGATGGAATTAAATAATTCAGAATATTCAATCCAGGGTGTACCTGTAACAGATATTGCAAATCAATTTCAAACGCCTGTATATGTTTATGATGCAGATAAGATTGTGAGCCAAATTAATTTATTAAGAGACTCTTTTAATGGAGTAAATCTTAGAATTAAGTACGCTATGAAATCACTTTCTAATCTTAGTATACTTAAACTTATAAAAGAACATGGCGTAGATTTAGATGCCGTATCTATTCAAGAAGTACAGCTAGGATTAAAAGCTGGATTTCCTGCAGAAAGAATTTTATTTACTCCTAACTCAGTTTCTTTCGAAGAAATTCAAGAAGCAGTTTCTTTAGGTGTAGTTATTAATATTGATAACATTGCTATTTTAGAGCAATTTGGAGATACTTTCCAAGGTACTGTTCCTTGTGCTATTCGTATTAATCCGCATATAACTGCTGGTGGAAATGCTAAAATTCAAGTAGGTCATATTGGATCTAAATTTGGTGTTTCAATTTTCCAAATGTCGCATGTAAAAAAAGTAGTAGAAAGTCATGGTATAAACGTGGTTGGTCTACACATGCATTCTGGTTCTGACATCTTAGATTCTGAAGTTTTCTTAATGGCAGCAAACGTAATGTTTGATTGTGCAAAAGACTTCCCTAACCTTCAATTTATTGATTTAGGTTCAGGATTTAAAGTAGCTTATAAAGAAGATGATATCGTTACAAATATTCCTGAATTAGGAAAAAAGATGTCTGCAGCTTTTCAAGAATTCTGCAAAAATTATGGCAGAGACTTAGAATTATGGTTTGAGCCAGGTAAATTCTTAGTTTCAGAAAGTGGGCATTTACTAACTACTGTAAATGTAATTAAGCATAGTCCTGCTGCTGTTTTTGTTGGTGTTAACTCAGGTTTAAATCACCTAATTAGACCAATGATGTATGATGCATTTCATAACATTATTAATATATCTAACTCATCAGCGCCTAAAAGAGTATATGATGTTGTAGGCTATATTTGCGAAACTGATACGTTTGGTTATGATCGTAAGTTAAATGAAGTTCGTGTTGGCGATATCTTATCATTAGAAAATGCAGGTGCATATTCTTACAGCATGAGTTCTAATTACAATTCTAGATTTAGACCAGCAGAAGTTTTAGTTTTTAATGGCAAGCCTCATTTAATAAGAGAAAGAGAAACTTTAGAAGATCTTACGCGTGGACAGGTTGATATTTTTGCAAATACACCTATCCTTCAAGAAGAAGTATCTACTGAAGATTAAAAATATAATCAACTCACATTGATAGACGTCTAAATCAGAAATGGTTTAGGCGTTTTTTTATATCAATGAAAACAATATATTTGATCTTATGATCGACAAAGAATTTAAGAAAAGATTAAAGCAGCACCTTAAAGAGTCTGTAATTCAGAAAATTAAAACTTCTGAGAATGCGATGGATTCTGCACAACAAGCAGCAAATATAGAAACTAGAAGTACTGCTGGAGATAAGTATGATACTTCTCGTGCTATGATGCACTTAGAAAAAGATAAAATGGCAGAGCAATTGGCCAAAAGTGTACAACAGTTGCGTGTTATGGAAGCGTTAAAGGAAGAGGAATCAGAAACTATTCAACCTGGTAACTTAATAGTTACTCCAAACGGTAATTACTACTTAAGTATAAGTATTGGCCAGGTAAATTTTGAAGATCAAGTAATATTTGCCATTTCTGCCCAATCACCAATTGGTAAATTACTAGTTGGAAAAGCAAAAAATGATGGTGTACTCTTTAATGGAAGGAAAATTTTGATTAAAAACGTCTTATAATTTACGTTTATTTTTTTCTTTTTAGAAAATCGACGATTCATCCCCTAGTTATCAATACAGATACACAATTATTTTTATCTTTGCAGGTCATTTTGATGAAAAACTCAGAATTGACTCTTATTTAGAACAAATTCATTTTTTAGAATACAAACAACGTATGTCTGAATATAATCATAATTCATTCGAGCCTAAATGGCAGAAATACTGGCAAGAAAACAATATCTATAAAGTTGATATTGATAAAAGTAAGCCAAAATATTACGCATTAGATATGTTCCCTTATCCTTCTGGAGCTGGTCTTCATGTAGGTCACCCAATGGGATATATCGCTTCTGATATTGTTTCTCGTTTTAAAAGGTTAAAAGGATTCAATGTTCTACATCCAATGGGATTTGATTCATTTGGTCTTCCTGCAGAACAGTATGCTATCGAAACTGGTCAGCATCCTGCAATTACAACGGAGGCTAATATCAAGACTTTTAAAGGGCAAATGAATAAAATTGGTTTCAGTTTTGACTGGAGTCGTGAAGTTCAAACATCGTCTCCTGAATATTATAAATGGACACAATGGATTTTTGAACAATTATTCAACGCTTGGTACGACAAAGACGCTAATAAAGCAAAAGATATAAAAGAGTTGATTGCACAATTTGAAGCAAATGGTTCTGCTGGAATCAATGCCGAAAAAGATGACAATGCAACAGACTTTACTGCTGAAGAATGGAAAAACTTTTCTGAAGCGGAGAAAGCTACCATTTTACTTCAATACCGTCTAACTTTCTTATCAGAAGCAATGGTAAACTGGTGTCCTGCATTAGGAACTGTACTTGCTAATGATGAAGTAAAAGATGGTGTTTCTGAAAGAGGTAGCCATCCAGTTGAACGCAAGAAAATGAAACAATGGATGATGCGTATCACAGCATATGCAGATCGTCTATTAGGAAATTTAGATGGCTTAAATTGGTCAGATGCTTTAAAAGAAATGCAACGTAACTGGATTGGTAAATCAATTGGTTGCGAATTAGATTTTAAAGTAGCTGAAAAAGACATTACACTTACTGCATTTACTACACGTGTAGACACAATTTTTGGTGTTTCTTATGTAGTAATTGCTCCTGAGCACGAATTAGTTGCTGAATTAACAACTGATAATCAAAAAGCAGCAGTTGAGGAGTATGTTGAAACAGCTAAAAATAGATCAGAACGTGATCGTCAATCTGACGTAAAAACTGTTTCTGGTGTATTTACTGGTTCTCATGTCATCAATCCTATCACTGGAGAAGAAGTTCCTTTATGGATTGCTGATTATGTATTATCTGGTTACGGAACAGGTGTGGTAATGGCTGTGCCTTCTTCTGATGACCGTGATTTCCGTTTTGCTGAAAAATTCGATTTACCGATAATTCGTGTAATTGAAGGAACAGAGGATATGGAAAACCCTACTGAAGTTAAAAGGGGTAAAATGATCAATTCTGGCTTTTTAAATGGCTTAGGAACTGATGAAGCTATCCGAGTTGCCATTGATAAAGCATTAGAGTTAGGAGTTGGTAAACAAAAAGTCAACTTCCGTATTCGTGATGCAGTATTCTCTCGTCAGAGATATTGGGGCGAACCAGTTCCTGTATATTTTGATGAAAATGACAACCCTCAGCTAGTACCTGATAACCAATTGCCATTAAACTTACCAGAAGTAGAAAACTACCTTCCAACAGAAGATGGTGATCCTCCTTTAGGTAATGCTAAAGATTGGAAATTTGACAATAAATTCGGTTACGAATTAACTACTATGCCTGGTTGGGCTGGTTCTTCTTGGTATTTCTTACGCTATATGGATCCTCAAAATAAAGAGGCATTTGTAAGTAAAGAAGCTGCTGAATATTGGAACCAAGTAGATCTTTATGTTGGTGGTACAGAACACGCAACTGGACACTTATTGTACTCGCGTTTCTGGAACATGTTCTTATACGATATGGGCTTTATTAGCCATGAAGAGCCATTTAAACGTATTGTAAACCAAGGAATGATCCAAGGTCGTTCTAACTTTGTTTACAGAGTTAAAGGTACAAATCAGTTTGTTTCTTATGGCTTAAGAAAAGATTACGATGTTCAAGAGCTATATGTTGATGTTAATATCGTTACTAACGATGAATTAGATACAGAAGCTTTCAAAAAATGGAGACCAGATTACGCTAATGCGGAATTCATTTTAGAAGATGGTAAATATATGTGTGGATCAGTTGTAGAAAAGATGTCAAAATCTAAATACAATGTTGTGAATCCAGATGTTGTTATCGAAAAATATGGTGCTGATACACTTCGTTTATACGAAATGTTCTTAGGACCTATTGAGCAATCAAAACCATGGTCAATGCAAGGTATTGATGGTGTTTGGAAATTCTTAAGAAAGCTATGGAGATTATTCTATACAGACGAAGGGAAATTGATTGTTGTAGATGGTAAGGCTACAGATGCTGAATTAAAGATCTTACATAAAACGATCAAAAAAGCAGGAGAAGATATGGAAAGCTTAAGCTTAAATACTACTGTTCCTGCATTTATGGTTTGTGTAAACGAATTAGCTGCAGCTAAATGCCATAAAAAAGAAGTTCTTGAGCAATTATTAATTATTGTCTCTCCTTTTGCACCACATATTGCAGAGGAATTATGGCAAGATGCACTCGGAAATACTGCAAGTATTGTTACTGAAAGTTTCCCTGAGTTTAACCCTGCTTTATTGGTAGAAGCATCACATACTTACCCAGTTTCTATTAATGGTAAAATGCGTGTTAAGTTAGATTTACCAATGGATATCTCTCAAGAAGATGCTAAAGCAGCTGTTTTTGCAAATGAGATTGTTCAGAAATGGGTTGAAGATAAACCAATCAAAAAGTTTATTTTTGTTCCTAAACGTATTGTAAATATTGTTGTATAATTACAACTTTTGTTATAAAATTATAAACGGATTCATCGAAAGGTGAGTCCGTTTTTTTTATGCTGATGATTGAGTAATTTGATGTGTTACTAAACGCTCTTTTACCATGAAAACTAAAACGCTATACTTTTTACTATTCATTTGTTTACCTCTTTACACTTTTGCTCAAAAAGATAAGCTTAAAGCTGTCAATGAGGAAAAGCCAAAGAAATTTGTTCAGCAATACAATGAGTTTGACAAAACTAAACCAAGAGAAGTAAGACTTTCTATCCATTTAGATCTGATTACAAGAGAAATCTCAGTTTTACTTACAGATTACAGGTATTTTGATGAATATTTTAGTAATAAAAATGATGGTTTAGCAATTGATATTATTAATAAAAATCAATTTTCTTGTTCCCGTTTAAATAACGCCTATCCTATTAATGATGATAATTTTTATGGAGAAATACATAAAATTATCTACAAAGAAGAGATTCAAAATACTTATACAAGAAATAATATTGGTTACTTAAAAATTCCAATTGGACGTCTCCCTAGAAAATATACTATTGATGATGTCGAAATCAATTTTTGGCTAATTAAGAAAAACTATTTAGTAGACTATCATACTACATATCATATAGATCAAAACTACCTTTCTCTTTTTAAAATTCCTTTAAAGGTTGATCATCCCAAAAATAAAAAAGGATACACTTCTGCTACATTATCAAAGAACCTAAAAAAAACTGTTTACTTTAAAAAAGGTGACGTTTTATTCAATAAAGATGAACTTGATAGTTTACATAATGCACTTCAATTAACTAATCATAATATTACTAATATTCATATAAAAGCGTATTCATCAGTAGAAGGAAATCAAGAAAAAAACACTTCCCTTCAATATTTAAGAGCCGAAAATATTATTACTGAGTTAGCTCCTTACATGTCTAAAAACGTTACTGTAAGTATTGAACAAGAAGAAAACTGGAGTGATTTTTTTGAAGATATTAAAGAAACAAAATATAGTGACTTCGTCAATTTATCTAGAGGTGAAATTAGAGATAAATTAAAAGAAAAAAATATTCTTGAAAATCTATCTCCTATTCTAGATAAGCACAGGAAAGTTGATATAAGTGTTTCTTTAAAATTAATAACCGAATTTAAAAATACATCTTCTTCTCAATTAGTAGAAATGTTTGGTCAATCTATTCAACATAATGATCTTGATAGAGCTTTATTTTTACAAAGCATCATCCAAGAAAGAGTAAAATACACTTCCAATAAAGATGACATTCTAGAAAAGTTGATTGTTCCTAAAAAACCAGAGTACATTTCTATTCTTAATAATCAAATTGTTTATGATTTTGATGAGAACGATAACCAATTATTTAGTGTGAGAAGCAGTATTGATGAAATGTTGACATTACTACCAAATAATTTTACACTCAAATTTAATCAAACGGTTATTCTAATCAAGTTATGGTTCTATACAGAAGAAGATCTAGAATCAGAAATAATAACTAACCTTAATTACCTGAAAAAAAATGGGGTAAATAAAGTAGATCTTGATAAGATTCAATTTAATTACCTCATCGTAAAAACTATTAAAGCCCAAAAAGAGCTTAACTACATCGAAAAAAATGATTGCATAAAAAAAATCACAAGGTTATTTAAAAGCTACAATATAACTGAAGATGAGTTAATAAGACTTTCAAAGTTTTACATTAATTATTCTAATAAGCAATATGCTATTGACTTAATAAGTTCAGCCGCAGTCAATAATTCTGCATCTGAAGAACTATTATTTTATTATTTAAACCTCACAATAATAAACCCTGATTACTTCAAAAAGGATAGTTATAAAGAGATTATATATAAAGCAATAAGTAAAAATAGGTTACGTTTTTGTGGTTTTTTTAATTCAATGAATGACGGGGGTATTACATTTCAATTATTAGGGCATCCATATCTCAAAAAAATATATTGTGAAGAATGTAATCAAATTGAAAATTAACGCCCATTTATGTCGGCTTTATACTACCGCTTGACCATAAACACTTATTAATAAGTAATAACACGCAAATACATGCAGTATTTTACTTTCTTGATTAAATTGTGATTCAATAAATGAACCTACTAATCAACAAAGTATGAAACGAATTATTCTATCATTATTAAGCCTTCTACTATTATTTGGATGTTCAGAAAAATATGATGGCATTAATAGTGAATATCATATTCTATTAGACCAAGCACTTGTTAAAGCTGGTACTAATAAAACAGAAATTACTAAAGCACTTGAAACTACTCCATTAGATCATAAAAACGGAATGGCTTTTCTAGTAGCTTATATGCCTAAAAGAGACTTACAAACTTTATCTGCTAAATACTTAACTGAAAATGTTGAGCTAGCATACAAAGCAAAAAAAGAATTCCCTTGGGGTAAAACAATACCAGATTCTATTTTTTACAATGATGTTCTTCCTTATGCTTTAATGAATGAACGACGTGATGATTGGAGACAGGATTTTTATAATCGTTTTGCTCCAATAGTAAAAAACTGTACCTCTGTTGAAGAAGCAATTAAGATCTTAAATGATACTATTATTGATGTTGTTGCTGTAAAATACTCTACCGAAAGGGAAAAACCAGATCAATCTCCATACGAATCTATTGATCAAGGTTTAGCATCTTGCTCTGGTTTATCGGTATTATTAGCAGATGCTTTTAGAGCTGTTGGTATTCCATCTAGATTAGCTGGCACACCAAAATGGACTTTAAAAGAAGGTAATCATAACTGGAATGAAGTTTATGTAAACGGGCAATGGAAATTTACGGAATACTACCCTTCGGGATTAGATAAAGGATGGTTTTTACCGGACGCTGGAGCTGCTGATGAAACAAAACCAGAAAATTGGATTTATGCATCTTCATGGAAACCTGCTGAATATGCCTTCCCTTTAGTATGGGATTTTGATATTAAATATGTACATGCTCATAATGTTACAGATAGATATTTGGGACTTTGGAACGATGAACAAAAAAAGTTAGCCGCACTTGATGGTAAAATTCCTGTTCGTGTCAAAATGTTTAAAAATAAGCAATGTACACTAATTGGAGACAACAGAGTCGCGTCTCAAGTAACATTATCTATAAAAAATAAAGTGATAGATAATGGCACTACAGCTGGTCCTACAAAAGATATGAATGATATTTTACAATTTTATTTAGAAAAAGGAAAGAAATATACTATTACTTATCAAGCTGAAAATGGCTTACCAGTTTCTAAAGATATTATTGCTGAGGATACTCCTATTGACCTAACTTTGTTTAAGTCAATCTAAAGAATTACAACTTCTTCTAAGGGATAGCAGAAATGTTATCCCTTTTTTTTATTTTTGACGAAATTTAATTCACATGGAAAGTAAAAAAATAGCAAGTAAATCAGATGTTGAAAAAACATTTGGACATCGACTTCGAGTAAGAGTTTGTGGACTTTTAATAGAAAATGATTCAGTTCTAATAGCTAAACATTTATCTATCGGTAAGAGAGGTGTTTTTTATGCTCCTCCCGGTGGTGGCTTAGAATATGGAGAATCTGTTGAAGATGCTTTAAAAAGAGAATTCTTAGAAGAAACAGGACTCGAAATTACTATCAAAGAATTTATGTTTACACACGAGTTTTTTGACCTTCCGCTCCATGGTATAGAATTATTTTTTTTAGTAGAAAGAAAAAGCGGAAAATTAATTACAGGAGTTGATCCAGAAATGGAAAATGGCAAACAAACCATTGATAATATGTCATTTATTGATTTTAATACATTGCAGGAACTGCATGTAGAAGAAAAACACCATTTATTCAGACATTGTAATTCGTTAAATGATCTTATCAAAATGAAAGGTTTTTATTCCAATTTAAAAGAAAATTCGTAAACTTGTATATTGGAATAAAGAGGGTAATGTAACCCTTATTAAATTCTATATTATATAATGGCAAAAGTAAGTATTTTACATAGTCAATTACTTGACATTACAATTAGTAGGTTAAGTCAACAATTGATAGAAAATCATGGTGACTTCTCTAATACTGTCATAATTGGTCTTCAGCAAGGAGGAATTATTCTTTCTGATAGAATTAGACAACGTATTTTTGAACTGTCTAATACTACTGTACCTGTGGGTCAGTTGGATATTACATTTCATAGAGACGACTTTAGAAGAGGAGATAATATTCTTACTCCAAGTAAAACAGACATTCCTTTCTTAATAGAAGATATGAATGTAATTTTAATTGATGATGTTGTCTTTACTGGAAGATCAATCCGTTCTGCTTTAGATGCCATGATGGCTTTTGGTCGTCCATCGAAAGTTGAATTACTTTGTTTAGTAGATAGAAAATATAGTCGAGATTTACCAATTGAACCAACGTATGTCGGTAAAGTTGTAAATTCAATTCAGTCGCAATATATTACTGCTGAGTGGAAAGAAGAGGGTCACGATGAGGACACTCTTTGGCTTATTAATAAATAATTATTTTAACGGCTTTATTGCCGTTTTTTTATACAAAAATTCCTGATCGAATAATACATAATGTTAAGTACAAAGCACCTTCTAGGGATTAAAGATCTTACAAAAGAAGACCTTGAACTCATCTTTCAAACTGCAGATCAGTTTAAAGAAGTAATTAATCGTCCTATTAAAAAAGTACCTTCCTTACGTGATATTACTATTGCCAATGTATTTTTTGAAAACTCAACAAGAACTAAACTATCTTTTGAGCTTGCAGAAAAACGATTATCGGCAGATGTAATTAACTTTTCATCTAGTGGAAGTTCTGTAAAAAAGGGAGAAACCTTATTAGATACCGTAAATAACATTTTATCAATGAAAGTTGATATGATTGTTATGCGTCACTCTAGTCCGGGGGCCCCTCATTTCTTAGCAAAACATATTGATGCTACAATATTAAATGCTGGAGATGGCACACACGAACATCCAACACAAGCAATTTTAGATACTTACTCTATCCGTGAAAAACTTGGTTCAGTAGAAGGAAAAAAAGTAGTTATTGTAGGAGACATTTTACATTCCAGAGTAGCTCTTTCTAATATTTTTGCCTTACAAAAACTAGGTGCTGAAGTAATGGTTTGTGGACCTCATACATTAATACCAAAGTACATCAGAGACCTTGGAGTTATTGTTGAACACGACCTCAAAAAAGCATTACAATGGTGTGATGTGGCTAACATGTTACGTATCCAAATGGAACGTCAACTGGTTAAAAACTTCCCTTCAATTAGAGAATATTCTCAAAATTTCGGTTTAAATAAAGAAATTATAGAATCACTCGATAAAGAAATTGTAGTTATGCACCCTGGTCCTATAAACCGTGGAGTAGAAATTACTTCTGACGTTGCCGATGCAGAAAATGCCATCATCCTTGATCAGGTGGAAAATGGTGTTGCTACTAGAATGGCAGCTTTATATTTGTTGGCTGGAAAATCATAAGACTAAAAGGGTAATTGCAGCTTTTGTAATTACCTTCACTTTACCATCATTCACTGTCTTCTTACACATATTCAGATAACTTTCGCCAATAATAGTAATAATTCACTTATTGGTGATGTATTTTTGAATATTAGTAGACAACGTTTTAAATATTATTATTGACTATAGTACTATTTAAAATGGAAGAAAAATTACAAACAACGAATTTCAGAAAAACAACTTCAGAATACTCTTTACTTAGTAATTGATTTATTAGAATTCATTCTTTAAATGAAAGATTTATTTTTATATCAATTACCTATTTTACTATCACAGTTGCTAAAAGACTAGTTTTTTACTAGTCAAATTATCATTTAAAATAAACAAATCCTATCGCTAAACTGATGACTCTGTTTATTTAGAAACTAATTAATATGAAAAATACCTCATCGTCTATTACATGTGTCATAATAGACCCTGATAAGCTATTACAAGAAGTTTTAATAAGTTATATAGATCAGATACCTTATTTAAAACTTGTTGCCGTTTTTAATTCGCCACTGGTTGCAGATCAATTTTTAGAAAATAACAATGCTGAATTACTCTTTGTCAGTACAGATTTTGATCAAATTAATGGAATTGAATGGGTAAGATCATTAGAAAATTCTACACAGGTAGTTTTCTTATCTAATACTAAAGAAAAAGCTGTAGATACTTATGAACTTGATGCATTAGATTATCTTTTAAAACCAACTTCGTTCGAAAGGTTTTATAAGACGGCTATTAAAGCTAGAGTTAAAATTAAAGCTAATCAAATTCAAGAATCAATAACTGTTGAGAAATGTATTTTTGTAAGGTCAGAAAATCGAATTAATAAAATACACATTTCTGATATCCAATTTATTGAATCACAGAATAATTACATAAATATTGTTACTGAAGAAAGACAATACATAACATTAATGAAGCTAAAAGATATCCATCTAAGGTTACCTAGTGAAATGTTTATCCGTATTCAAAAATCATTTATTATTAATATTAACTATGTAAAAGCAATAGAAGGCAATTCTGTTGTTATTAATGATAACCTTTTTACAATTAGTAGAAACCTTAAAAAAGAAGTGATCAATTCTTTCACTCAAGGTCAGCTAATATAATTACCCCCTACTTACTAGTATCATCTTTTGTGTTGGTCAAATGACTAACGCTTTACGCTAACATACAAATTAAAAACAATGAACTATTTTATTTCAATTTTACTATTATTGGGTTTATTATCATGCTCAACCCAAGATGAAACAATCTCTCCTTCTCAAATTTCGACCATTTCTAACTTTGTAAATCCTCAAAACCAAGAAGATGGAGATCAAAACAAAACTGCTGATGTGAAATTTGGACCTTCATCTGAAGATTGTAGTTATTCCAATGAGTTTATCGAAGTTGCTATTTTAAATAAAGATAAAATCTTTATTTCTTCAATCCATGCTACTTTAAGTCCTTCAGGAAAGGGAATGATTACAATTACACAAATTGATAATGAGAATGTCTATTTTTTAAATTTCAAAGAAAATAGCAAAATCATTTCTACGGCAAGAATAGAGCTGAATTTTGATAAAAACAACACCGTAGATAACACTGTATCTTATAATAATTGTATCGATTAAACATACATTATACCATTGGAAGTAGACATTTTACCAAGTATAATTCATATTAACATAGTGTTTAATGAGTTTTGAATATATGTCAACCATTAAATCGTTAAAGATGAAAACTGCTATTCTTAAAATTGTATGTCTACTTACACTAACTCTTTCTGTATATTCTTGTGCTACAGATGAAGTTGTTTCTCCTGTAGGTAGTTCACTTTCTGTTCAAGGCTATGCAAATGATAGTGAATCTGAATCAGATGTGGCTTCTCACATTTTCAACACATTAGTAATCTCTGTAGATCCTCTAAGTAATGTTTGTAATGAAAATAGTTTAATCACTCTTCATATCACTTCATCTTATGGTCTTAGTCATACAGTAGCACAAAAACTAACAGAAGGTAAAACAGTTTTTGAATTAAAAAGAGAATTTAAAAGTGGAAGTCATTCTCTAAAACTTGAAAGTTCTGAAGGTATATTACTTAACTCTCATTCATTTTATATAGACGAAGAGAGTGCATCTGAAAGTATGCATAAAATCATAAGATATAATAATTGTGATATATAATCACAGAAGGCTGATTTCAATATTGAAATCAGCCTCTTTTTTTGATAAAACAAAACAGTTTCAAGTTTTACCTGAAATTGTAAAAGAATAGAATTTACTATTATCTACTTATTAACTGGTTTTTTATTCAACTTTAGTGTAATCAATATCAATGTTGCTACACCTGTTATTAATGAAATAATTAACATTGAATTAAGTTGATAGGTCAGATCTCCTAAAGAAGTATCATAGTTTATCAACTTTCTAAGTGCCTGTAGAAAATAAGTCAGTGGAATACAATTTGAAAATGCCTGAATCCAAGCTGGCATTGCTTCTAATGGCCAAGTAAATCCAGATAGAATAAAACTTGGAGTAGAAACAACCATTAATGCTTCTGTTGCCTTTAATTGAGAAGGAACAATCCAACTAACTAGCATACCTAAACAAGTAAGTGACAATATGAATACTGAAGTAGTAATTAATAAAGCACTTATGTTAGTTGGTGTTGGGATTTTAAAGAAGGGAAGTAATGTTACTTGAATTACACCCCAAAGAAACATACCTAATACCCAATAAGGAATAGCTTTACCTAAAAAAACTATAAATGGATTTTTAGTGATTTTACTAAGTTCTCCGAAAGTCTTATTCTCATGTTCATAGCTAAAAGTTAACGCCAATCCCAATAAAAACACCTGCTGCATTACAGCCCCCATTACCCCTGGTAACATAAACAACAAATAATTGGATGTACCATTAAAATATCTAGAATTATCAATTGCAAAAACTTCCCATTGTTCTTTTGCTGTCTCAAAAGGAATTCCTTGCTTCTGAAGACTCACAATTTCTGCCCCTGCATTTATAGTCCCTAATACAGTTCTTATTCCAATATTAGCATAATTACCAGTAATCATATTAGCTCCATTCACCTCTATTTGAATGTGTGGATGCCTTTTATAATTAACATCTCCTTCAAAACCTTCTGGAATTCGTACAATTGCCTCAAAAGACGGTAAATCCTTTTTTAAATCTTTATCATCAGCTGTAACTTTATCTACCGATAAGTAAAAATTTTCATCTAAAGCATCTATAATTGAACTACTTAAAGGCGAATTATCTTGATCAATAACTGCGATAGATAAATTCTTAACACTGGCTTGCTGATAGGTATAACCTATTAATATTCCAAAAAATATTGGTGCTCCAAAGAATACTGCGAGCAATACATTATTGGAGAAGAATAATTTAAATTCTCTTTTAATTATTTGTAATAATGCTTTCATCACTTAGTTAATTTTATCCATCAATAAAGTAATATTCGTAAGTAATTTATCTGCTTTTTTAGCATTTACAGGAAGGAATTTAAGTTCGTATAACGATTGATCAACATCATAAGTTGGGTTCATAGATTTCCTTGTAGCAAAAGACATTTCTTCTTTAATAGACCCCACTTTACCTTTTAAAGATATAGATGAATCGAATGGAGAATACACTGTTACAACATCCCCAACTTTATACTTTAACACTTCTTCTTCTGGCAGAACAAATCTAAAATAAGTTGTCCCTTCTGCATAGCCAGAAAATATATTATAACCCGGCAATGCCAATTCACCTTGTTGTAGAGCCATTGATTCTACTCTCATTTTTTTAGGTGCGATAATAAATCTTTCCGATAGCGCTATATTTACCTCTTTTAAAGCTCCTTTTGCTCTTTCAAGCTGTCCTAAAGCCATACGTTGTTTTTCATTCCTAACACCAGCCTCAACTTCTCTTTTCTTAGCTGCAGTCCCTTCATATTTTGCTTTTGCCATTTGGTATTTTGTATATACCTCATCATGTTTCTGAGAAGAAATCAATTCCTCATCATACATTTCTTTTATTCTTTGATAGCTTTTTTCTGCAAATTCAAATTGTTCTTTTGAAGCTGTATATGCTGCATCTACTTGATCAATTTGATTTTTTGTTGCTCCATTAAAAGCCATTTCATATTGAGCTTTAGCCGCTTTAACTGCACCATTAGCTTGCATTAATTTTGCTTCTGCTTCTGGTAAATCTATTATTGCTAGTGTATCACCCTGTTCAACAATTTCGCCTTTCTCTACATTTACAGATACAATTCGACCAGGAACTTTAGAGGCTACATAAACTGCAGTTCTTTTTACTTTTCCTTTTAACTTACTTTCTTGTTCTGGAGCCTTTGTACAAGAAGAAAAAATAAGCAACGTCGCTAATGATAAGTATATATATTTCATGATGATTTATTCTAAATTAGTTTTGAATGTGTTCTACATTAAGCACACCCATTGCGTTAATTAATGCTACCGCCTTTTGTCTTTGATTTGCAATTGATTGAATATATTCAAGTTGAAACTTCTCATATTCTGATATTTCATCAAGTACATCTGTTACATCTGTTAATCCATTTTGAGCTTCTTGGACTTTAATTTTAAGGCCTGTTTGAGCTCCATCAAGTTTTTGATTTGAAACATCTACCATTTGTGTAGCTACTTGCCATTCCATTTTTTTCTTTTGGAAATCTAATTGCACTAAATCCTGAGCGTAGGCTTTCTTTTCTTTCATAGAAATTACAGCAAGCTCAGATTTTTGAACTTCACGTTTTCTTTGTAAACCATCAAATATTTCCCATTGCATAGCTACTCCAACAAAAGGAACAGCATCAATATTTGTCATATTTGTACCTCCTTGTACTACATGTGCAAATGCTTTTGCCTTAGGAAGAGCTCCATATTGTTCTCCTTTATGTTTATATTCTAGAGCTTCTATAGAATGTTCTAAAGCCTTGATCTCATTTCTGTTACTTAAATTAATTTCATTTTCATCAACCATCCATAAAGTTAATTCTGGATTGATTGTCGTTAATTCTTCCTTATCTATCCCCGTTAATTGTTGTAGTTTCTGTATTACAAGACTTCTACTTGCTTCTAATTCAATTCTTTTTGCAATAATGTCTTTCTCTGCAATTCTAATTTTATTTAAATCATATTCAGTAGCTAAACCAACTTCCTTAGCTTTATTTGCGAATTCTGTTTGTTTGTCTAACCTTTTCTGACTTTCCTCTAAAACTTTAAGAGATTGATTTACAACAGCCATTTTATCATAATAGCTAAGTGTTTCCATTATAATTTCATTTTTTTCTTGGTCCACCATGGCTTGTTGTGCTTCTGATTTAGCTTCTGCTGCCTTAGCAAAAGTTGGAGCCTGGAGTCCAGAGAAAATGACCATTTCTACATAAGCATCATAAAACCAAAAATTATTATCTTGTATTGATATAGATGGTGTATTAGGAATTTGATTTACCATTCCGCCTATATTATTATAAACACCCTCAATAAGTGGGGTAGCTACACCAATCATAGTTGGTGGTAAACCAGATGAAGCTAGTTGAGCTAGAGATTGGTTTTTACTATTTTCTAAACCATAAAGCGCTTGATTTTTTGTACCACTAATATCTCTTGAAATTGTGATATCATTTAATAAGTAGGCATAACCACCTTTAACCCCTACTTTAGGTATATAGGTATATAAAGCTCTTTGTTTGTCTAAATGAGATGCTTTCGCTTCATTTTGTTTTATTTTAACTATATGAGAGTTATTTATAGCTTTAGTAGCAAGTGCTCTTCTTGTTAAATTTGTATCTGTTTGACCTAAAGCAAAAGAAGATATAATCATAAGCAAAAATACTGTTACAGTACTCTTTACTTTTTTACTTATTTTCAACATTACGTTCAATTTTTTGTATAAAAATCTTTCTTTGTTTACTTCTATTTATTTGTGAATGATTATTCACTCAACAAATGTAGACTATTCACCTATTGATTTCAAATTATATTCATTAAATAAATTCAAATGGAGTAAAAAATTCTTAAAAGGTTTACTTCTATATATTTTTTTGTATTCTTGTATACATAAATACTAATCATACATATATAAAATTTGGAAAATTCTATCACTCCCCTTATCACAAACGATGCTGTTGTTTTTGGCCTTCTTATGGCCTCTTTAGCATTTGTATTTTACACTTCAAGTCTAAAAAATTCTTTTTGGTCTAAGTTTTATAAAATATTCCCTGCCCTATTGATGTGTTATTTAATTCCATCAATTCTAAGTACACTTAATATAATTTCTCCCGCACATTCTAATTTGTACACAATGGCAAAGAATTACCTTTTGCCTGCAAGTTTGGTTTTAATGACTATAAGTGTTGATTTAAAAGGAATTATGAACTTGGGAAGTAAAAGTATCATAATGTTCTTATCTGGTACTATCGGTATTATTATCGGTGGACCTTTAGCTATATTAATTGTCTCTTATTTCTCTCCCGAAACTTTTAATGGCGTAGGTTTCCAAGAAGTTTGGCGTGGTTTAGCTACATTGGCAGGTAGTTGGATTGGCGGTGGAGCTAACCAAGCCGCAATGTTAGAAATATATAAATATGACCAATCCTTATATTCTGGTATTGTAGCAGTAGATATTATTGTTGCTAATATTTGGATGGCTATTTTATTATTAGGTATCGGTAAAACAGAAAAAATAGATAAATGGCTAAAAGCTGATGTGACTGCAATTGAAGATTTAAAAGCTAAAGTTGCTGCTTATCAAAATAGTATTACTAAAAACCCATCATTAACAGATTTAATGATTGTATTAGGAGTTGCTTTCGGTATTGTTGGTTTATCACATTTTTTAGCGGATAATCTAAGTAGTTATATTACTTCTGTTGTAGCAGACCCATCAACAAGTGTTTTAAGTAGTCGCTTCTTTTGGTTAGTTCTTTTAGCAACTTCTATTGGTGTAATTCTAAGTTTTACAAAAGCTAGAAAGTTAGAAGGATACGGTGCTTCTAAGTTTGGTAGTGTATGTATTTATATTTTGGTAGCAACTATAGGAATGAAAATGGATGTTACAAAAACGTTAGAAAACCCAGGTTTATTAGCTGTAGGTGGTGTTTGGATGCTTATACATGTAATTATTATGGTAATTACGGCTAAAATTATTAGAGCTCCATTCTTTTTCCTTGCTGTAGGTAGTAAAGCAAATGTTGGTGGAGCAGCTTCTGCACCTGTAATTGCGTCTGCATTTCATCCATCTTTAGCACCTGTTGGCGTTTTGTTAGCTGTTTTAGGATATGCCTTAGGAACTTATGGAGCAATGTTCTGTGCCTACCTGATGCAAATTGCTTCACAATAAATAAATCCATCTAAAAAAATAAAACCTCCATTGAATTTGAAATCAATGGAGGTTTTATTTTTAATATAATTTCTAATTATTCTTTTTCACTTTCTCTAATTGTAGTGCCTATATTTCCATTCTCAGATAAGATAATTGCTATTGGCCTTGTAGATTCAAACTCACCAAAAATTATAATCATCATTACTGTTATTGGCACACTCAAAATCATACCTACAACGCCCCATAATGCTCCCCAAAAAGCCAAAGCAATAAGTACAACTAATCCACTAATATTTAATGAATTTCCCATAACTTTTGGTTCTACAAGATTACCAATAATTACTTGAATAACACCTACTGATAACAACACAATTAAACCTGAAGAGAGGTCTGCAAATTGAATAACTGTAAAAAATGCAGGAAAGAGAGTTGCTATTAAAGATCCAATTGTTGGAATATAATTAAGAGCAAAGATTAATAATGCCCAAAAAAATGGAGCATCAATACCCATCAATTTTAAAACCATATAACTTAAAACACCTGTAAGCAAACTAACAAATGATTTTAATGTTAAATAACTACTTACAGAATTACCAATCTTAGCTATCATCTTAACTACTGCCTGATATTCTTTTGCATCTGGATATATTTTAACAAGCTTATCACCAAAAACACTCTCCTCTAATAATAAGAAGACCACATATAGAATAATAGTAAAAGTATTGCCAAATAAACCAGTAACAGAGGTGAGTATGTTCTTGAGTAACGAAGTAAAATTATAATCACCAATCATCTTATTTAATGAAGTAGTAATATCGATATCGAATAAGTTATTTACTTTATCTTCTATTAAAACAAGGTTACCATCATAATGTGATAGTGATTCTGTTAAGTTTTGAATACTAATACTCAACATCTTTATGGCAACAAAAAATATTGCGAAAATAGTTAACGTTGCGAGAATATTTTGTATCCAAACTGGTATTTTGTTCTTATCTGACCCTAATAAATTTCCAATTAATGTCCTTACCTCTACCACAATTAGCCAAAAAATTGTAGCCAATATTAAAGGAACGAGGATTGATTTCAGGAAAATTAGAGATACTACTATAATCACTAACAGAAGTGATATTGATGTGACCTTGTTTATGCTAATCATTATATATGTCTAGTTCTTTTGAATTACTACGTGCAATGTACGAACATTCATGAACAAAGCGTACGTTATTGAACAATATTTACAAATATTTAATCACCTAAAACAATATTAAACATCTGACAAACAGTCATTTAAATACAATAGGTATAAAGATGGATTTATAATAGTTGTCAAATTAATATTGAAATCTTGAGCTGAAAGAAATTTCAGTTCAATGGTTTCTAAAAATTGGAAACTATTTCTCTTAAAAAAATCAACTACTAAAATGAAAACGTTATTCTCTATTTTCAGTGTACTTTTAATATTCTCTTTATCTTCTTTTGCTGATGCTCCAAATGATGAAAAATCAGCAAAATTAATTAAGATCGTAAATAAAGCAGATAAAAATGACTGGCAAACTTTAAATAAAGCTGCAGCATTAGCAATAAATTGGAATGCAGATTTAGAATTAGCAAAAACTTGGATAGAATCTTCTATTTTAATCAGTGATAATGCAGAAGCATATGAAGTTTTAGGAGATTATTATTTAAGAAAAGGTGATACTCAAAATGCATATAAGAATTATAACCTATCACTTGAAAAAGGAATGTTTAAACTTGAATCAAAAGATTTTGACCGTATTCAAAGAAAAGTTTTGACATTCGGTAAAGCTCTTCAATAAAAATTTTAAATCTTTTGTTTTAAACAAGAAGGAGTTGATTATTCAGTTAATCAACTCCTTCTTTTATTTTATCTTCTTTTTTTCTCTCCTGGGCAATTACATTCTTCTTTCTGCCTTATGCTATACTTAAAAGTGATACCATAAGTTGGTGTAATCAAATTTAAATTTCTTTCTGGCTTACCTTCTGAAATTAAATTCCCATTAGCATCATAGCTAGGTCCAGAAGCAGGTGCGAAATAATATTGAGTATCACGCATTGCAAATAAGCCTACTCTAAATTTATCTTCTGCAAATCTATAATATACATCAAAACGTAATCTTGTTAAGTCTACACTCCTGTCATCGGATGAACTATTATTTGTATTCACAAAAAGCTCATAAGAAAATTCTGCTCTTAATTTAGCTTGTGCAATAGTAAAATTACGACCAAGCATTATCCAGAACCCTATTCTACCATAATCGTCTCTATTGCCAGATGTATCACCGGTTTTATTATGAAGAATCTGTTCGTATTGTAATCGCTTTTGAAAATCTAAAAGACCTCCACCAATTTGGCCATTATGTTGAAAGAAAGCACGTAGAAAAAGAACATTCCAATTAGGTTCGAATACATCTCTTATAGATCCTCCAACCATTAATTTCTTATTCTTAAATTTATGCGCATATCCAAGCATTATGTGTGCTCTATTAATATTTAAGCCATCTATGATATAACTATCGAAAGCAGATGATCTTGTATTTACCTCAAAAAACAGGCTATCACTATTGTTCAATTCATAATCGACATTCCATAATGTCCAATAAGAGTTGTCATAATATTTTTTTTCAGTTTCTTGAGAAAAGATAGACTCACTAAAAATTATCAGGAAAAACAGTGTTATATTAAAAATTCTAAAAATAGTCTTGTAAAATGTTATCATCACTAATGTAAAAAGCTTTATTAACTTATGGACTGTAACTAATAACGGTATCTTTCGATAAAACACAAAGAGTTCTTATACATTATTGATAACTCTAATAAAATTAATATTCACTTACACTATATTCATGACTAATACTACATCATCTACTATCACTCCTACTACCGGAAAACAAAGACTTGGCGTTATTGATGCGTTAAGAGGTTTTGCGATTTTAGGGATTTTATTTGCAAATATTCTTAGCTGGAGTTTGTATAAATTTACTCCGACAGCAGAATTAAATACTTTTGCTTTTGCAGAATATGATAGTACACTTCACCATTTATTAAATTTCTTTGTTGATACTAAATTCTATAGTATCTTCTCTATTTTGTTTGGAGTGGGTTTTTACCTCCAATACGACCGTCAGAGAAACAATCAAGAAGCATTTCTTAAAGTTTACAGAAGAAGATTAAAATTTCTTATCCTTTTTGGGTTTATACATATGTTATTTTGGTCTGGTGATATATTGATGCTTTATGGAATGATGGCATTTGTCTTTATTCTGTTTAGAAATCAATCGCCCGATAGAATCTTAAAATGGGCTGTTTTCTTTATGTTCGCACCATTACTCGTAGATGCAGTAATGTTATATGTAGCTCCAGGTTGGATGAGCCCTAGTAAAGAAATTGCTGGAGAAGCAATGAAAAGATATATCGATGAAGATCCTTCTGCAGTTGTTGCAGCGTTCCAAAGTGGAAATTTTATTACAACATTTAAACAAAATGTTCATAACATTATGTGGAGATGGTTTGACTTTATGCCTTCTTACCGTCCATTTAAAGTTTTAGGATTATTCCTTTTTGGTTTTTATCTACAATCTAAAAAATTCTTTACTGAAGGTGGAAGATCTTGGAAAGTATTTTTCATTTTTGCGACCTTAGGTACTGCTGCCCATTTAATTGGTTATCAAATTGGAGGTAGTATGGCTAAATTCCCTAAAGAAGCTTCTGATTTAGGTTTTAAAGCTATCATGATGTTTGGTCAACTTACATTAGCATTGTCTTATGCTTCTCTTTTATCAATTATTTATCATACTAGTTGGGGAGAAAAAGCAATGCAACCATTAACATCGGTTGGTAAAATGTCGTTCACAAATTACTTATCTCAAACGTTAATTGGTATTGTTATATTCTATGGAATTGGTTTTGGTTTAGGAGGTACATTAACCCTAGCTCCAATTTTTGTAATAGCTGTATTAATTTATATCTTCCAAGTAACTTATAGTGCTATTTGGTTGAAGAAGTTTAAATTCGGTCCATTAGAATGGGGATGGAAATGTTTAACATACAGTCAAAGATTTCCAATTTTAAATAGTGAATATGACAAAATTAAAGCTGCTAAAAAGGCTGCATAATAGTATATATAGTTTGTTTTAATAGTTCTTAGCTTCTATAAAATGAAACTAAAAGAAAGATAGCATAGGGAGTAATCTCTATGCTATTTTTTGTTTTAAACAGAAATACAGACTACCCGATTAAGATTTATTAATTGTCAACTGTTTCATATTGATTGTTTTAAGAGTGAATCATCCAAAAACATATTATGAAAAAAATTAATACTTTCTTACTTAGTATACTCCTTATAGCAGCATTATTTAGTTGTAATAAAGATAAAGATTTAATGTCTGATAGAGATGTTTTACAAAGTTTATATCAATCAACAAATGGAAAAGGCTGGTACAATAAAACTGGTTGGGGTTCTGCTGAACCATTATCAGAATGGTATGGCGTAGAAGTAGATTCTAAAAATAGAGTTACAAAAGTTAATTTAAGAGGAAATAATTTAAACGGTACAGTGC
Organism: Flammeovirga pectinis; assembly: GCF_003970675.1. Taxonomy (GTDB): domain Bacteria; phylum Bacteroidota; class Bacteroidia; order Cytophagales; family Flammeovirgaceae; genus Flammeovirga; species Flammeovirga pectinis. The sequence continues at coordinate 2,120,177 of NZ_CP034562.1, forward strand.
CAGGTAATATTGGTAACTTACAAGAATTAAAAATATTAGACCTTAGTGATAATAAGCTTAGAGGATCAATACCAAATCAGATTAGATTTCTTAAAAAATTATCTAGGTTAAAAATGAATCATAATAGTTTTACTGGTATGATTGATAAAGGAATTTCAGAACTTAGAAAAAAAGATAAAGGACAGTTAATTTCTTTAGAGGTTGACCAAAAAAATAGATTTATAGAAAAACAGGTTTTAGTAAAAAGAACTACTAATTCTAAAAAAGGAAGAGGACGAGGTAAAAAATATACTTATCCAATTCAATAAAAAAAGAGCTCGATTTAAGATTTAAATCGAGCTCTTTTTTTATACTAGAATGGTAAATCACCATCTATATCATCTCCTCCTACCGGTGGAGGTGGTGGAGGTGGTGTATTTGATTGTACAGGAGCTCCTCCACCATAACTTGGTTGTTGTGGAGCCGCTTGTGGTTGTGCACTTGCTGCAGCATTAATTCTCCAAGCTTCTAAGTTTGTGAAATAAATTGTTTCACCACCTTTATCAAAAGGTCTTCCTTTTAAATCGAAAGTTACTGCAATGTCATCTCCTTCATTAAAGCTATCAAGTAAAGTACAACGATCTTGTGTTGCCTGAAACTTGATGTATTGAGGGTAACTACCATCTTGAATTAAGAGCACAAAATCTCTTTTTTTGAAACGATCAGATACTTGTTGAGTATCCATAATCTTTTCAATTTTACCAACTACTTCAAAAGCCATAATCTATATATTAGTTCATTTGATTTTTCTGAATCACGAAACTACAAAAGGAAAAGCAGATTTACTGAATAATCAATTATAATATTCCACAATTAAAGAGATTTTTTATCATCTTGTACTATAATCACATAAAACCATAACTCACAATAAACACATGACTGATTTCTATAATATCGACGATCTTCTGAGTGATGAACAAAAGATTGCAAGAGATGCTACAAATGCATTTATCACCAAAGATGTTCAACCTATAATTGAAGAATTTGCTCAAAAGTCTGAAGCTCCTCAACACTTAATTCAGAAATTTGGAGAAATGGGATTGTTCGGCCCTGCCATACCTACAGAGTATGGAGGAGGCGGAATGGATGATATTTCGTACGGACTTATTATGCAAGAAGTAGAAAGAGGAGATTCTGGATTAAGATCAATGGCCTCCGTACAGAGTTCGTTAGTAATGTATCCTATTTATGCTTTTGGTTCTGAAGAACAACGAAAAAAGTATCTTCCTAAATTAGCTACTGGCGAATTTTTAGGTTGTTTTGGTCTCACAGAACCTAATCATGGTTCAAATCCATCGGGAATGGAAACACATTTAATAGATAAAGGAGAATATTATTTATTAAATGGAGCAAAAATGTGGATAACTAACTCTCCAATTGCCGATATTGCGGTTGTGTGGGCTCGAGATGAAAATAAAAGAGTAAAAGGAGTTATTGTTGAGAAAGGAATGGCAGGTTTTACAGCTCCAGAAATCCATAATAAATGGTCTTTGAGAGCAAGTAGTACTGGTGAGCTAGTTTTTGACAATGTAAAGATTCCAAAAGAAAATATCCTCCCAAACAAAGATGGCTTAGGTGCTCCATTAATGTGCCTTGATAGTGCACGTTATGGCATTGCTTGGGGTGCGATTGGTGCAGCAATAGATTGTTATGAAACAGCTAGAGATTACTCTTTAGAAAGAACGCAATTTGACAAGCCTATTGGTGGGTTTCAGTTAACGCAGAAAAAACTTTCTGAAATGTTAACAGAGATTACAAAGGCACAACTCTTAGCTTTGCGTCTTGGTCAGCTAAAAGTAAAAGGACAAGCTACTTCTACGCAAATATCTATGGCTAAACGTAATAATGTTGAAATGGCATTAAAAATTGCTAGAGAAGCAAGACAGATTTTAGGCGGTATGGGTATTTCTGGAGAATATCCTATTATGCGTCATATGATGAACTTAGAGTCTGTAATTACTTACGAGGGCACACATGATATTCATTTATTAATTTTAGGAGCTGATATTACAGGAATTCCAGCATTTAAATAAAAAACATGCAGTATAAATATTTTATAGTCAATAAACCATATGGTGTTTTACCTCAATTTTCTGATGATGGAGGGCGACCAACATTAAAAAGTCTTGGGAAGTTTCCTAATGATGTATATCCTGTTGGACGTTTAGATATGGATAGTGAAGGTTTATTAATTATCACGAATGATAAACTATTAAATCATAAGCTATTAAATCCAAAATTTGAATACGATAAAACATATTTGGTTCAGGTTGATGGAGATATTACTACTGAAGCAATAAAAAAATTAGAAAAAGGGACACAAATTACGGTTAACTCTGCCCCTTATACTACGCTACCTGCGCTGTGTAAAAAAGTGGATAAACCAGACAATTTGCAGGAAAGAAACCCTCCTGTACGATTTAGAAAAAATATTCCCACTTCTTTTATTGAACTTACCATCCATGAAGGTAAAAACAGACAAGTTCGTAAAATGACTGCCTCTGTTGATTTCCCAACATTACGATTAGTAAGATTTGCAATTGGAAATCTTAGAATTAAAGAATTAAAATCTGGTGGAGTAATAGAAGTTCAAAGAGATTTACTTTATGAGAAGTTAGGTTTAAAAACTAATGACAGGGAGGAAAAGCCAAAAGCTAGGCGTCCAAGTACTAGAAAACCAAGAGTTCCCACTAGGAACCCGAACACAGGAAAAGCCCCTACTTCTAAAAAAAGATACGGAAAATCAAGATAATCAAATCCCCACTATACTTAAATTGATATAGTGGGGATTTGTATTTTTATCTTTTATCTATTTTATCATACCAACCGCCAAAAGAATATTTCTTTGCGGTATCATCATTTAAAAATTTTGTTGGAAAACCTAGATCAATTGCACTTTCACCATCTAAAAGATCCAAGTCTAATTGTTCTAAATTCCAATCAACGCATTTTAAATTATCTTTTACCTGTTCAAGTTTTCTTGCCCCAACAATTGGAATAATGCGTTTATTTTGTGCTCTCAACCAATTTAATGCTACTTGTGTAGGAGACTTTCCTAATTTCTGTGCAATACTCACAACAGTTTCTGCAATTCTTAAATTTTTAGGCGAATACTTAACACTCTTTTCACTTAATCGCCCCCCTTCTACTATTCCTTTATTGTACTTCCCAGATAATAACCCTGCGCCTAACGGAGACCAAGTAGTTACAGACATTCCAAAATGATCTGCCATTGGAATCAATTCTCTTTCTACATCACGAGCAATTAAACTATATTCTACTTGTAGGCCTACAAATTCTTCCCATCCTCTTAAAATTGCCATCGTATTTGCCTGAGAAACAACCCAAGCAGGTGTATCAGAAATTCCTATGTAACCTACTTTACCTTGGCTAATTAAATCGTTCATGGCTCTTAAGATTTCATCAACACTTGTTGTGCCATCCCACATGTGTACCCATAGCACATCCATGTAATCTGTATTCATTCTTTTAAGTGATGCTTCCACCGTTCGCATCATATTTCTTCTAGAATTTCCTGTTCCATTAGGGTGAGAACTATCTTCTATTAATGTATACTTTGATGCTAAAACGAATTTATCTCTTTCTGCACCAACAAAATCACCAAGGTACTTTTCTGATGTTCCGTTTGTATAAAAATTTGCAGTATCAATAAAATTTCCTCCTGCTTCTGCAAAAGATTCAAAAATTTGTTTTGATGTGTTATAATCAGCACCAGTTCCCCAATCTTCTCCAAAAGTCATTGCTCCTAAACACAACTCAGAAACTTTTAATCCTGACTTTCCAAATAGTTTATACCTCATTTTTATAAAAGTTTAATAACCGTGAATTATAATTTAATTATATCATTTCAAATTATCATTATCTGAGTAAATAATATCTAATGTTTTTAATAAAGTTATTGAAAAGTTGTTTTTAAATTAACCATATGGTTAATTCGTGTATCAGTTAACCAAATGGTTAAAAAAATATGGAATCGAAAGACAAAATTTTAGAAGTTGCAACAGAGATTTTCCAGCTGAAAGGGAAAAGTGGAGCAAGAATGCAAGAAATTGCAGATGCTGCTGGTGTAAATAAAGCACTTGTACATTATTACTTTAAAAATAAAGAAGGCTTATTTCAGGAGGTCTTTCAAGATCTAATTCGAAAGACTATTCTTCCAATTGTTGATGTCCTCAAAGGACCCGAATCTTTGGATAGTAAAATTGCAAAGTTTATTGACTTATATATCGATACATTAAAAGAGAATCCTAATATGGTTACTTTTATTATTGGTGAACTTCAAATGAACAAAGCTCCTTTTACTCCATCAAAAGACATGCAGGATACTATAATTGCAATAGGAAAGCAATTACAAGAAGATACTAATTTTATATCAATTCATCCACTTCAGTTCATGACCACACTCCTTGGGGCATGTATATTTCCTTTTATCGCAAAACCTATGTTTGCTAATTTCAATCAAATCGATTCATTTTCATTCGATGAGTTCATAGAAGAACGTAAAAGTATTCTTCATCAAATAATATTAAATGGCATTAAATCTAAAAAAAATGGATAATATGAATAGTAGGTATTTACTCCTCCTGCTATTAGTTATTGGGCTCTCTTCCCCTCTAATAGCACAAACAAAAATAACTTTTGAACAAGCCGAAAAAGAAGCACTCGAAAAGCATCCTTTATCGGAACAAAAAGAAATGTTTTCTAGAATGCAGGAAACAGAAAAAGAAGCAATAAGTAAAGATCGTTTACCTCAGTTCGGTATTCAAGGTAAAATTGGTTACTTGTCGGATGTAATTTCTCCTACCGACCCAAACGCTCCTGCTGCTGCCGTTTTTCCTGATATTCCACATACACAATGGCAAACCTATGCTTCTGTAGATTATGCTATTTATAATGGTAACATTAAGAAAAAGAAGCTTGCTAAATCAAGTTCTGAGTATGGTATCAAAATTCAAGAAAATAATGTTAAACAATTTTCTGTAAAAGAGTCTATCTCTCAAATTTACTTTGCTGCTTTAAGTTATCAAGAGCAAGAAATTTTAATAAAAGATGGTGTAATTAATGAGTTGGAAAATCAACTTAAAGAAGTAGAAGCTCTTGAAGCAGGTGGTGCTGCATTACCAAGTACAACTGATGCTTTAAAAGTTGAATATTTTAAAGCTCAACAAAAATTATTATCTGTAGAGGCTCAAAAGAATGGTGCATTAAAAGCATTGTGCATTTGGTTAGAAAGAGAAAATGAATGGAATACAATTGAACTTGTTCGTCCAGAAATGACTGTTTCTTTATCTGCTCAATATAACCGTCCTGAGGTTGAAATGTATAAACTTCAAACGCAAAATATGGATGTAATGAGCGACATGTTAAAAACACAACGTTTACCTGTTGTGTCTGCTTATGCCATTGGTGGTTACGGCACTCCTAACCCTTATAACTTCTTTATTATTGATGGTGATTTTTTCTATCAAGTTGGTCTTAAATTCGCATGGAAACCATTCGATTATGGCAAAAACAACAGAGAAAGACAAATTACTCAAATACAAAAAGAGGTGATTAACACGGAATTAGAAACCTTTAATAAAACAATGAACTCTCAGATAGTTCAGATACAAGCCACAATAGATCAGTTAGGTAAATTAATATCTCAGGATAATGAGATTATTAAAATTCAAGAACGCAATGTAGTTCGTTCAAAAGGCCAACTTGACAATGGTGCAGCTACTTCTGCTAAGTATGTAACAGCACTAAATGCATTAACTGATGCAAAATTGAATTTATCATCTCATGAATTGCAGTTATTACAAACACAATATCACTTAGCAATGACGAAAGGACTTCTTTAATATTAAACATCAAAAACAATGAAATTCAAGATATATACATCAATTTATTCTAAAGGAATTGCACTTATTACATTAGGGGCTCTATCACTTTTCTCTTGTAAAAATGATAATGAAAAATCTGATGCCTACGGAAACTTTGAAGCTGTTGAAGTTATCGTATCAGCAGAAAGTAATGGTCAGCTTATTAACTTTAATGTAGAAGAAGGTCAGAAAATTAAAGAAGGTGAACAGGTTGGTTTAGTAGATACTGTGTTACTTCATCTACAGAAAGAAGAAGTTTTAGCAAATATTGCTGCTCTTGGATCAAGGGTTATGAGTATCCATGAACAGATTGCTGTTTATGAGGCTCAGCATAAAAAATTAATGATTGATAAAAATCGTTTAGAAAAGTTATTTGCAACCGAAGCTGCTACGCAACAACAATTGGATCAAATTAACTCTGCATTAGCAATCAACGAGAAACAATTAGAGGCAACAAGAAGAAAAATTAAAGATTCTAATAGAGCAACTTTAAGTCAGTATGGGCCTTTAAGTAAGAAAGTAGATGTTCTAAACGAGCATATAGATAGATGTAATATTATATCTCCTATTACAGGCATAGTTTTACAAAAATTTGCAGAAAGAGGTGAAATGACTGGTACTGGAAGACCATTGTATAAAATTGCAAACCTGTCTACTATTAAGGTGAAAGCTTACGCGACTGCAACCCAATTAAATGGAGTAAAAATTGGTCAAAAAGTAACTGTTTTAACAGACGGAAAAGAAGGCACTTTAAATCAAACACAAGGTGTTGTGGAGTGGATTTCTAACAAAGCAGAGTTTACACCCAAAACAATTCAAACTAAAGAAGAAAGAGTTAGCCTTATCTATGCTTTTAAAGTAAAGGTTCAAAATAAAGACGGGTTATATAGAATTGGAATGCCTGCTGAGATCAACTTCTAAACAACAATTATTATGTCAGTTATAGAAGTTAAAGACCTTAAAAAATCCTATGGTAAAAAAGACATTGTAGAAGCATTAAAGGGGATTTCTTTTAATGTAGAGCAAAATGAAATCTTTGGATTAATAGGGCCCGATGGAGCAGGTAAAACTACCTTAATTAGAATATTAGCTTCGTTAATGGTTGCTGATAGCGGCTCTGCTACTGTAATAGGAAAAGACCCTAAGGTAGATTACCAATATATTAGAAATAACATTGGATACATGCCGGGTAGATTCTCTCTCTATGAAGATTTGAGTGTAAAAGAGAACTTAGAATTTTTTGCTACAACTTTTGGTACTACAATAGCCAAGAGTTATGATTTAATTAAAGACATCTATCAACAAATAGAACCTTTTAACGATCGTAAAGCCGGAGATCTTTCAGGAGGCATGAAACAAAAATTAGCACTTTGTGCTGCAATGATTCACTATCCTAAAGTCTTATTTTTAGATGAGCCTACTACAGGTGTAGACCCTGTTTCTAGAAAAGAATTTTGGAACATTATTAAAGGATTAAACAAACATAATATCACAATAGTGGTCTCTACTCCTTACATGGATGAAGCAGATTTATGTGATAAAGTAGCATTAATGAACAATGGTGAAATTCTTGGAATTGACACGCCTGAAAATGTAGCGGCATCATTTAATAAGAAACTTTATGCCGTTGAAGTAGGTGGCTCTAATTATCATCTTATAAAATCTTTAAGAAAATATGAGTTTATGGACAGTGTTTTCCCTTTTGGTGAGCTACTGCACTATACAGATAAGAGAGCCACTGATATAAAAGGTGATCTTAAAGATTTTCTTGAAAAAGAAGGGTATAAAAATATCTTTATTCAAGAAATTAAGTCGAATACAGAAGATGTATTTATTCGTTTGATGAACGCTCAAAAGAAATAGATAATGGAGACTGAAAATAAAATTATATCAGCCAATAAGTTAACCAAGAAATTTGGGGATTTTAAGGCGGTAAATGAAATCACTTTTGATGTAAAAAAAGGTGAGATATTTGGTTTTCTAGGCGCTAATGGTGCAGGAAAAAGTACAGCTATGAAAATGCTTACAGGACTCCTATCACCCACTTCTGGAGAAGCTACCGTTGCAGGTTTTGATGTATTTACACAACAAGAAGAAATTAAAAAGAATATTGGCTATATGAGTCAGAAATTCTCTTTATATGACGATCTAACTCTACTGGAAAACATTCATTTCTTTGGTGGAATTTATGGTTTATCAAAAGATGAATTGAAGGAAAGGAGTAGTGATATGATCCAAAGACTTGGTTTATCTGATGTATCTCATAAATTACTTAAAGAAGTACCTCTTGGATGGAAGCAAAAAATTGCATTTTCTGTGGCTACTTTACATCACCCTAAAGTTGTTTTCCTAGACGAACCTACTGGAGGTGTTGACCCTATTACCAGAAGGCAATTTTGGGAATTAATATATGAGGCAAGCGATTCTGGAACTACTGTTTTTGTTACCACACATTATATGGATGAAGCAGAATACTGTAATAGAATATCTATGATGGTGGAAGGAAGAATTGCAGGTTATGGATCTCCTAAGGAATTAAAAAAGGAATTTAATGCCAAAAATATGGATGAGGTTTTTGTAAAAATTGCACGTGGTGATAATTACACTATCAAATAAAATATCATGGGTAGATTAGGTGGAATTATAAAAAAAGAGTTTTATCATATTTTTAGAGATAAACGTACATTATTGATCCTGTTTGGTATTCCGATAGTACAGATTATTCTATTTGGCTTTGCGATATCAAATGAAATTAAAAATGTAAAGATTGCTGTGTTAGACATGGCTAAGGATGGACATAGTCAGAAAATCACAGAAAAAATACTATCAACTTCATATTTTGATTTAGATAAATATCTTAATTCTACAGATGACATTAATAAAACATTTAGGGAAGGTAGAATAAAAGCTACACTTGTTTTCCCTCCAAAATTTAGTGAAGATTTAAAGAAGCGTAATACTGCGAATATTCAAATAATTTCTGATGCATCTGACCCAAATACCGGTACTCAAATCGGTTCTTACCTTCAAATGCAGATACAAGGTTATTTGATTGAGAATGAAATGTCGCAAGTTTACTTACCTCCTCCCGCTTTAATTAATACTGAAATAGAAATGAGGTACAATCCAGAATTACTTTCTGTTTACATGTTTGTACCTGGTCTGATCACTATTATTTTAATGCTTGTTTGTACAATGATGACTTCAATTGCAATAACAAGAGAAATAGAGACAGGAACAATGGAAGTTTTATTGGCATCACCAATGCATCCTTTTACCATAATTCTTGGTAAAGTAATTCCATACCTCCTTCTATCTTTCTTAAATGCATCAATAATTATTGGTTTAGGCAAATACTTATTTGAAGTACCAGTACTTGGTAGTTATTCTTTAATGATAGGAGAAATAATTTTGTATTGCTTGGTTGTTTTAGCTTTGGGAATCTTTGTTTCTACAATAGCAGAAACGCAACAGTTAGCACTAATGATTTCACTTTTTGCAATGTTTTTACCAACAATGTTACTCTCTGGTTTTATTTTCCCTGTAGAAAACATGCCATTACCTCTGCAAGTAGTCTCTAGCATTGTTCCTGCAACTTATTTTAATATTATCATTAAATCAGTAATGCTAAAAGGCGTTACTATAGCGTACATCTGGAAAGAAACTGCCATTCTATGCTTCATGTTTATAGGACTAATTGGTATAAGTGTAAAACGTTTCAAAATTAGATTAGACGATTAATAATGGTTTTATATCATTAAAAAATAAATATATGAGTGCATTAAAATTTATACTCCAAAAAGAGTTTAAACAGATATTCAGAGATAAGGGAATGCTTCCTATTATTTTTGCGATGCCAATAGTGCAATTATTGGTACTATCGTTTGCTGCCACTTTTGATGTAAAAGATATTAAAATTGAAATTGTTGATAGAGATCATTCTGAATTATCACAGCAATTAATTTCTAAATATGAGGCGTCTAATTATTTTTCTATTGTAAACTTTAGAAATGCTACAGACCCTTATGGAGAAGTATTGCAAAATGGCTCTGCAAGTATTTCTTTAGAGATACCAAATGATTTTGAGAAAGATTTAATTAATAATAAACCGGTTGATCTTTCTGCAAAAGTAAACGCTATAGACGGGATGACTGCAGGAGTTTCTGCATCTTATTCTCAAACAATTATTCAAGAGTTTAGAGAGGAGTTTTTAACAAATCATGATTTCTCTGATGTTGTAAAAGAAAAAGGGATTGAACCGTTTCAGGTAAATTTCTCTATGCAAAACTGGTACAACCCTACTCTGAATTATAAATATTATATGGTACCGGGCTTATTAGTTCTTTTAGTTAGTATGATTGGATTGTTCCTAACATCTATGAATATTGTAAAAGAAAAAGAAATTGGAACTATTGAACAACTTAATGTTACACCAATAACTAAAGGTGAATTTATAGTAGGAAAATTACTACCTTTTTGGTGTATTGGTATGTTCGTATTATCATTTGGACTAGTGATAGCAAAACTCTTTTTTAATGTCCCGATATTAGGTCCATTATACATAGTTTTCTCATTCGCTATGGTCTACCTTTTAGTAGTGTTGGGAATTGGTCTTTTTATATCTACAAAAGCAGATACCCAACAACAAGCGATGTTTATTGCTTGGTTCTTCATGATAGTATTTGTTTTGTTGAGTGGATTATTTACACCCATAGAAAATATGCCAGTTTGGGCTCAACAGATTACACTTCTTAACCCCGTCAGGTATTTTGTAGAAGTAATGAGGAATGTTTTATTAAAAGGTGCGACATTTACGGATGTAAAAAATAATTTTATAATTATAGCTATATATGCTGCCTTAGTTAATACAATGGCCATATTAGCCTATCGTAAAACAAATTAAAAAGCATGTTAATTTCACTTTTAATACTACTATTAGTATTAATAAATACTGTAGGAATAGGTTTAATTGTGGTTGGTTTATTTAAAACTTCCAATGAAAGAGATTTAGTAATAACCTCTTTTATTGGGAGTTTCGTTATTATGTTATTACTAGCAATAACTCACTTTTTTGTTCCAATAAATGAATTAACTTTAATACCATTCACTCTACTCTCTTGTATTATACTTTATGTTAATCGTAAAGTAGATTACAAACTATCTCTTTCTAAAGAATTTATTTTCTTATTAATCATTTTTATCTTTTACCTAATTGGAAAAGGGACTCAATACCCTTCATGGACTGATAGTAATTTATATCATGCCCAAGTAATTCAATGGTACAACAAATACCCTATTACAAAAGGTATCGCCAACTTATTCTGTGCTTATGGTTTAAATTCTTTTTTTCACCTCTTCGCAGCTCAGTATACGTTTCTAAATATTAGTAATGACCCTTTACCAAATATTGGGATCTTATACTTTGAGTTAATGTTCCTACTATTTGTCTTTTCTAAGATACAAGAACACACTAATTATATATTAATTATTCCTTGTTGGATTTTTGTTGGTTATTGGAATTGGGAATCTTCTCCATCACCAGATATTGTAGTTAGCATAATAATTTCAATTGGTTTAATAATTTTTTCTCAGAAAAAAATAAGTATTGAAGAACACCTATTTTGTATATTATCAATTATTCTAATTGTAACAATCAAACAGTCAGGTGCAATTTATTCATTACTCATTTTTCCATATTTAGGTTTTCTTAAACCTAACAAAAAGCACTTATATTTTCTTTTGACTATTACAGTAGTAACATTTTTAACTTGGGTTCCCAGAAATCTTATACTGTCAGGATATCCTCTTTACCCATTAACAATCATTGACTTTGTCGATTTAAAACATCAGGTACCTAAAGAATTGGTAAATGCTTGGACCATTCAAATTACCTATTTTGCTAGACTCCCAATAGATTCTTGGAGAGAGGTAATAGGTCAACCATTCACGACATGGATACCCAATTGGTTTTTATTACATAGAAAAACAGATCGACTATTAATGATAGTTACATTAATTTCTCTAATATACAGTGTCTTCATTTTTAATAAACAAGACAATAAACACAAAGCTATTCTATGCATCATATATATTGGATTAACCTTTTGGATTGTAAAAACACCTACTATGCGCTTTGGATATTCTTACATGCTGATGCTATTTACAATTTGCTTAAAGGCAATCTTAAAAAAGAAAAAAAATACAGATTTAATAATTAATTATTCATTAGCGATAATTATCATTATCGGAATTAGCTTCTCAGCTTTATATTATAATTGGAAAGACACAATAATTTTCCCTGGGAAATATAAAAAAACAAATACTAATAACTTTCTGATTGATCAAAATGTATTTATTTCTGTCCCTATTGATGATTACTGTAAAGATACCGCTATCCCTTGTATGTATATTACTCCTGAAAGTACCTTAAAAGCATTTTCTAATAAAATAAGTGATGGATTTTACCAATCACACCCCTCAGAAATTGATATAGAACAAAGAGGTTACTAATATTGTATATCAATATAAATTTTTTTAAACATGACGACAGACCTTTTAGACTTATTGAAGATGACAATCCCTGCGGGTATTGTTTTATATGGAGCTTTTGTAATAGTAAAGATGTTCCTACAAAAAGACTACGATACTTTATCAATTAAGATCAAATCAAGCCAAATAGAGCATACTTTACCTTTAAGATTACAAGCATACGAAAGAATGGCTCTTTTTCTTGAAAGAATTAATTATAGAGAATTGATGGACCGTATTAATTACGATGAAATTCCTGCAGCTTTATTTCACCAGAGTTTAATAATGACAATAAAGGAAGAATTTAATCATAACCTTTCTCAACAAATATATATTTCTCCTGATTTATGGGAGACAATCCGTGGAGTAAAAGAAGAAAACATCTCTTTTATAAATGGAATTGCACAAACTTTAGGAAAAGATGCATCTGGGTTCGATTTAGCAAAAACCATTTTGGAGAACAGTATTTCAGAAAATGCCACTCCTATTGATATTGCATTATTAAGCCTTAAGGAAGAAGTAAATACTTTATATTAAGATTTTCATTCATTAACTACTATTGCCATTTGTTTGAACAACTTTATAAACTTCAAATCAATACTCACGTTAGTATATTTATAAGATTTGAAATAATAAACTCTGATGAGTTTTTAAGATATAAAGATTAAGAGTAATAGTTAGTTTTTGGGTTATGAAAAAGCATTGGAGGATTCTTCCAATGCTTTTTTTATGTGCAAAATTTTAAAAATCACATTTAAGAATATTCACACCAAAACCACAACAGTGAACAAACATTCACCGTTAAACAAAACATATAAAATGATATAAATAACTCAAATAGTATTGAGTTTTTTAAGATATAAAAGATTAAGAGTAATAGTTAGTTTTTGGGTTAAAAAGCACTGGGAGTTTCTTCCAGTGCTTTTTTTATGTACAAAATTTTAAAAATCACATTTAAGAATATTCACACCAAAACCACAACAGTGAGCAAACATTCACCGTTAAACAAAACATATAAAATGATATAAATAACTCAAATAGTATTGAGTTTTTAAGATATAAAAGATTAAGAGTAATAGTTAGTTTTTGGGTTAAAAAGCACTGGGAGTTTCTTCCAGTGCTTTTTTTATGTACAAAATTTTAAAAATCACATTTAAGAATATTCACACCAAAACCACAACAGTGAACAAACATTCACCGTTAAACAAAACATATAAAATGATATAAATAACTCAACTAGTATTGAGTTTTTAAGATATAAAAGATTAAGAGTAATAGTTAGTTTTTGGGTTATGAAAAAGCACTGGGAGTTTCTTCTAGTGCTTTTTTTATGTACAAAATTTTCAAAAATCGCATTTAAGAATATTCACACCAAAACCACAACAGTGAACAAACATTCATCGTTAAACAAAACATATAAAATGATATAAATAACTCAACTAGTATTGAGTTTTTAAGATATAAAGATTAAGAGTAATAGTTAGTTTTTGGGTTAAAAAGCACTGGGAGTTTCTTCCAGTGCTTTTTTTGTTATTCATTTAATATCTTACTTTAAAAGAGTAAAAATAATAAGTCTTTTTTTTATTTTCGACATATAAACTACTATAAATTTACACAATTTAGGAATCTCTACAATTATTTAAATAATTATTATTCAGCTATTTACGTTTTTAAAAATGAATAAACTTTCATTTTTAAATGAAAAAATAAGTTAAAACAAGTTCGTGAATTTAACTTATTTGAAGAACTCGACATTTTATATCATATAATTTCTTTAGAAATAGTATTTATTACTTTAAATAGTATTATTCCATCAAAGTTTTTCATTAAATTGCAATCAATTAAGATATGGATTATTAATCATAATCAATTATACACTACCACTTGTAACCAACATTATGTTAGCTGAACAAGCAATCACCGAATATCGTCCTTTGCTTTACACTGTTGCCTACAGAATTCTAGGTGCGGCATCAGATGCAGAAGATATGGTACAAGAAACTTTTATAAAGATATTAAGAGTTGACCTCTCAAAAATAGAAGACATCAAAAATTATTTGATAAAAACGATTACTAATACTTGCCTAAATCATCTCGAAAGTTTAAAAAGAAAAAAAGAACATCTCGTAGATAATTGGTCAAATATTACTAATAATTTTCAGCTAGACCCTTTCGAACACTGGTCGAATGATAAAGCTGCTGAATTATCAGATGGTTTGAGAAATATGATGAAAAGACTTACGGATGCTGAACTTAGTGTTTATCTAATGAAAGAAGCATTCAATATGAATTACAATGAAATTACTGAAATTGCTAAGAAAAAAGCAGATCATTGTAGACAATTATTTCATCGCTCTAAACAAAAACTTGAAGAGGGAAAAGATAAATTTAATGTAGATCCAGAGAAACATCTTCAATTATATAAGAAATTTCAGCAAGCAAATGCTGATGGAGAAGTAAGAGGACTGGTTGATTTTATCTTTGGATCGAAGAAAAAAACAGTAAAACTAAAAAATTCTTAGTTTTTTTAGTTAATGACATTGTATAAATCGACAAAAAAAGAATTTGTTTGATATTGAGCATTAAAGATGCATAAACAATTAAATTCAATATCATCCTATTCAATATTAAGGGTTTACAAAAATTATATTTTGTAAACCCTTGTTTTTTATACTTAAACCACTGATTTAATAGTGATTAATACACTTATATTTTGTTTGAAATTGGTTAAAATTGCCAACAAATAATGATAAATGTCATTCCATTAAACAATCTACTAAGGTATGTTTGCAGTGTAGTAAATGATACGGATCAAATTATTTGTAACATCTGCTGCAACACAATTTTAGAAGAATTATTTATTAAAATTAATATTACATAAAATTATGGCAATTAAAGTAGGTATCAACGGTTTCGGTCGTATCGGACGTTTCGTATTTCGCGCTTCAGTAGAAAGAAATGACATTGAAGTAGTAGGAATTAATGATCTTATTGATGTTGAGTACATGGCTTACATGCTTAAGTACGATTCAACTCACGGTCGTTTTAACGGTACAGTTGAAGTTGTTGATGGTAACCTTGTAGTTAATGGTAATACTGTACGTGTTACTGCTGAGCGTAACCCTGCTGACTTAAAGTGGGATGCAATCGGTGCTGAAGTTGTAGTTGAATCAACTGGTTTATTCTTAACTGACGAAACTGCTCGCCAACACATCGCTGCTGGTGCTAAGAAAGTTGTTCTTTCTGCTCCTTCTAAAGATGGTACTCCAATGTTCGTAATGGGCGTTAACCATACAGAATATGCAGGTCAAGAAATCGTTTCTAACGCTTCTTGTACTACAAACTGTTTAGCTCCAATTGCTAAAGTTTTAAATGACAAGTGGGGTATCAAAGACGGTTTAATGACAACTGTTCATGCTACTACTGCAACTCAAAAAACAGTTGACGGTCCTTCAGCTAAAGACTGGAGAGGTGGACGTGGTGCTGGTCAAAACATCATTCCTTCTTCTACTGGTGCTGCTAAAGCTGTAGGTGTTGTTATTCCTGAGCTTAACGGTAAATTAACTGGTATGGCTTTCCGTGTACCAACTCCTGACGTTTCTGTAGTTGACTTAACAGTGAACTTAGAAAAAGGTGCTACTTACGCTGAAATCTGTGCTGAAATGAAAAGAGCTTCAGAAAACGAATTAGCTGGTGTTCTTGGTTACACTGAAGATGCTGTTGTTTCTAACGACTTCATCGGTGAAACTCAAACTTCAGTATTTGATGCTAAAGCAGGTCTTGCTTTAACTGATACTTTCGTTAAAGTTGTATCTTGGTATGACAACGAAATCGGATACTCTAACAAAGTTTTAGATTTAGTAGCTCACGTTTACAACGCATAAGTTGTAGAATAAGCTTTTAAAATATAAGAAAGGGTAAGTCTTCGGATTTACCCTTTTTTTGTTGTCAAAAATCTTGTAGCTTGCTTTTTTAAACTACCAAACATCTATCAATGCAAAAACTTTTTTGTATCGTTTTCCTTCTTTTATCAAATATTACCCTTGCACAAGACGATTGTAGCGCTTCTCTTCAAAAAAAGTATTGGAGATACAGAATTAATATGAGTACGTTTCTAGCACAAGAATCGGGTATAGATATTCACCCAGATAAAATTTTCTATGATTTTATGAATATGCCTATTGGTGTACCCTTTAATTATATTGACTTTATAGATATTAGCAACCAAAAGTATGTAAACATTGGTTCTGATAAATTACTCTACCCTGCTTACATTGAATATAAAAAAATGAAAGCTGACGCATCGAAAAAAGGAGTAAACATAAATATTCGTTCTTCTTATCGATCTAAGCGTACTCAAGAAATTGTTTTTAGAAAGCATGGGCCTAAAGTTGCAGAAATTCCAGGTTACTCAGAACATCATTTACTTACCACTATAGATATTAGATATGCTGGCGAAAACACTAAACTGTTTCTCTGGCTCTTAAAATATGGTTTTGATTATGGATGGGTACCTACCTATTATTTCAGAATTGAGAAAAATATTAGGAAAGAAGCTTGGCATTGGCGATTTGTAGGTATTGAAGCGGCTAAATGGTTTGAATGTGCCTGGAAAGATGATATTAACCAAGAAATTAGAAGACTATCTTATCAATTTGGAAGTATATAAAAAATGCTCATTAGTTAAATTCTAATGAGCATTTTTTATGTAATATATTGATTAAGATTAAAGAGCTTTAGTAAAGCATCTCTTTCTCTTATGCTGGATATGATCGTAATTTTTCCAGTTTTGAATGGCTTTTTGATTTGTCTCAAACATACCTGTTGTTTCCAAATACTTAATACCGTTCTCTGCCATTGTTTTCTGAAGCTCTCCAACTAACATAACACCACCACCTAAACGTTGTAATTTTGGTGTTGCAGCAGTAAGTAGCATATCACAAGTATCATTATTATTTAATGCCTTATAAATATGGTACCAACCAAATGGCCATATACTACCGTTTGCTTTTTGAAGTGCCTTAGAAAGAGAAGGTAAACCGATTACAAAACCCATCATTTCACCATCTTCCTCACTAACAAGTACTTTTACATACTTTGGAGAAATCATCTTCAAGAATTTCTTTTTATAATATTCGATCATATCAGCATCGAATTCAATTACACTATAAAGATCTTTAAAAGCCTCTCCTAGTAAATTAAAAATACGATCTGCATACTCTAATAATTCCTTAGAAGAATTAAAGCTGATCATTTTCGTTTTTGTTCTTTTCATTAATAAAGCTGCACCTCTTGCCCCTTTATCAATAATTGCTTGATCCATTGTAAGACGGAATTCAATCCAATCCACTAGTTTATCGTAACCTAGCGCCTCTAAATGATCTTTATAATAAGGTAAATGATATTCTGATGCCACAGATGGTAAATGATCAAAACCTTCCACCATCATTCCTTGATGATCTATGTTTGTAAATCCTAAAGGCCCAACAATTCCTGTCATTCCTCTGTCTTTACCCCATTTCTCTGCAGTTTCTAATAATTTCTGAACTACTTCTCTATCATCAATAAATTCTAAACGAGTAAAACGAACGTTTTCTTTCCCTTCCTTCTCGTTATATTTTTTATTAATGATTGCCCCTATTCTACCTACAGGTTCATTATCCTTATATGCAATCCAATATTGAGTATCGCAGAATTTCTTAAATGGGTTGTTTTGATCAAAAATCGTTAATTCGTCTTTTTTGATTGGAGGAACCCAAAATTCATTTCCTTTATATATTTTAAATTGAACATCAACAAATTGTTTTTGCTCTTTTTTATTTTCTACTTCACGTATTTCGATACTCATAATCTATATTTACTCTTATCGTAATTCAACAACTTGTATTGCATTGCAATTTAAAACCATTTTATCGAATCATATAAGATTGAAGTGGAAAAATTAATTCATTGCTGTACTTTTAATGTAAAAAAATGTCAATTAAATAACTTTTCAATTTATGACTCACCTTTTCAAGAAATTAAATCTTCAATCTCTCCTAATTTTAATTGTTTGTACATTATTATTTAATTGTGAAACTAAGACGTCTCCTGAGAAAAAACGTGGTACGATAGCCAAAAATGGTATAGTCTCTTGTGCTCACCCTTTAGCTGCTGAAGTAGGTATTGCTATCTTAAAAAAAGGCGGGAATGCTTTTGATGCTGCAATAGCAACACATTTTGCACTTGCCGTTGTTTACCCTAGAGCTGGTAATATTGGCGGAGGTGGATTTATGGTTTATAGAGATCAAATTGGTAATTCAGGGAGTCTTGATTTTAGAGAAAAAGCACCTTCGTCTGCTTCGGAAAAGATGTATTTGGATGCAAATGGACAACCTATTAAGAATTTAAGTTTAAAAGGTCTTTTAGCAAGTGGTGTTCCAGGTTCTGTTGATGGAATGTTCAAAATTTATCAAAAATATGGATCATTACCTTGGGATGTATTACTTCAACCTGCAATTCGATTAGCTGAAGATGGAATTGTTTTGACACAACTCGAAGCAGAAAAAATTAATCAATATCAAAAGGATTTCAATTCCTATAATAAAAAACCAATCCAACTCTTTAAAGATGGTAATTGGAAGGCTGGTGATAAAATTATTTATCCTGATTTAGCCATCACCCTAAAAAGTATTAAAGAAAATAAAAGAGCAGGTTTTTATGAAGGAGTTGTCGCAGACAAGATCATTAATGCGATGCAAAATAGTAATGGTATTATTTCTCATAAAGATCTAAAAGATTATTCATCTGTATGGAGAGAAGCTATAAAAATACCCTTTAAAGATAATTACACGGTCATTTCTATGCCACCTCCGTCTTCTGGAGGTGTTGCTCTAGCACAAATATTACTTGGGTTAGAAGATTTCAATACAAGTAACTATACACATAATTCTGTAGAATGGATACACCTTCTTACAGAACTAGAAAGAAGGGCTTATGCAGATAGAGCTTCTTTTTTAGGTGATAACGATTTTTACAATGTGCCCGTAAAGCAATTAACTAGTAAAAAATATGTAAGCTCAAGAGTTAAATCAATTGATTTAACAAAAGCTACAAATTCACAAGATATAAAAGCAGGAGATGTTCTTAAAATTGAAAGTTTTGAAACTACTCATTATTCAATAGTTGATAAACATGGGAATGCGGTTGCCATCACTACAACATTAAATGGAAATTTTGGCTGTAAAGTAGTCATTGATGGTGCTGGCTTTTTTATGAATAATGAAATGGATGATTTTAGTATAAAACCAGGCCAACCAAATCAATTTGGGTTAATTGGTGGAGAAGCAAATAAAATAGTTCCAAACAAAAGAATGCTTTCTAGTATGACGCCTACTATAGTAGAAAAAGATAATGCTCTATTTATGGTTTTAGGTACTCCAGGAGGATCGACTATTATAACTTCTGTTGCACAAACGCTATTGAATGTAACCGAATTTAATATGACTATGCAAGAAGCTATAGATGCAAAGAAGTTTCATTCACAATGGTTACCTGATGAAATCTATTTAGAAGATAAAGTTTTTCCAGACTCAACTATATCTGGTTTAGAAAAAATGGGCCATAAAATAGGTTTTGTCCCTATTTTAGGAAAAATGGACTGTATTTTAAAAAACAAAAATGGCACTTATGAAGGTGCTTCTGATCAATCTAGGAGTGATGGAGTGGCATTTGGGTATTAATTTGTTAAATAAAGTTAAAATGCGAACCTTAAATGTATTTAATACATTTAAAGCTTGCGTAATAAGTACACTTTTTGTTCTTTTGTTATACCGATAAACAATACAATAATAACACAATGCTTAAATCGAGAGGAGGTTTAACCAAATCTTGATTGTTTGAAACACACAATCGCACACACAACACTGAAAAAGCCGAACACTAATGTTCGGCTTTTTTTTATTCAATTTTATCTGCACATAAAAAAAGTGATGTATCTGACTACATCACTCCTTTCTAAATTTATTCTTATTACTTTTTAGATCTTTTCTTAAAAGACCACGTAAAGTGAAATCTTGATACTTCTGTACCGTCTGCCATTTTTCCAATAGTCAGCATTTTTATTTCTTCTGCTTCACCTGTTTCGTATGCCCTATCAATTGCTTCTTTTACAAGGTGACCATCTTCACAGACAAATGTTACTTTACCTACTGCTTTCTTACTAAATTTTGCGTCCATATCTACAATAATGAAAGCAATTGATTTCAAATGCTCATTTAAATGAAGCATACCTAAAGAGGCTGTCGATAATTCTGCGGCCATACTTTGTGCAGCAAAATATATAGACTTAAATGGATTCTTATTTAGAAATTTAAACGGTAAAGACGTAGCACAACGAGATCCATTAAGTGATTCTAATTTCATCCCCGCAATAAAACCGAGTGGTACTTGTGTTAGTGTAAACATTCTAAACTTAAAAGGATGGAGCATTTTTGAAGCAAAACTCTTTTGTTTACTTGTTAATTGCAACTCTCCTACTTGTGTTCCTTTGGCATTCATATGTTAAGTTATTGTATTGAAATTGGTATAAATGAATGAATATTTACACAATATAAGAATTAATTGATATGAAAACTCCATTTCAAAATCAGTTTTTAATTACAAACAACTGTAAACCTTAAAACTTGTTAGCAAAAATCTATAAACTAAGTTGCTTAAAATCAGTTTATATATTTAAATCTTCTCAATCACTTAAACTCTCTGTTATGAATACTATGCTTACTATTTACTTGATTATTGCTAATTTTGCTATCGTTGTTAAATGCTACCAAGTCTTTCTTAAAAAGATGCTTGTTCAAAGAGCATTTGTAGCATTAGCCTTCATTATTTTTGGTTTAGTTACTGTAGATATGTTTTTCTATGGTCAAGTTACTAATGGTTATGGTATCACTTCGTTTGGCCTTAATTAAGACCTTTAAGTGAATAAACATTGTTGTAATAAATTATCAAAAAGTACAATAAAAATTGTAATTTTGATGAACGACTAATTTACATTACATTTATCACCTACAACAATGACCTCAAATCCAAAAGAATTGCAAGAAATAATTAAAGACCAAAAAACTAGTAGTACATCTGATAGTACTAATAGCAGTCAGTTAATTACTGCCGATGCTCCTAAAGAAATTAAGGAGAATGCACATATACTTGATGATTATTTTGATGCTGGTTATGCATATAGTATCACTAAATTGATTTTAAATCATATTAATGATGGCTATTTTCGCATTAAATTTGTTGGGTTTGATAACATTCCTGAAAGAAATAATCCTGATAGCCCTTTAATATTTGCTAGTAACCATTCTGGAATGGCTTTCCCTTGGGATGCAATTTCTTTTGTTTCTGGCTTATTCGAAAAAAATAATTTTGACATGAAGAAAAGCGTAAGAGCAATCACTGCTCCTGCTTTATCTAGAAGTCAATTTATGAACCCTTTCCTTATTCAAAACTTTTGGAAAAAATTAGGAGCAATTGATGCTACTTGGTTAAACTATGAAACAGCCATGCATTACAATGGCTCAAATATTTTAGTTTATCCTGAAGGTGTCCCTGGTATTGGCAAAGGCTTTAATAATAAATATACTTTACAACGTTTAGCTACTTCTACTCTTAGAATGAGTATTAAGTACAAAACAGACATTGTTCCTTTTGCTACTGTAAATGGCGAATTTATTAATCCTTTTAGTTACAGTGCATCCCTACTGAATGATTTTGTTCAAAAATTAGGTATTCCTTTCTTGCCTATTGGTTTTATGTCTTTATTAATTCCATTACAACCTTGGTTATTTTATTTTGCTTTTCCTGCTAACCTCACGTTTGTGAGAGGTAAGAGAATTAGTCCTTATAAAATGATTGGCGAGCGAGAAATTGAAGATATTTCTGAAGAAGAAATATTAGACTTAAGTGAAAAAATTCATGATCAGATGCAAGATGAGTTAGACAAAGCTGTAAGCATCTATGGTCGTAAACCTTATGATTTCTGGGATTTATTATCTGTAAGTATGAAAAACGTTCAACGTTCTTTCAAATTTTTCCCAGCATTATGGCCAATCATTTTCACTAAACACAAGAACGATTTTAAGCAGTTAAAAGAGAATGCAAATAATGGCAATTACCCTTTAAATGCTCAAGAACAATTAAATATTGTTCAACCTATAGTAGACAAACAAAAAGATTTAGATGTCTCCGTTTCATCTGTAGTAGATACCATTGTAGAAAATCCAGAAATCCTGTTATTCTACACTCCTGTTGCAGGTTTACTTCACTTATTTACATCTAAATAAATAAAAAATATATCTTTAACAGCATTTGGATTTGATTTCAAATGCTGTTTTTGTTTATTCAAGTCTGAATTAAAACAATAAAATATTAAAATGAATAAAGGTCTCATTATAATCTCTAGTATTCTTATCACAATTGCAGCAATTGGTGGTTTCTTTTACTTATCAAAAAAGAATGATCCAGAGATGACATTCATTAAAATAAAATCTTCTATTGATAATAAAGATTTAGCTGCGTTTAATCAATTAGTAGATGTTGATCAGGTTTTAAATAGTGTTATAGATCAATATATTGATTACTCTACAAAAGCAAATAATGGAGAATTAGATATTTCAACTGGGTTAATTGCATTTATGCGCCCTTCTATTATATCTATCATTAAAGAACAAATTGAAACTAGCATAAGCCAAGGACAAATTAATATACCTAAGACGGTAGATGGCCTTAGTACTGAAGTGTTAGGGCTATTGACTTTAGCACATGGAGATGGTGCTAATTTTAAAGGAATTAAAGACCAAAAAATTGAAGGAACTCAAGCTGAGCTTACATTACAAGTTCAATTAGATGGCTCTGACCGAGTTGATGATTTAATTGTTAAGTTTAGACAGAAAGGAGATATATGGCAAATTTATGATGTAAAAAATTTAGCTGCACTTGTTGATAGTTATGTTGCTGTCAATGGTCAGTAAAGTTGATATAAATTAAAAATAAAACGCTAGTAAGAATTGCATCTTACTAGCGTTTTATTGTTTATAAGAAACGCTTACTCACTACAAGCGATTTATTATTTCCTTTTTCCCAATCATAAAAACCTTCACCAGATTTCACTCCTAAGATCCCTGCCTGAACCATATTTACAAGTAATGGGCTTGGTGCATATTTAGTATCACCTAATCCATCTTGGAGCACGTTCATTATTGACATACAAACATCTAAACCAATAAAATCTGCTAATTGAAGTGGGCCCATTGGGTGTGCCATTCCTAGCTTCATAATGGTATCAATCTCTTCTACTCCTGCTACCCCATTTTGTAATGAAATTATTGCCTCATTAATCATAGGCATTAAGATTCTATTAGCAACAAAACCTGCATAATCATTGGCAGGCACTGGTACTTTACCTATTTGCTTTGAAATGTCTATCACTGCATTAGTCGTTTCTTCATCAGTTAAATAACCTTTAATTACTTCTACTAATTTCATGACAGGAACAGGATTCATAAAATGCATCCCTATTACTTTCTCTGGGCGTTTTGTAGCTGCTCCAATTTTAGTAATTGATATTGATGAAGTATTTGAAGCTAAAATTGCTTCTGGTTTCGCCAATTCATCAAGTTGTTTGAAAATTTTTAGTTTTAAATCTACATTTTCTGTTGCTGCTTCTACAATTAAATCTGCATTTTTAATCCCTTCTTCTACCTCTGTAAAAGTTGTAAGATTGTTTATTGTGTTTGCTTTTGTCTCTTCAGAAATTTTTTCTTTAGAAATTAAGCGATCTAGATTTTTAGTAATTGTGGCCATTGCTCTATCTAAAGCAGAAACATTAATATCTATTAGAGATACTTTAAAACCACTTTGAGCAAAAACATGAGCGATACCATTGCCCATTGTTCCTGAGCCAATAACTGAAATGTTTTTCATTTTAAAAATGTGTTTATTGGTGATTGAAATTTGTTAAGTGTTGTTATTACGTACAAAGTAAAAAGAAAAATAAATAAAAAGTGAATAAACTATCATTTATTATTTTCTCTTGAGATGAAAATCAAAAAAAGCCTTATCAAAGATTTAACTCTCTGATAAGGCTTTTTATATAATGTAACGCTAAACTTATGCGTTTTGCTCTGCTGCTTTAGCAATCCATCCTTCTACAACATCTTTCGATGGGTTAGGAATTTGCTTTAATTTCAATTTCTTTTTCATTCCGATGAAATCATTCATCAATTTACCAGATGTTTTATCTGCTAAATCTGAAGTCATGTAGAAACCAATTTTGTGCATTACTGGAATTAAGTCTTCACCTACGCCAATTTCTGCCCATTGTGCTTCTGAAGAAGCCTCTGGCCATTTTTCTGGACGCATTTGAGGGAAGAATAATACTTCTTGGATTGATGCATTGTTTGTTAATAACATTACAAGGCGATCAATACCAATACCTAAGCCAGATGTAGGAGGCATTCCGTATTCTAATGCACGTAAGAAGTCTTGGTCAATAAACATTGCCTCGTCATCACCTGCATCCATTAACTTCATTTGCTCCTCAAAACGTTCACGTTGGTCAACAGGATCATTAAGCTCAGAATATGCGTTAGCAACCTCTTTACCATTAATCATTAACTCAAAACGCTCCGTTAATTCTGGATTATCTCTATGACGCTTACATAATGGAGACATCTCAACTGGGTAATCTGTAATGAAAGTTGGTTGGATATAGTTACCCTCACACTTTTCACCAAAGATTTCGTCAATTAATTTACCTTTACCCATAGTTTCGTTATGAGGAATTTCTAGCTCATCACAGATGGCTTTTAATTCTTCAACACTTTTACCGTTGATATCTTTACCTGTGTTCTCTAAAATAGCATCTGCCATTGTAACACGACGGTACGGAGCCTTGAATGAGATTTCTTTATCACCTACAGTTACTTCAGAAGTACCATTTGCTGCATTAGCAACGTTTTCTAAACACTGTTCGGTAAATTCCATCATCCAGTTGTAATCTTTGTAGGCTACATAGATTTCAACTGCTGTAAATTCTGGGTTATGTGTTCTATCCATACCTTCGTTTCTGAAGTTACGAGAGAATTCATATACACCATCAAATCCACCAACAATTAAACGTTTTAAGTATAATTCGTTGGCAATTCTTAAATATAAAGGAGTATCTAAAGCATTATGGTGTGTAATAAACGGGCTTGCCGCTGCACCACCAGGAATACCTTGTAATACTGGAGTATCTACTTCTAAATGTCCGTGATCGTTAAAGAAGTTACGCATTGCGTTCATGATTTTCGTTCTTTTCATGAACGTTTCTTTCACGCCTTTGTTTACTACTAAATCAACGTAACGCTGACGGTAACGTAATTCAGGATCAGTAAATGCATCATGTACAGTTTCTGTTCCGTCCTCGTCTTTTGTTACTTTTACTGCAGGAAGTGGTTTTAATGCTTTAGAAAGCACTTTCAACTTCTTTGCATGGATTGAGATTTCCCCTACCTGTGTAGTGAAAACAAACCCTTCGATACCAATAAAATCACCTCTATCAAGTAATTTTTTGAATACCGTATTATATAAAGTTTTATCTTCTCCTGGACAGATATCGTCTCTAGAGATATATACTTGAATTCGTCCTGTAGCGTCTTGTAGCTCAATAAAAGCTGCCTTACCCATTGCACGAACACTCATCAAACGACCTGCTATAGACACAGTGCCATAATCGTTTGGACGGCGTTCGAAATTCTTAAGAATATCTGCTGCCGATACATTTACATCAAACTTTTCGGCTGGATATGGATCAATACCAAGATCCATTAACTGTTGTCTCTTTTCTCTTCGGAGTACTTCTTGTTCGCTAAGAATTTGCATTGCTGAATTATTTATTCATTAAGCAGTAAAACATCAATACTAATACCCATTAGCTGATTAATTTGTAATACTGCACAATTTCAATCAGCGAAAATAATAGATTTAATTGAAACTATAATGCAAAAGCAGAAATTCGTTTCTATCATTTACTATTAATAGGAAAAATAGCTTAAAAATTTCCTATTAAAACAAGAAAAGCAACACTTTGAGCATTGCTTTTCTTGTAAAAATGCATCTTTTCTAATTCATTAGTTCAACAGAATCAGATGTGGTATTTTCAGTCTTCTTATTAAAAAGGAAAATCAAAATTCCAGATGTAAAGAACATTAGAAGGCTATATACACCAGCTGCAATAGATAAATCTACTCTCCCCATAATACCAACTGCTATTGTAATTGCCATTGTTCCGTTCTGAATACCCGTTTCTATTGCAATAGATTTAGATTGGGCAACGTTTAAACTAAATAATCTTGCCGCAAAAAAACCAATAATCATTGTAATTCCATTTAATAACAATGCAGCAGTTCCTGCTTGTGTAAAATACTCTATTACATTGTTTCTTTCTTTAACTACAATACCTACAATCATTACTATCAAAATTATTGCAGATGCAACCTTTGTAGGTTTTGCCATCTTTTCTGCAAAATTATTAAAGTAACGTTTTATTAGCATTCCTAGGATAATTGGAACAATACTTACAATCATAATTTTTTTGATTGTATCTGGTATATCCAATAAAATTTCTGTTTCTGAACTGTAGAATACAGACGAGCCTAAATTGATAATAAATGGAATGGTGATGATAGTAAGAAAGCTACTGACTGCTGTTAAGGTTACAGATAATGCGGTATCTCCTTTTGCTAAGTGAGTGATTAAGTTCGATGTTGGACCACCAGGACAAGCTGATAAGATAATAAGACCTAAAGCAATAAATGAAGGCAATACTAAAACATAAGAAATTCCAAAAGCCACTAATGGTAATACCAAAATTTGAAGTACAAGCCCTAAAATGACTGCTTTTGGTTTCTGAAAAATTCTTTTAAAATCGTTAGTTACAAGAGATAAACCCATGCCTAACATTATGATGGCAAGTGCTAACCCTAATAATAATGTACTAGTTTGATTCATAGTAGTAGTTGAATGAGAAATGTTGATTAAAAAATGTAGAAAGTCTCTTTTAAAGACAATCTATACAAAGCTGCTAATTTATTAAGGTTTAAATCACAATCCAAATAAGTCCTTTTCCCTATAAAATGAATTCACATTGTCTTTAGATTAATATCTGATTCTAACTACTTTATAGTCTTTAAAAACCAATAAAATTAAACATTTGCAACTTTGGTTAAATATTAAACGTTTAGTAAATTAATTAAACATACAATTAACGATTTGAAATTTACCAAAGATTATGACAATAAGTTTGCTACAATATATTTCGGATTTAAAGACAGAAATTAAATCATGGGATAATGAATTAACCTATTATATTAATGAAATAACATTATTAAACGATAGATTAAATAGTTACCTCAATAGAAATATCGATGAATTTGATTTTAAAAAATTAGAAAAGTTCAAAACATGTAATACTGAATTACTGGGAAGAGCTAAGAAATTATTTTATGAAATTGAAGGTTTTAATGATACATTAATTTTGAAAAAAAATGATAATAAAGTTTCGGATGAATCTTTTGATCATTATCAGTTTTTTAAAGAAAAATTAGATGATTTCGCAAACGATTTCATGTGCATTAAAGACCAGACCGTTAGATTTACAATATCTTCACTTTAAGCAAAAAAATATTAAATTAGAAAGCCTTACTTGTATTATATAACGAGTAAGGCTTTCATTTTTTATAGAGCTCTATTTTTATAAAACTCCTTCAGAAAGTAATTGATATACTTCTTTAATATCGGTATCGCTACCAAACTTTGTTTCTAAAGGTTCAGGCATTCCTTTAACCCATAGCTTAAGTTCAGCATCTGCATCAAAAGTTCCTTTTGTTTCCATAGAAAACAGTTCGATACTTTTAAACGGTATTGTCAAAAGCTCAGATTTTTTACCAGTAATTCCTTGTTTATCCACCATTACTAATCTTTTATTGGTAAATATCCACTGATCTCTTACAAGCTTAAATCCTTTTACAAATTGTTCATCACTTGCTAAGACAAACCCTAAGTCTTCTTGAACTTTTTCTAGATCTGCACTAGACACATTACCCATTAGGCTATCAAATAATCCCATTTTTAGTATGTTATATTGTTTACTTTATATTGTTACTTTCTAAAAGTAGAAAAATTAATCAATAATAGAAACGATAAGCACACCAATAATTAAAGCTAGGATCATGGTTAGATACATTAAAAGGTCAACTCTCATGTATGCTTTATATTTTTGATAAAAGGCCGTTAACTTCTTCATTATTCTTCTTCAACATAGTTATAAGAAGGTTGGTCTGTCTTTTTTGGTTCAGATTTTTGTTTTTCTTCTTCCTGAATTTCCTCTTTTATATGTAACCGCTCTTTTCTCAGTTTTTCATCTTTTGCTTTTTTCTCCGCACAAGTACCCGCATACCAATGCCCTACTCCTGCCTTAAAAGCTTTGAATGGGTTTTCATATTCTTGCTCATCGCACCCACATACTGCATCCTTAGAAAAATCAAAAGCTACTTTTCTATCTTCCCCTTCTTTTATCATACAATCAAAAGAACGTAGAATTTTAATATCATTTTGAGCTAGAGGTAATGAGGTTTTCATTGTTCTTGTACACTTATTTGGGAAATAAAGTGTTTTATCAAAAATATATGGTTGTGCATAAACCAAATATTCATCGCCTTCAAAATAAACAAAATCACATGATGAATATTCTGCTCTTAAATATACTTTTCGTCCAGGGTATAAAGACCCTTTCCAATATTCAGAAACAATCATACCTACTCTATCATAACCAGAGTCTGTTGTTTCTACCTCAAAAACTTCACCTATAAAAACTGCTTCAGATTCTACATAAGATTCTTCAACAGAAATACTTTCTCTAGCACATTCATCGCAAGGAATATACTTATCGTCTGCCCATTGCCCTTGTTCTGTGTCTCCATTCATGTAAAGCATTATACCTTTTCCGTTACGCTTTCCATCTTTCCACATACCAATATATTGTGCTCCATTGTTGTACCAATGAGTACCTTCTCCATTTACCTGATTTTCAATCCATAACCCTTCATGACGTTCGCCAGTATTTGTAACTAATACACCACGACCATTCATTTTACCATCAAGAAAACCTCCTTGGTAAACATCTCCATTTACCCAGTGGTACACACCCATTCCAAATGGAGTTCCTTTAGAAAAATTCCCTTCGTATTTATTTCCGTTGGCAAAAAGTAGTAACCCTTTACCATCCATTAAATCATTTCTCCATTTACCACGGTATACGGTTCCATCTTCCCAAGTATACGTACCAGAACCATGGCGTTTTCCATCGCCATTGTATTGTCCTACATACGAATCTTTGTTTGGATTTTCACTAATCTGTGCTGAAGTTTGTATTGCCATTGTGGCAATTATCATCAAAATTAATAACCAAGAATATCTAAACATTCTTATTTGATTTTTATAAGTTAATCTAAAGAGGTAATTTGTTTATATTCGATTAATTTGAAATTTTAAAGAGAATTAATCTCGCTAGTTCATTTAATCATTTACAAAAATGAAAGACCTCTGCTCTTTCATCATGCAAAATTGCTAAAAAATAAATATGTTGAAGCTAATCTTATCAATATTTCCGTTATTATTTATTACTTTTTCTCTACAAGCTCAATTTATTTGCTCTAATCCGAGTAAAATGGCTTTAGATGCAAAAATTAAAGAGTTAAATAAACTTCCTGTAGAAGGGATTACAAATAATGAAAAGCTTTCACTAATAGGAAATACTTTTTTAGGACAGCCCTATTTAGAAAAGACACTTGAAGTTGGTGAAAAGGAACAATTAGTTATTAATTTTATTGGTTTTGATTGTACAACATACGTTGAGTCAGTGCTTGCGCTTACTATTTTATATAGTGATACTTCTTTAGAGTCTCTGAGAACTATTAATCATTATGCTTCGATATTAGAAAGGATTCGTTACAGAGATGGAGTAATTGATGGATATACTTCTAGATTACATTATTTTACAGAATGGGTACGTGACAATGCAAAAAAAGGTATTATAAAAGATGTTACTGTAGAAATTGGGGGTACAGAATATACTAAAGAAATCAATTTCATGAGTACCCACCTATCTTCTTACAAACAATTAGATAACGATAAAGGCGCTGTTGAAAAGATAAAATGCGTTGAAGAAGAGATTAATAAAAAGAAATTAAGTCAGATTTATATCAATGACATTGAAAGTATTGATAGCAAAATAAAGTCTGGTGATATTATTTCATTAGTAACAAAAATAAAAGGGTTAGATGTTACTCATGTGGGTATAGCCGTAAGAGAAGCTGATGGTAAAATACATCTAATGCATGATTCTCAATCAAAAGGGAAAGTAGTAATAACAGACAAACCTTTATATGAATGGCTTAAAAACAGTAAAATAAATACAGGAATTACTGTTGCTCGAATAAATTAATCTGATAAATTTAATGTTGATGAAAGCATTATAGAGTTTTCTAATATTTTTTAATGATCAACATCACTAGTAAATAAGGCTTCTAAATATTTGATTGTTTAAAATCTTCAATCATCTTTGCACTCAAGATTCTGAAGGGAATTTGGTTAAAATCCAAAACAGTCCCCGCTACTGTAATTTTATCTATGAAAATAGAATGATGTATAAACCACTGAAGTAATTCGGGAAGGGCATCTTAATAAAAAAGTCAGGATACCTTCAAAATCAAAAAAATTATCTTCGGGTGCAAAGTCATTGATATGTCAATTAAACAAACTTTACAGTTAGTTGGTTGCTTACTCCTATTTATAGGTTGCAACTCATCTACTACTAATACTAAACAATCTGATACTTTAGAAAACTCTGTAGCAATTACAGGTGTACAGTCTAAAGTAATATATGCAAAAACTTTTAACTTAGAGTATCACAATAACTTTAAGTTACTGCATTTAATTAACCCCTTCTCTAAAGATAATAGCGAAGTGCAAACAATTGTACTTCTGCCTAACGGAAACCCCATTCCAAAAGGATTTGAAAATAATACTATTGTTCGTATTCCCGTAAAAAGAATTATTACAACAACTACCGCTCAAACTTCTATGCTAGAAGAATTAGGTAGTATTGATGCCATAAAAGGTTATACTTCTAAAGACTATATGTATAGTCAAGCAATAGTAGACAAAATGAATGATGGAAACATTATCACTATTGGATACGATATAAATGATAATGCTGAAAAAATTATAGGTGCTGCGGCTGATCTTGTAATGGTTGTTGGTAGTAGTTCTAGTACTTCTGCTTCATTTCCTGTTTTAGCGGCTTCTAAAATTCCAGTTTTAGCCAATACAGATTGGCAAGAAAACAGTATGCTTGGTAGAGCGGAATGGTTAAAGATTTTTGGAGCACTTTTAAATAAAGAAAAAGAAGCAAATGCTATTTTCGATAATGTTGTTAAAAAATACAATTCATTATTGTCGTTAGCCAAAACAGCTAAAACTACACCTAAAGTTATTACTGGTTTACCTTATAAAAGTATGTGGTCTGTACCTGGAGGTCAATCTTATTTAGCACAAGCCTTGCTAGAAGTTAAAACAGATTACCCTTGGAAAAATACCCAAGAAACAGGGAGCATTCAATTAGATCTAGAAGGTGTTTATGCAAAAGGAAAAGATGCTAATTTTTGGATTAATCCTGGTCAAGTTAAAACAATTGATGAACTTAAGAATCTAGATACTAGATATACTAAATTTCAAGCTTTTTCTACCGGAAAGATCTACAATCATAATAAAAGAACACGCAATAGCACAGCTAATGATTATTGGGGAACAGGTATTATTCACCCAGAATTAATTATTGCAGACTTAATTAAAGTTTTTCATCCAGAGCTACTTCCTCAGCACGAACTATTTTTCTATAAGCAACTAAAATAAAGAGAATGAAATATTTGTTACTCGTGCTATTTTCTATTACAACATTCTCTGTTTTAGGCCAAGAATTTAAATTCCCAGATAGAGAACTAAAGACTGTAGAGATACATTCCAATCCTTTAAAATATTATATACAGGGATCTTATATACAATCGTTTGATAGTGCTGCTTTACAGCTTGAAAACACTGGTTCTCTAGCTACCTTGTTAAGAAATAGGGCATCTGTATACATCAGAGAACAAGGTGCACCTGGACAGTTATCTACAATTTCTATTAGAGGAGCATCTCCAGAAAATACTGCTATAATGTGGAATGGAATTAATTTAAATTCCCTTTCATTAGGTCAGTTAGATATGTCTTCAATAAATATCTATTATTTTGATAATATTGATGTCAATTTTGGGAGTGGAAGTGCGCAATATGGTTCCGGTGCCGTTGGCGGAACAATTGTATTAGATAACAAATTCGATTGGAACCAGAACAATCGTTACGAAGTACAAACAGCATACGGTAGTTTTGGGCAACTCTTTACAGGAGTGAAAGCAATGTATGGCTCTAAAAAATGGGCACATAAAACAGTAGCTTTATATCAAAAAGCTGATAATAATTTTGAGTTCACGAATACAAGCATTAAAGAGACAACTGAGAAGATGAATAACGCTGGCTTTTGGCACGCAGGAATACTTCATGAAACTCACTTTAAACCAAATGATCATGAAGAATGGTCTGGAAAAATTTGGTACACTTCCGAAGAAAGAGCAATTCAACCTACAATGGGCAATAATAATAATTCTGCTACTTATGATTCTATTCAAAGTAGAAGTATTAGAGCAGTGCTTGACTATAAACATAGAGGTGACAAATGGAATCACACAATAAGTACTGCATATGTTAAGGATGACCAATGGTTTTACAATTCTTTTATTGGTACAGAAAGAGTTCAATTAGAATGGAGAGGGGAAACATTTTTAAAAGATAATCTTACATTAACTACTGGTGCTAGTGGAATGTATATTTGGCCAAATGTATATGCTTACCCAGAAAACACAAACGAAGCTAGAGTCTCTTTCTTTGCTGCTTTTAGATGGGATATAACTAATAGATTTAGTGTTTCTACCACTTTAAGACAAACAATTGTAACAGGATATTCTGCACCGTTTACACCATCATTTAGTATGTCTTATGCTGCTATTCAGAATGAATATAATACCCTGAAATTGAAATCATCAATTGCTAGGAGTTATCGTGTACCTACTTTAAATGAAAGGTATTGGGGTGAAAATGCTAACCCTAACATAAAACCTGAAGATGGATATAATTTTGATTTAGGATTTGATTATACAAGAAATTTAGGTGTTTTATCTTTCAATTGGGTTTCTTCTGCTTTTTACTTAAGAATGTATGATAGAATCCAATGGGTTCCAGTAGACCCAACTTATGCAGAAAATATTGCAAATTCTTTATCTAAAGGGGTAGAAACTGCCATAAACCTTAATAATAAATACAGTCTTACTAAACTAAAATGGAAAATTGGCAGTAGTTATGCATTTACACATGCTACAGATCTTGAGAAAGATAAACAGCTAATTTATGTACCTAGACATATGTTTAAAGCTCATCTAACACTAAACTATAATAAATGGATCTTTGGTTTAGATAGTAATTATACTGGTTGGAGAACAACAACAGATGACTTTGATACACTTGACCCATATTGGTTACTTAACACAAGTATTAGTAAGTCTTTTGCTATAAAAAAATCATCATTTCTTTTATCACTTATGGTTAATAACCTAATGGATAAAGAATATCAAAACTACAAAAATTATCCTATGCCTGGGATAAACTATACAATCAAGGCAAAAATCACTTTTTAACAAACGAATTTTCAATTTTTACAATGAAAAAC
This sequence comes from Flammeovirga pectinis, assembly GCF_003970675.1. Taxonomy (GTDB): domain Bacteria; phylum Bacteroidota; class Bacteroidia; order Cytophagales; family Flammeovirgaceae; genus Flammeovirga; species Flammeovirga pectinis. The sequence continues at coordinate 2,154,527 of NZ_CP034562.1, forward strand.
TTTTACAAATTATCTTCTTTTCTGTTAGTTCTAATTGGACTATCATTCGGTTCTTGTGAAAACAAAGATGAGCAACCTTATATTCCTGGATCTACAGGTTTTTATGTAAGTAATTCAGGAAACTTATCTGAAGGAAATGGCTCAATTACTGGAGTTGTTCAAAATGGAGAAGAATCAACAGTTTCTCAAAGAGTATTTAAATCTGCAAATGGTGCTGATTTAGGTGGTATTACTGAAGGCTTTTATACAGATGGAGCTATTGGTATTTTGAGTGTTCAAGCTGCAGATAAAATCGAGATTCTTGATATTAAAACAATGATACGTAGGTTCGATCCAATTAGTGAAGGTATCGTGACTCCAAGGTATTCAACTAAGGAAGGAAACTTTGCTTACACTACTGTATGGGGACCTTATGAAAGTGATTGGACTTTAAAAAACTCTAAAGTAGTTGTAATAAACACTTCTACAGGTTTACAAGTAAATGAATTTAAAGTTGGTGGTGGAGCCGAAGGAATTACAATTTATGATAGCAAAATTTATGTAGCGATATCTAATTCAACAAATGTAGAAGTTTATAATATATCTTCTTTTGAGTTAGAAGCTACTATCGATGTAAAAGCTGCTCCTCAACATTTTGTTATAGATGGAGAAAATAATTTATGGGTTTCTACTTCTGCAGGATATTTATTCCCTGCTCCTGCTGATACTGAAATTGGTATTGCTAAACTAAATACTACAGACAATACAGTTGCATCTAAAGTACAGTATTCTGGTATTGGTAAAGATGGAGATATTCAATTATCTTCAGATGGAAAAAGTATTTATGTGCTTGGTTCAGACGATGCGTATCAAGGTCCTTCGACAACGGAAGTTGTTAGCTTTGGTATTAATGATTCATCAATTGGAAGTGCTGTAATTTCTGGAGAATATTTTAAAGGAATTGGCGTGAACCCTTCAAACGGTAACATTCACGTTGCAGTTGCACAGAGTTTTTCTGAGTCAGGATCTTTCAGAATCTATTCTAACGATGGAGATATGATTACTGAACAACCAACAGGTGTTGGTCCTTTCCACTTCGTTTTCTACTAGAATAATCTAGAATTAAACTAGTAAAGGCTTCCATTTATCAAGTACAATTTGATGAATGGAAGCCTTTACTTTTATGAAGGTGTAAATTTCTCGATACAAAAGTGTAATTACAAGACACCTTTCTTATTGTCTTATTTCTCCACACTGTATTCTACCCCATTCAATAATTGTTTATTCACCTTTGAGTATCAAAAACAACTATTGAATGAAATGAAAAATCAACTACTATCTTTTTTATTACTTTCTATATTACTAACTAATTGTGCTTCTAATACTCTTCCTTTAAATGATATTGAGGAAGAAATAGAAACAAAATTAGATCAACCTTCCTTTCCTGTAAACTTAGATCCTTCAATCAAAATTAAAGCTGATCTACAGGATTCTTTAGCACAAAGTACTTTTATTTTTATAATAGAAGCAGACGATCAAGATGGTGAAATTGTTGTACAGCAATTATTATTAAATGATGCTGTAATAAGTACATCAGATACTACTAAATGGTTAGCTGTTACTGGTGATTTTTTACTTAAAGCAATAGTAGAAGATGATTCAGGAAGTAGCGTAATGGATAGTCTTTCTTTTAAAGTGATCGAAAAAGAAAATAGTGTCCCTACTTTAAAAATAATACTTGATGAAACACCTTTATTAGAAGGTAACAGTATAAACATAGTACTTGATGTAAATGATGCAGATGGAACAATTACCAAAACCTCCTTGTATATAGATAATACTTTAATGACCTCAACTACTTCTTTAGATTGGATTGCGACTCTAGGTATTCATACAATAAAAGGAGTAATTGAAGATAACCAAGGAAGTAGTGTTACTGATAGTTTAGAAATTGAAGTTATTAAGAAAGAAAACATTATTATTGAAGCAGATAACGAAGCTATTATCTATACAGGAAGGATTGATTATAGTAACCCCAAAGCACCTTCATTTTGCTTTCCTGGTATTTCTATTAAAACCAATTTTACAGGTACTTTTATTAATTTATTATTAGAAGATTTTGCTACAGGTGGCAACATAAACACAAACTATTATCAAGTGATCTTAGATAATAGCACCCAAGAAATAACTGTAGAAGTAAATGCCAATCAAGATAAATATGAGCTGTTCTCTGATTTAGAAAATACAAATCACACTATAGAAATAGTAAAACGAACAGAATGTATGGTGGGTAAAAGTACTTTTAAAGGTTTTGAAATTGGAGGAAATGCTACTGTAAGCCAACCTACCTCAAAAACTAGAAATATTGAATTTATCGGAGATTCTCAAACTTGTGGTTATGGTAACGAAGTAAGTTATGATAACCCCTCAATAAACTCAGGTTTTAATGCAGTTAATGAAAATGCTTATAAAGCTTGGGGTGCAATAACAGCTAATAACCTAAACGCTAACTACCAATGTGTAGCCTATTCTGGAAGAGGAATGTATAGAAATGTTGATGCTTCTTTAAATGGTACACTACCTAAAATTTACAATCGCATTTTTGCTAATCAGTCTACCCCACTTTGGAATATAAATCTTTATACTCCAGATGTTATTGTTATTAATTTGGGAACGAATGATTATGCTCAAAATGCAAACAATAACTTACTTAACGGTGATGATTTTGTGAATACTTATACTGAATTTGTGACTACAATTAGGGAGAATTACCCTAATGCTAAAATTATCTGTGTGAATGGTGTGATGATGAGTGACTACTTTCCAGCCAATCAAAATGTGTGGACTACTATTAAAAAGCAAACTGCTGCTGTGGTTAAAAGTTTTAATGACAATAATGATACGGAAGTATATCATTATGCTTTATCACCACAAAGCGGACCTTATGGAGAAGATTGGCATCCTACATTAACAACTCATCAGCGTATGGCAGAAGGTTTAACTTCCTATATCCAAACTATTTCTAGCTGGTAAACTATCTAGTAGCAGTCTTGATTAACTTCAAGGCTGCTTTTTTATGTCATTTCAATAAAATTTCTTCAAAGAACAGAATAGTATACTCAATAACATTTTAAGGATATTCCTTCCTATATATATCGCCGTTTATCATTCTATACAGTTACTCATTTATAACTAATAAAAGAATGAAAAAAATACTTATACTTTTTCTATCAGTTCTATCCTTACCCATTTTTGCTGATAAAGCTCCTAAAAAACCCAATGTGGTTATTCTTTGGGGTGATGACATAGGTCAATTTAATATCTCTTATTGGAATAGAGGACAGATGGGGTATTCTACTCCAAATATTGATCGTATTGCTGAAGAAGGCATTGCATTTACAGATTACTACGGTGAGCAATCTTGTACAGCAGGTAGATCTTCTTTTTTAACTGGTCAAAACCCTATTCGTTCTGGTCTTGCTAAAGTAGGTTTACCAGGTGCTGATGCTGGTTTCAGAAATGAACATCCTTCTATTGCATGGTTATTAAAAAGAGAAGGATATGCTACTGCTCAATTTGGTAAAAACCATTTTGGCGACAGAGATGAAATGCTTCCTACAAACCATGGTTTTGATGAATTTTATGGAAATTTATACCATTTAAATGCAGAAGAAGAACCAGAACATCCTGATTATCCTCAGGAAGAATGGTTTAAAGAAAAATTTGGACCAAGAGGTGTAATTCACTCATATGCTGATGGTAGAATTTCTGATACAGGTCCGTTAACTAAGAAAAGAATGGAAACTGTTGACAGAGAAATTACAGACCGTACTTTAGATTGGTTAGACGAAAGAGCTAAAGAAGACAAGCCATTTTTCTTATGGTACAATACTGTAGGCATGCATTTCCCTACTTACCCTGCCGATGATATCAAAGGTATTTCTGGACAAGGAGGAGACTCTTTTTATGCAGATGCAATGGTTGATCATGACCGTAACATTGGTAAAATTCTTTCTAAGTTAGAAGAACTAGGTCAACTAGAGAATACAATCATAATGTATTCTACAGATAATGGTCCTCATTACAATGAATGGCCTGACGGTGCTGTAACTCCTTACCGTTCTGAGAAAAACTCTAACTGGGAAGGTGCTTATAGAATTCCTTGTCATGTAATGTGGAAAGGTCAAATTCCTGAAGGGAAAATCTTAAATGGAATTGTATCTCATCAAGATTGGTTACCTACACTTCTTGCAGCTGCTGGACAAGATAATATTAAAACTGAATTAGAGGGAGGTATTGATTATGCTGGTCGTAAAGTACAAACTACTATTGATGGCTTTAATATGCTACCTTATTTCACAGGTAAAGTAGATGATTCTCCAAGACATAATTTTATCTATTCTTCAGATGATGGTGACATTACAGCAATAAGAATGGATGATTGGAAAGTTGTTTTCATGGAGCAACGAGCACATGGAATGCAATTATGGGCAGAACCTTTTATACCATTGCGTTTACCAAAAATCTTTCACCTAAGAAGAGATCCTTACGAAAGAGCTGACACAGATTCTAATGCTTATTGGCCGTGGGTTATGGAACGTGCGCCATATATCTATAAAGCAGGCGCTACAACAGCAGGTTTTATTAAATCTTTGTATGAGTACCCTCAAATAGAAAAAATTGATTCTTTCTCTATTGATAAGACAATGGAAACTTATCAAACATGGAATGAACAAAGACTAAAAAGTAAATAATTTTGAGTTAGTACTTTATTACACCAAGTTGAATAATTTCTTCTTGGTGTTTTTTTTATACTGATAACAAAATTGTAATATCGTATTAATCAGGGTTTACTACTTCCCTTTTCAATTAAAATTTTTAAGTCGCAATTATGTTAGAAGAGTCAGACGGTAAAAAAAACATCATCCGAATAAAAGAAGCAAATGCAAAAGAACTCATTATCCAGCTTCAAGAACAAATTGGCGGAACTTTCGAAAAACAGAAATATGTATTCAATACTTCCTTTGCGAAAGGATATATAAGGTATTATAAATTAACTGAAGGTATAGAAATTACTATAAACTCTATCACTTCGCTAGAAGATCATGATGTTTATTTTGAAGGAAATACTAATGATCGAAATTCTATCTGCGTACGATTTACAAGAAGTGGAGAACTGCTTACAAAAGGGAAATATGACCATCGTCCCAACCTAACATTAGACAATGGTAGTATTATCTACGATACAAAACTTTCGAATAATAGCTCCATTAAAAAAGGGGAACTTAACCAATGGGTAGCTGTTAGACTTGCTGAAAGTGTAATTGATCATGATAATTCTTTTTTTAAAGAGTTATTTGGAGATATTTTTAATATCCCAAAATATTGGTTTCAATACGATACTACTCCTTTAGAAATTCATGCTATTTTAAATGACATATTTGCCTTAGACCACACCTTAAAACCACCAATATTTAATTTGAAATTGCTCTCTAAAACCAGTGAAGCAATGAGTATATTCTTTGATAGGTTATTACACAGAGATGAAATTTTACCCGCTAATAATATCCATCCTAACGATTTAGTCCATTTGATGAACATTAAAGATGAGCTGCTTTCTAATTTAGAAGAAGTAAAATCTTTAAATGAGTTTGCTGATAAATATGGCTTTTCTATTTCTAAACTCCGTAGAGATTTTACTCAAGTTTTTGGAACAACAATACACCGTTTTCATCAAAATTACCGTTTAGAAAAAGCTAAAATATTATTGACAACAACCAATAAAAGTATCACAGAAATTTCTAGAACATGTGGATATAAATCTGGTGCGAAATTTTCAGAATACTTTAAAAAGAAAAATGGAATTACCCCAAAAGAACTCTCAAAACGCTATAAACCTTCAGTTGTTTAAATAGGAAAAACAAGCTTTTTCATATAGTAAACAAATTGATTAACTTCATGATATAACTATAAATAAACAGACATGAAGAATAACAGAGTTTGCGAAATTTTTGGTATTGAAAAACCAATTATTTCGGGAGGAATGGTATGGTGTAGCGGTTGGAAACTTGCTGCAGCTGTAAGTAACGCAGGTGGCTTAGGTTTAATTGGTGCTGGTTCTATGCACCCGGATACATTTCTAGAACATGTTCAAAAGTGTAAAAAAGCAACTCAGAAACCATTTGGTGTAAACATTCCATTATTCTACCCAGAAGTTGAGAAATTAATAGAAATAATACTTCAAGAAGAAGTACCTATTGTTTTCACTTCGGCTGGTAGTCCTAAAAAATTCACTGGTTTATTTAAAGAAAATGGCATTAAGGTAGCTCAAGTAGTTTCTTCCCTAAAATTTGCACTTAAATCTCAAGAAGCTGGTGTTGATGTCGTTGTAGCAGAAGGTTTTGAAGCAGGTGGTCATAATGGTAAAGAGGAAACTACTACAATGTGCTTAATTCCTCCTATTGCATCAGCTCTTTCTATTCCAGTAATTTCTGCTGGTGGAATTGGTTCTGGTAAAGCAATGCTTGCTGCTTTTGCATTAGGCGCAGAGGGAGTACAAATAGGAAGTCGATTTGCTATTTCTGAAGAATCTTCAGCTCATGATAATTTCAAACAAAAAATTGTTGCTACTCAAGAAGGTGATACAATTCTTACATTAAAAGATTTAGTTGCAGTTCGATTAGTGAAAAATAAATTCTACCAACAAGTAGAAGAAGCAGAAACAAGAGGCGCTACTAAAGAAGAACTCATAGAATTGTTAGGAAAAAGAAGATCTAAAAAAGGAATTTTTGAGGGAGATCTTGATGAAGGAGAAATTGAAATTGGACAAGTGTCTGCTCATATTCAAGACATACAACCTGCAGGCAATATTCTTAATTCTATTTGGGTGGAATTTTTAGAAGAAAAAGAACGTATAAATAATTTATAAAGAAGTCTAATAAAAAAATAGCCGATAAAAGTTTTAAAATGCTTTTATCGGCTATTTAAATTACATTAAAGTGATTACTTAATCAATTGTATATTAATCCTCATCGTCAATTGTATCATCATCAAAATGAATAATTTCGAAGCCATTTTCTTTTGCTTCATCTATACAATCTTCAAAGTCTTTGTATTTATTTTTATCATCATCTTCGTTTACAACAAGAATACCCTTTTTTGCAAAGTTCATCATTGGAAAATCGGCTAATGAATTACCATACGCAACGTCTGGATTAATTTTATTCTTTTTTAAGGCATTCACCTTTTTATCGTAGCTATTTACATCCTTTGATAAATCAGAGCCTATTACTTCATCAAATGCATTATTTAAGAATCTTCTATTAATTTCTTTTGCAAAATGCTCTTCTGTAGATGTACATAACACAAGCGTATACCCCTCTTTCTTTAATTTATTTATTAGTTCTAGAGCATCTCCGTACACTTCAACATCATTTCTTTTAAAGAATCTGTCTACCAACTTTTGGTAATTTTCACGTTCAGAAATTTCAGCAATTTCATGTACTAAATCATCATAAGTCTCAAAAGAATGATTGGAATAAACGTCGGTAAACTTCTCATACATGTATCCATTAGATTCTGATATGATTGTACCATCAAGGTTAAAAACTGCAGTTTTATCTTGTCCAAAAAGGGTATTTGATAATAATAAAAGTAGTATGATATATCTTTTCATAGGGAAGTATAGTATTAATAATTAACAGATAAATGAATTTACGAAATTCATAATAAACAGAAAGATACTAATATCATCAATAGAAAAAATCACACTTTTTTACATAAATATTAACAAAGAATAACCCGAAAACTACGTGTAATTTTCGGGTTACTCAGTAGATCAACTTAAGGTATTATTTTTTAATAAATTGAGCATTATATATAATCTCACCTCCATTAATAACTCGAATAAAATAGTTACCAGATTTTAATTCTCTGATATCAATATTCTTAGTATCAAACTGATGTTTTGGGACAATTACACTTCCTTTTGTATCGACAATACTATATTCATACTGCCCTATTGGAAGGTTTTTGATCTCCATAAAATCACTTGATGGATTTGGATAAATAGACAACTCTTGTTCTAACGAAATAATTGCACTTACAATACAATTACTAATTCTAACATTTGCCGTTTGTGTGTTAGAATTTCCACAATCATTAGATGCATTGACAGATACTTCATGATCTCCGTCAGCTACGCTCGTAAAATTAACTACTATCTGATCTAAGCTAAGAGAATCTACAATTACAGCACCTGTAGGTAAAGTCCAACTAACTGTATTTGCTTGATTTAAGATGGATACAGTTAAAGTGTCGTAAGATGATTTACATAATTCCGATGGCAAATCAATACCTTCTATCACAGGACTATTATTTACATTGACTGTTAAACTTAAAGTATCCGAAATATGACAACCATTACTTGCTACATATTTTATTGTTTCAACTCCATAAGTATCATCTGCAAAGTGGAAAGAAAGACTGGCTAAATTGGTATCTCCACTTGGAACAACATTACCAGAATAAATCCAATGATGATTTGCCACATTTTTAGTACCTACTGCAGATATACTAAACTCATTATCGTAGCAACCAGCCGTTTCAGATAATTCTAATCTATCTGTGATTACATTACCATCATGAATATTAAAAGTGTAGAATGTAGGGCTTGAACTAAAACAATTTCCTTGTCCTTTTACACTAATTTGGAAATCACCAACTGTAAGCATACTGACATCAAGAACTAATGTATCATTATTAGATGTTCCTACTTTTATCGCTTCATTTGGATACGTCCAAAGTAAAGGTGTGTCATCATGATTTTCAGCATAAACTTTAATTAGTTCTGAACTATTACCACAAATAGCATTTGTACCTGTTAGGAGTACTTTCTTAATTTCCTTTACTGTGATATCTACAAAAGCAGTATCTGTTGATAAATTACAACTTGTACCATTACTAGGTATTTTAGTAGTAACTCCTATTGTAAATGTTCCACCCTCATTAAAAACTAAACTAGGTTGTTTACTTATACCATGAGAAACAAGAGTTACTGCATTTGGTAAGATCCATTCAAAATCAAATCCATAACCACCATTAAACTCTGCTTCTAAGTTGATTTCCTGACCTGCACAAACATTATTATTAGCTGTTTTAATACCTGACATAGCATAAGGAGTATAATAGTAGATGGTATCTGTATTAATTAAAGAAGACCCCCCGCATGCATCATAACCCCAGACTCTAATTTGGTTAGGTCCCTCTTTTAATGGTAAAGTAACCTCTATATCATTTTGATTATATACTTCCCAAGCATTTGTGGTTTCATTCCATGGATAAACAAATAATTTATTAACATGAGAAACATCTTTAATACGAGTATCTTTATGCGGGAAATCCCACATCATTTGTGAAATATTTGAAGGACGATTATCATAAGTAATTACTCCACTAATCTTGTCTGAACAGTAAATATTTTCATCAATTTGATGATTCGTTGTTTCTGAATATGGAGTAAAAGTAAAGTCTATTTCAGAAGGATTGTATACATCTATAGTAAAGTGATATTCTGTTGAATCAATTGATCCACAACTATTTTCAACATAAGCTGTAAGGGTATGATCCCCAAAACCAATCCCTTGCAAACTAAGTTGTATTTTATGCTTATCATTATCCCCGACAACAACGGCTCCATTTGGGATTTTCCAACGGTAGCTATCTGCTAACTGAACTCCATCCATTTCAAAGTTAGCAAAGGCAATTTTACAAGTAATACTTTGTTGTGTTTTGATGGTATCAATGCTTACACTTTGTACCTTTTCAAAGTTAGTTGTAACAGGGGTAGATGAACCACAACTGTTTGTATTACTAAGATCAAGAGTATATTTTCCTATACTTAAATTAGATATATCCAAAGTCATTGTTGTATCACTTTGACTAATAATAGAGGTATTAGTAGGTAGGTTCCATTGATTTGAGTTTCCTCTTATAGTTTTAAAGTTGAAAGTTAAAGCATTACCTGTACAATTGACAGAAGAAGGGTCAAGTGCTAATGAAGTTATACCAGGAACAATACAATCAATAATTGGTATGGTATTAAGAGGATGACCTCCAGTATTTTTATCAAGATTTAGTAATACTTCATAGGATGATGTATTTGTTGTAAACTTGAAAAGAGTTCCTAAATGATGTGAACCACCATCAAATGTCACACCATATAATACTCCATTATCTTCTAATAAGCCTCCTTTTGGGTGTCCTCCATCTGTATCACCATCAAAATGTTTTAATACAGAAAGTTGACTACTATTGATATCATATTTAAATAAAACACCTTTATTAAAGTTACCTCCTAATGAAGTCATGCCATAAAGATTTCCATCGCTAGCTTCTAATAAACCACTTGAAGGAGAAGACCCCGTAAGTGAATCAAATTGATGTAGACTTTGCATTGCTTTTGTTTGATAATCATAAGAAAATAAGGTTCCTAAATTATTTGTACCCTTTTTTCTCATCATACCATACACCAAGTTATTTTGAGCCAAGATCATATGATCTCCAAAATTTTCACCATAGGTATCTACATCATTAATAAAAGTTTCTTCACCAAAATTTTCAAAGGTCTTAGTATTTACTTTACCAATTCTATTATCTACAAAAACAAGTGCAGTATCACCGTCAATCTCTAATAATGAAATATTAGTGTAATAGGGATGTCGATTATAAAAGTTACCTTGATCATCAACCCTTTCATGCTTAAATTTCATTTGCAATGAGCTTCCTGTTTTATGATCACCTGCAGTATCGATTGCAGTAAAAGCCCCTCGATAATATTCATAATACTGTCGAGTTTCAGCATAATAATTAACTTGTTTTCGATTATACAGATCGGAACTGAAAATGAATTTTCCTTCAGAATTAATATAATGTCTTGTAGAAGGGGAATTACTATGAGCTATTTGTCCACCTACATTAAATGAATAAGCGTAATGAGCATCTTCAACGGTTGAAAAACCATCTATGCTAGGATTGTATTTTAGAATTGCTCCTTGATCAGATTTGGCGCCTGTTTGGGCTGAGACATAGTACTTACTATCATTAATTTTAGTGATTTCTCCTGATAGGGTATTACCGCCATTCGTCTTAAATTCTATTAAATTTTTAAATTCGCCAGAATTGACATCAAAGGAGAATAATCCACCACTACCATTGAGCTCAAGAGTACTATAACCTCCAATCATTAAACCAGCATCTGTAATAATATAATCATAGGCATTGATTGTGCTTTTATCAATCGTATATAACTCGGAATAAGAAGGGGAGTTAGATGAAGCATCTTCAATTTTGTAAATGACACTCCAACCACTATTATTATGAACTGCTTTATAATCTCTAATACCATATAAAACACCATTGAGAGAGGTAGGAATTGATTCCATCCAACCATCATATGGAAATGCGTATTTAATTTCACTGTTATGAGCACTTGGTTCAATATATTGTAAAACACCACCATTCTTTGCACCGCCTCCTAGAGCAGTAGCATAAAGTTGATTAAATGAAGTTTTTGTAATTCCTTGATAAGTTGTTCCTTCAACATCTGTTTCTAAAATTTTTAAAACTACTCGGAATTCTTTTTTTACGATGTTGTAAGCGTATATCCCTCCAGAAAAACCTCTAAATTCATTTTTCTTTGTGGTGCCGTAAATCTCATCTCCGTGCATAACAATAGGTCCCCATGGTCTATACATCCCTCCTATATAATCATCATAAAAATTATAAACCCTAAAGATTGTATTATTTGAAAGATTTACTCCATAGATTGTTCCTGTGTCCTTTGCATGACCATTCCCAGAAGTACTTGTACCATAAAGTGTATTGTCATTTTCACCAACTATAAGTGGACTGGATTGTAGGTGTTCATTATTAAAATGCACTAAGAAAGACATTTCATCAGTAGAGAGATCATATTTATAGACTGCTCCCCAACCATAATCTCCTCCATCTCTTGTAACACCATACAAAGAACCGTTGTGGTGAAGAGGTTTGAAACGAGGGTTATTGGGGAGAGGTATGCCAAACTCTCCATCAATTCCAAAACTATAGAGCATTGCAACATTGCCTGTCTTTAAATCATAAGAAAATAAAGCACCTTCATCATAATCACCGCCACTAAGTGTAGTTACATAAATAGTAGTATTATCCCCTTGAGTAATTCCAAAGAATTCTGATCCATCAAGATCTAAACTAGGGTTAAGTGAATTTATAGAGGTAATGTTTTCAAAAGCATTGGTTCCTAAGTTGAAATGAAGGATACCTCCAGCCCCTTTTGTACCACCTGTAGTAGTAGGAGTTAAAATGTAAGGCTGTGCAATGGTAGTACTAAATGCGAAGAGTAAACTGGAAAATAAAAGAATAAAGTGTTTCATAGAAGTATAGGATTACATTAGATTGCCTTTGGGTTTTTAAAAATGATTAATAAGTTCTATACCTTTTAATCATTTCCTTATATAAGATAAATTAAAAGATGTCTTTAATCAATACTTCGGTAAAATAATATATTTTTCAAGCAGCAATTTGACCTAATTTTCGAATCATCTCAAATTGCTGTTTATTTTTTTCAACATCTACATCAATTCGAAATACACTAAAAATCTTTTTTAGTATTAACTCATTGAAATAGAGTGTTTTTATGTTAGCCATTGAAAAGGGTCCTCTTTCCTTTTTTTCTTGATTGATCCAATGAAAAGCCTTAGCAATTGAGACAGAAGTAAGTGCCATATTAGTATGAAAATGAATTTTATTTTTACTTATTCCTTGACAACCTGTAAGACTTGTATGCTGTTTTGCATCTCGAAAAAGAAATTCTATGTGAAAACGTAATCTGTAATAATTGAAAATTTGGAAGGCCTCTTGATTTAGATCTGTTGAAAAGAATATTTTTTGCTTGAGCTTTTGATTTTTAAATTGAACAAGTGCAATCATTACTTCTCTTTTTAAAGCAACGCTATAAATTTTTGCAGAGTACAAATAATATAAGTCTGTATCATCTTCTAACTGAAAAATATCGAGATCAATATTTTTCCAGTCTACTTTTCCGTTGAATTTTTTAGGTCTACCGCGTTTTCCTGTTTTTGGTCCTTCAAATAAATACCTTGCATTCATATCACCTCTAAATCGACTAAGTACAGTAAAGCCAGCCTCATCTAATGGTCGAACAAACTTTTCTTTTGCAAAATAAGCATCAGCTACAACATACTTAGAATGCGTCAATAATTGCTCTTTATGTGTAAGCAAAGTGGATGCATAATGGTCAACTAAACTCATGCCTTTCTCCTTTAATTCTGTAATTGAAGGCGTTTGGATTGCATCATAATGAAAGGCATTACGACTTTCTACATCAACAATTCCAATACCTGATAAATCCAATCCTTTTTGAGCTTTACCAGCACATCCGGACCAATATTTCCCTAAACCATAGGTTTTCTTACCACTTTTACTGAGGTAAACAGGATCGAAAGCTATTATTTTTTCATCACCACAATGTTCATTGATCAAATGATGATTAAATTCTGAAAAAGAAAAACCTGATTCGAAATTATTTCGGTAAGTTTTTTCACTATATGAACCATACCTTGATAACTGAAGAAAATTAATTTTCCCCTTGATACTCAAGAAGAGTATAAAACATTCTGTTAAAAAGTTGACTTTACTTTTTCTTAAGTCAGACATTTTTGATAATATTGGTCCTATGAAAGCTCTGCTTTCCATAATTAGCTGTTTTTTGTTGGTAGGACTTCAAAAATACAGCTTTTTATGTTTTATAGGGATTTTGAAAAAATTACCGAAGTATTGCTTTAATCAAAAGCACTATTATTAAACTGTTTTTATTACTATTAAAAGCTCCTATTGTTCAGTGTTATACTCAAATACAATGAAATTTATCCTATTCCTTTTTTCTTAAAAGATACTCTCTAGTGGTTAAATCACTTAAAAACTATTATTTTGTTTTAGGTTGCCCCAAAAAAATGGGTTAAATTAATACTAGAAATCAATAATCATAAAGAAAAATACAGACATTGGAATGAAACTATTTACAACACAACAAATTAGAGATTGGGATATTTACACTATTAAAAATGAACCTATAGATAGTATTGATTTAATGGAAAGAGCTGCCAATCGGTTAACAGATTGGTATTATGAAAATTGTGAAAGGTATACTGATATTACTTTCTTTTGTGGTGTAGGTAATAATGGTGGTGATGGTCTTGTTATGGCACGCTTACTTCACCTCTTACACTTTAATGTTAAATGTTATATTGTTCATTTTAGTGATAAAATATCTGAGGATTTTAAGCAAAACCTCTCAAGGCTACCAAAAAATGTACCTTGTTATGATATTAAAGAAGATAGTGATGTTCCTGTTATAAACGATGAAACAGTACTGGTTGATTGTATTTTTGGGTCTGGCCTTTCTAGACCTCCAAAAGGAATTACACAAAAAACCATTATTGAAATCAATAGATCGAATAATCCTGTAATTGCCATTGATATTGCCTCTGGTTTATATGCAGATCATTACTCTACCCATTTTCAGACAATTATTGAAGCAGACATTACGCTTACATTAGAAGTGCCCAAATTAGCAATGTTGTTTCCTGAAAATGATAAGAATGTTGGTGAGTTAAATATTATACCAATTGATTTAAGTAAAAAATTTAAAGAAGAAACACCTTCTAATTACTTTTTTACTACTCATAAAAATGCACAAGAAATATACCGACCAAGAAAGCGTTTTGATCATAAAGGTAAGTTTGGAAATCTTTTAATTGTTGGTGGATCAAAAGGTATGATAGGTGCCGTACAATTGGCTACAAAAGCTGGTTTAAGAGCTGGTGCAGGTAAAACAACGGCTTTAGTTCCCGCATGTGGATATGAAATTATTCAAGCTACTATTCCTGAAGCAATGTGTATATCAGACCCATCAAGAAACCATATTGTAGCCTCAACTTTAGTTTCTAAATATTCTGCTATTGGTATTGGGCCTGGAATTGGACAGCATGAACAAACGCAAAAGGCGGTGCGCTCTATTATTGAAGATGCTGAAAAGCCAATTGTATTAGATGCTGATGCATTAAATATGTTATCCGAAAATGATGAATGGTGGTCGTTAATTCCAGAAAATTCAATTCTTACTCCTCACTTAGGAGAGTTTGAACGTCTTGCGGGAATTCAATTTATTAATTCTTTTGATAGGTTGGAAGCTGCCAGTAAAATGGCTAAAGAACACAACGTAATTATTGTACTTAAAGGAGCCAATACAGCTATCTGTTTACCTAACGGACAAATTCATTTTAACTCTACAGGTAATGCAGGTCTTGCCAAAGGTGGTAGTGGCGATGCCTTACTTGGTATTATTAGTAGCTTATTAGCACAAAAATATAAACCTTACGAAGCGGCAATCTTAGGTGTTTATTTACATGGAAAAGCTGGAGATTATGCTTCGGCAGATAAAGGTTTTGAATCTATGGTTGCTTCTGATGTTATAGAAAGCCTAGGAAAAGCATTTTTTGAGTTATTAAAGTAGAACATCAGTTATGAAATTAAGAGCGAGTGAAATTAGTTCTTCTCGCTCTTTTTTAATGCTTTTAAAGTCTAAAACCAATCCCAAAACTTAGTGTAAACATTTTTCTACTAAAATAGTAATCTCCGTTTACTTGTAAACTCATACCATCTTGTAACCCATGAGAATACCCTCCTCCGAGTGCAAAGTCGGTTTGATTAACCAAGACACCTTTCATACTAAAATGAAATTCTGGCACAATATAAATTCTGTTTCCTAAAATTAGGGAGTGCTTGTCTGTAAGGTACTCGTACCCTGCTGTAAGCGCCATGTTGCCACTCATAAAGAAATTCAGTTCTGCATTTCCATAGAAATACGTTCCTTTATCACCTCCAAAAGTAGGCCCTATACTTCCAGAAAGTTCTACCCTCCCGTTCCCACTTTTTTGTGACGATTGTGCACTTATAAATTGACTAGTTAAAGCTATTGTTGAAATTAGTAGTAATATTTTTCTCATTGTTGATCGTTAATAGTACATACAAAGCTATACAATCAAAATGTTTGAAAATCTTAAAGATGGTATTGGTTGCAATACATTAACAATCAAAGTAAAGCTGATAGGTATTGTATCAAGTGTTTTTCATAAATTCACCCATCAATTTATTATCACAAATAAACAACTTCCCACTAATGAAAACTTTTTTAAAAGTAGTCGCTCCAATTATTGGTGCTGCTGCAATTACCTCTTGTGAAGTAAAACCCCCTTCAATGGCGTATCCAGATACAAAACGTGATGTAGTTGTTACTACATATTTCGGAGAAGAAGTTAAAGACCCCTACCGTTGGTTAGAAGATGACAAATCTGAAGAGACCGCAGAATGGGTGAAAGCAGAAAATGATTTAACGCAAAAATACCTAAGTCAAATTACGTATAAACAAGGTATTGTTGACCGTTTAACAGAGCTTTGGAACTATGAGAAAATCACAGCTCCGAGAAAGCATGGAGAATGGTTGTATTTCTATAAAAATGATGGTTTACAAAATCAATATGTAATTTATAGAAAGAAAGCGAATAGCGATAAAGAAGAGATATTTTTAGATCCAAATACGTTCTCTGAAGATGGAACAACTTCTCTTTCTTCAATAAAATTTACTAAAGATGGTAAACTCGCTGCTTACGCAACTTCTGCAGGCGGTTCTGATTGGAGAACAATCCATATTATCTCTACTGAAAATGGAAAAGAAGTAGAAGCCCCAATCTTAGATGCTAAATTTACAGGCATATCTTGGAAAGGTAACGAGGGTTTTTATTACAGTAGTTATGATAAACCAAAAGAGGGTTCTCAGTTATCTGGTATGACACAACATCATAAATTGATGTATCACCAGCTGGGTACTAAACAAGCTACTGATCAGCTTGTTTTTGGTGGAAAAGAAACTCCAAGAAGATACGTGGGGGGTAATGTTACAGACGATAATAAATACCTTCTTATATCTGCATCGGTAAATACTTCTGGTAATGAGTTGTACATTCAAGATTTAAGTAAAAAGAATGCACCTATTATTACTATGGTAGACAACTTTGATAATAACTCTTATGTGTTGTATTCTAAAGGCGATCAACTTTTTATTCAAACGGATTACAATGCTCCAAACCAAAAGGTAGTTACTGTAAATGCTAAAAAACCTGAGTTAGCACATTGGAAAGACCTTATTCCTGAAACAGAAAATGTACTTTCTGCCTCTACAGCCGGTGGTAAATTATTTGCTAATTATATGGTAGATGCTGTTTCTAAAGTCTATCAATATGATTTGAATGGCAAAAAAGAAAGAGAAATCAAATTACCTGGCTTTGGCACTGCAAATGGTTTTTACGGAGAAGACGAGGACAAAACTTTGTTCTATTCTTTCACTTCGTATATCTACCCTTCTACTACTTTTGAATACACAATCAAATCGGGTGAATCAAAAGAATATTTAAAATCTAAAGTAAAATTCAACCCTTCTGAATATACTTCAGAACAAGTTTTTTATGCATCTAAAGATGGTACAAAAGTACCTATGATCATCACCTATAAAAAAGGTTTAAAGAAAGACGGTACAAACCCAACTATTCTTTATGGATATGGTGGATTTAATGTTTCGCTTCAGCCAAGTTTTAATACAGCCAATATTGTTTGGTTAGAAAATGGTGGTATTTACGCTGTTGCTAACTTGCGTGGTGGCGGTGAATATGGCGAAAAATGGCACACGGCAGGTACAAAAATGCAAAAGCAAAATGTTTTCGATGACTTTATTGCTGCTGCCGAATACCTGAAAAAAGAAAAGTATACTACTACTGAAAAATTAGCCATTAGAGGTGGTTCTAATGGTGGTTTACTTGTTGGAGCTGTAATGACTCAGCAACCAAATTTAATGCAAGTTGCTTTCCCTGCTGTTGGTGTTTTAGATATGCTACGCTATAATAAATTTACAGCAGGTGCTGGTTGGGCGTACGATTACGGTACTGCAGAAGACTCTAAAGAAATGTTCGAATACCTTAGAGGATACTCTCCATACCACAATGTGAAAAAAGGAACTATTTACCCTGCCACTATGATTACAACCGCTGATCATGACGACAGAGTTGTCCCTGCACATTCGTTTAAATTTGCCGCTCAGTTACAACATGACGATGGTGGTAATAACCCAATCTTAATTCGTATCGAATCTAATGCCGGACATGGTGCTGGTAAACCTACAGATATGATTATTGATGGTTATGCCGATCTATTTGCTTTTGCGTGGTTTAATATGGATTTCACCCCTGCCTTAACAAAGTAAGGCGTAAACCTATCAATATAAAAGACCTCCTTACAACTGAAAAGTTTTAAGGAGGTCTTTTTATTTATCAAGAATTAATAAGGCGAACTATTCGTTAAAATCAACTGTTTCAATCTCGCCTCCAAATACATTAATATTAAAAGGAGGCGTAACATTTAGAAGATTAAATCTACCCGTTTTTTCAAGTAATTCCAATCTATATTTATCACGCAGTCTAGCTATTAATTTGCCAAAAATATTTAGTCCTGTAAGATTTCCATTTCGTTCAATTTTAGTAGACCAAAAAGTATCTGGGTTTCTTAAATCAGAAGATACTTGTACAATAGGTGCAAGATTAGCTGCTCCATTTCTAAGTAAAACCCTACCAAATTCCTTACGGTTACTCGCCAATTTCATTACCAAAGCATACCACATTGCATTCAATATTTCTGTGAGTGCTTCCCAATGTTTTTCTTTATAGGATGAAAAAGGTAAATCTCTCATTTCCCATTCTCTAAGGATATAAGATGATCTCCAAAAGAAGCGCATTTCTTCTCTTCTCTCTCCAATTTTCTTAGCACTTTCACCTGCCGTTTGATCTAAAATTATTAATTGCTTTTCAACAACATCATCCCCTTTTTTAGGGTCTAATTTAATAATCTGATACAAATGTTCAGCAGTTCTAAAGTGAGGGAATTGAGGAACAATGATTGGGTAACCTACTACTTCATTAGATAAATGATGTGCTTCATCATGTAAAATATGTAATCGAGAACTATTTTTCTTTACATACATACTCAAGCCCTCATTACTTACTTTTCCTTGTTTGACTGCATCAAATAAAGGGTTTAAATTAAATACAAAGCACTCCTTCTTATCTAATAAAAAGTCTTTAATTTTATATGTTTCTGATTTACAAAGTGCCTTTACTTCATCTACCGATAAATAATACATTATTGTCAAATTTTATGGAAAAGAGTTTATTGCTGTTTTGTCATTCTATACGATTTCCCTTCATATTTAAAGAGAATGTGTGTAATGTCCGCTTGTTCTAAATATATTGTCTGATTTACCTGAACTTCACCAATTGTTGTGACAACTTTAAATTCAGCATCGTCTCCTTTCATCTGAAAATAATCTCCAATAATAGACGTAATTTCAGGATCGTTGACATTTTTCATTGCATTATGAAACTTAAACTCAATTAAAGTCGCTTTCATGTCAATCACACCGTCATTATATAAATAGGTTCCATCTATTAAATTATACCCTTCTGGATTTGGCTTAGGCTCTACGTGTTCTCTATCACAGGATATTATAATGAAAGGAATTGTTATAAGAAGTAAGCTAAAAACTAAAAACTGTTTCATATAAATTAATTAAAATTAGGTCGTACTAGAAATTTCAATTTCTACAATCGTCAATAAATCAAAATTGAAACGTGAAGATAATTTTTTAGTTATTCATATAAAAATAGACGTCAAAAAATGCCCTAAAATAGTTGGTTTCTAAGGTGCTACTTTTCCAAGTTTATTTTAGTGATTGTCGTCAGTGTAACTTATAAAATTATCCATCAAATTTAAGTATTCGTGGTTTCAAAATCTTTGAAATAACAGGGAATCTAGTGTAAATCTAGAACTGTCCTCGCAGCTGTAACTCTTTAAAATGCATTATTAATACCATTGTATAACCGAGAAGGTAATAATGAAAAGAAGAGAAGTCAGAAGACCTACCAAGAATGCATTTGTAAAACAACTTCGAGTGAAAAGTTGAGTCTTTAAACACCTTGCTACGTGTTTATCTGATAGCCCCACTCCTATAATTACAAACTTCAAAACATTGTATTCGCTAGAGTACTTCCTTTAAAAACTTATAACATTTTGAAAGTGGTAGAACAAATTGACAGCAAGATTTTAAGATTTGCCAACGAAGCAATCAACTTAACAAATATTGAAAATGAGAATGCTAATATGCCTGAAGGTGTATTTACGGCAAAATTAACACGTATGTCTTCCGAAGTGGCAAAAGAATACGCAAAGCAATATTTACTGCCAGAAAAGCATTTAAAGATGCACGAAGAAGGTTGGATTTACATTCACGATTTCAGTTCTTATGCTGTAGGTATGCAAAACTGTATGTTTATTGATATTGGAGAAATTCTCAGTAAAGCTATCCATACAACAAATGGAACAATGCGTTCTCCTAAAAGTATTAGAGCGGCATTACAGGTTACAGCAGTAGTTTTACAGTGCCAAAGTAATGCACAGTTTGGAGGAATAGCTATTAATGCTTTCGATTTCCATATGGGGAAATTTATAAAGATGAGTTTCGAGAAACATCAAAAAACTGCTTTAAACTATTCCATATCTAATCCAGATAATTACGCATGGGAACAAACAGAAGAAGAAACTTATCAAGCTTGCGAAGCCTTTCTTCATAATTTAAATCACTTAGAAAGTAGAGCCGGAAATCAATTGCCTTTTGTATCAATTAATTACGGTTGTGATACATCAAAAGAAGGACAATTGTTTATTAAATGTCTTTTAAAAGCTACGCTAGAAGGTATTGGGGAGAAGAAAACAACGCCTATTTTTCCTATTCAGATTTGGCAATATAGAGAAGAAAATGGGGGAATTGTAAATGAAGAACTCTTTGCATTAGCCAACGAATGTTCTATAAAAAGAGTCTACCCTAATTATGTAAATACACATAAAGAAATCTATGATGTAGTTGATAAAAATGGTAAAATCGATCCAGATTTAATACCTGCCACTATGGGTTGTAGAACTAGATTAGGAAAAAATCAACACGGTTCTAATGGAAAATCTGGTAGAGGGAATTTATCTCCTGTTACTATGAATTTACCCAAATATGCTATCGAAACAGGCAATTGGGAAGATTTTAGAGCACTCGTAAAAGAAATGGCTTATACAGGAATTGACATGATGGAAGTGCGTTTAAGATGGCAACGCAAACAGTTAATGGGTGCAGCTCCTTTTATGTATAAAAATGGAATTTGGAAACACAATAAACCCTATGATGAAATGACTAAGATTGGAGACATTCTCTATTCTGGTACATTAGCACTTGGTTTTATTGGTGTAGCAGAAGCTGCGTTACTGCTCTTTGGAAAACACCATGGAGAATCTAAACAAGTTCAAGATAATATGTTAGGGCTGATAAAAGAGCTTTCTGAATTGTGTGAGGTAGAATCTGAACGAAGACGTTTAAACATTTCTTTGTACGCAACACCTGCAGAAAGTTTATGTCACCGTTTTGCGAAACAATTACAAGAGCAATATGGCCGTGTGAAAGGTATTTTTGATAAAGAATTTATTACTAACTCATTTCATATTCCCGTTTGGCACAACATCAGTTATGTAGATAAAATTGCTTTAGAAGCACCTTACCATAACTATTGCACAGGAGGTTCTATCACTTATGTTGAACTAAGGTCTGAAATTATTAAAACGCCTCATCTTTATAAAGATTTAATTAGAGGTGCTATGAATGAAGGGGTATATTATTTTGCTACAAATATTCAGAAAGACAGATGTTTAGCCTGTGATCATGAAGGTGTTTTTGCAGATTTAAAATGTGACAACTGTGCATCACAAGATATTATCACTCTAAGAAGGGTAACAGGTTACATTACTGGAGCCTATCATAAGGTGTTTAATAACGGAAAAAAGGATGAGGTAAGAAGTAGAGTAAAACATTATTAAATATAAAAACTTACAATGTAAACTTTTTTCTAAAAAGTAATGTTTTTGAAGAATACTACCGTTAACTATCCTTAACCGTTAAATCCCTCTTAACTATGATTTTAAAACTATTACTTTTTTTACTTTTTGGCTTTTTCATTTCAATAGAAAGATCAAAAGCACAGAAGACAGTACAAAGACCAATTCTAATCACCGAAGAATGTGATTTTATCTACCTTTTCTTGAAAACACACAGGAAAGATTGCATTAAAGGAGATTCATTAATTGTTTCTGAAATTTTCAAAGTAGCTAAAAATGAAATAAACACTAGAAAATTTAATTTATTAGAAAACTTTGAAGAAGAAGTACAAAATCAAAACAGAAGGTATGTAATTGATCTATCCATCAAAAGTATTCATGGAATATATCAGACACTAGATTCTGCAATTTTTGAAAGGAATAACCTCATTTTTCCAATTGAAAACAAACTGGTACTGAAATAGAAAAAAGGGTAGTCAATTATTTAAATAATTCACTACCCTTTCTTATTTATATTTTAAAGTAACGATTACATCCACTCTTCGCAGAAGCGTAAGAATTTAACTTTTAATTCGTTATAAATTGAGTGAAATTTTGCCATTTCTGAATACATTCCCTCTTGGTCTTCAAATTTAGTTTTTGAAGCTTTGATTGGGTTTTCTTTTTCTGCAGCTACTAACTCTTCTTCTTGTAATTTAATTTTGTGATTAAGTGTATCAATCACTTCGTTTTGAGCGATAAATTGATTCTTAAATTGAGTAAGCTCTTCTCTAATTTTTTGATGATTATTTTTTTTAGTTAATTCTTCAACTCTATCAGCATATAATTTAATTTGTTCTTTATAAAAAGATAATTCTTTAACCCATACTGTATGTTCGAAGTGTAAAGAAGCTACATTTAAAGTATTCATGATTTTAAAATTTTGATGTTTTTTTAAGATTAATTATGACTGTTTATACTCGTCTTCTCTCAACAATGTTACAAAATTCTACCTCAATCCTAGTTTTTGATTATAATTTGAAACTAACTAATCATATTTTGATATTTTCACTAAAAAAGCACTAAGAATTGAATTCCTAGTGCTTTAAATATCTTACGTTACAAGTAGATTATTTCCAGTTTGTATGGATAATACATGCTGGTTTCACTCCTTCTTGTTTCATAATACAAGTAATAACTTTAGTTACACCCTCTTCTTCGGTTACTTCACTTATCACATTTACTTCTTCATCTAAAACTACTTCAGCAACGTAATTTATTTCTACGTCTGTCAGCATTTTTTCTGTTTTAAAAGTATGCGGTATACTATCAAGCATCCATTCAAAATACTTAATATTATTTACGTGGTTCACAGGATCTAAATCTGAATACATCGCTTTCTTCTTCAAAGAAAAATCTACTCTTTCAATTCCCTTTAACCGAGATGGTGATGAAATACAAGCAATATCTGACCTTGGTGTAATTCTATCAACAAACTCTTCTATTGGCGTTGGTCTACGTTTCTTCATGTCCAAACCAAACCAATTAGAAGTACCTTGAATAATCACGTTTCCTTTTACATCACTGAGCTGAAAATTACGTTGTGATGAAAACTTTTGAACATCATGTACCCAAGTTTGCATTAATAGCTTCTCTGTCCATTTTGGCCAACGTTCTACATGGTATTTATAACTGCCAAGTACCCACGCTTTGCCAATTGCCATCATCTCTCTTAAACCAAACTGTTCTGCATTAGAATGATTTCCTGCTGCTTCCTGAAACAATTCAGAGATAGATGTAGGCTTTAATGTATAATTTGGACCGATTTGATAAGAAGTAACAATTTGCTCTTCTTCCCAAACACCTTCTTTATTTTCTATCATTAATCGTTTGTATCGATAATTTCTACCGTAAATGTACAACCAAAAGTTTCTCCTTCTGGTAACCTTTGATTGGCATACTTTTCTTTAAAATCATGACTTTCATCTCTTAAATCAGCCACCCCGTACCAAGGTTCAATACATACAAAATTAGCGTCTTTACCTACGGGAGTCCATATCCCTAAAAGTGGCCAATTTTTAAAGCCAATTCTTAGCTTTCTAGACTCATCTCTTTTAGTGAAAATGTCTAAATATTCTGATTTAAAATGATCAAAAATTAAGGCATCATCTTTAAAAGTATCGTAATGAAGTGGCAATATATTTTCACCATTCAACGCATTTTCTTTTATTGCTCCACTTCTTAGACCTCCATCCAATAACAATTGTTGAAATTCTTCTTTTTTAGAAAACTCAATAATATAATCTTCAAAAGTGGTATCCTTTACAAAATCAGTATTAAAGCCTGGGTGTGCTCCTACAGAAAAATAAATTTCTTCTGTATCTAAATTATCGACTTGATAAGAAATAGATAATTTATTGTTCTTGATTTCATAAATTGTTCTAAACACGAACTTATAAGGGTATTTCTCCATTGTTGCATGGTTAAAGCGCAACTCAAAAATACATGATAACTCATCTTGCGTTACCAACTTATGTTCCATATCTCTCGCGAACCCATGCTGAGGTAGTTTATAAGTAACCCCATCAACCTCATACATACCATCTTCTACTTGACCTACAATTGGGAAAAGTACTGGTGCATGTCTACCCCAAACATTCTTATCTGCTTGCCAAAGATATTCATGCTGGTGTTGTTTGTGATAAATTGAATGTAATTCTGCCCCATCTCTTGAAATTTTAACTTGGAGGACTGCGTTTTCTAGTGTAACAATTTTATGCATAGAAATAAATAGGTTTTTCATTAAAAATAAAATGCCTTAACGTATTGGATACGCTAAGGCAAAATAATAAAAATTTAATGAAGAAAAGATATAATTATCAGGATTTAAATATTTCTTCCACAGAAAAAAATAAGAGTTAAAATTAAACCCCTGTTCTAATATTACCAATAGTTCTCTTCTCTAAAGAGTAATAAAGAAAAGAATGTTCTTTAGCAGCTGATGCTGGACATTGAGCTTCTAATCCGAAATACACTTTTTCATGCCCTTTCATAGAAACTAAACGAGCCATTTTATAATCAACCCCATCATTCGAGTAGAACATTGAGTAAACATCCTCCTTTCTTGTCACTCTTAACCACACATGGTCTATTTTATTCAAAACAGCTCCGTTAGAATCATCAGATAATTCTTTAGTTACAACAGAAACAATACTATTCCCTGTTGCATCAGAATTTTCAAACTCGAACTTAATCCAATTTAAAGAATCAAAATAGACCATTACTCCGCAAGCATTCCAAACAGAAGATAAATCAGGCTTAATTAAAACAGTGGCTACAAAGTCTCCTTCTACTTCATTGTAAAGAAAAGGTGCATTTGAGCTTATTTTATTTGTCTCTGGATTATTAAAATAATCTGTATTCTCCCCTGCTTCAATAATTAATTTCTTATCAGAAAAAGTGTGATTTTGAGGTTTGTTCAACCATTTATAAGATTTGATATCTTGGTGTTTCTCTACATTTAATAGGTTTGTAGATTGATCAATAGCCTTTAGATATTTTTGTGCATTACAAAAAGTGATACTACCAATTAGTAGTACAATAGCTAGGGTTATTTTTTTGTTCATGATGTAAAATTAAAGTTTGGGTCATCAAGAACAGGTTTAACTTTTTGATAAAAAAAACACAGTATATAATATTTGGTAATACTAATATATACTGTGTTTTTATATTTTTAAAAGAATGAATAGACTAGTAACTCAAAATGCTACCTAACCAACGTTCCATAATATGTTCTTCTTTCTCTACACGTTTAGCATAGTCATCTACTTGATCTTTATTGATCTTTCCAAGACCGAAGTAACGTGAGTTTTCGTTACCAAAATACCAACCACTTACAGATGCTGCTGGTGTCATTGCGTAGCTTTCTGTTAACTCTACACCAATGTTATTTGTTACATCAAGAAGTTTGAATAATTTATCTTTTTCTGTATGATCTGGACATGCAGGGTAACCTGGTGCTGGACGAATACCCTGATATTTTTCATCAATTAATTCTTCATTATCATGAATTTCATCCTTCGCATATCCCCAAATCTCTTTTCTTACTTTCTTATGCATTAATTCTGTAAATGCTTCAGCCAATCTATCGGCTAGTGCTTTTACCATAATACTATTGTAATCATCATGATCTGCTTCAAACTTTTCTACTAAAGCGTCAATACCGATACCTGCTGTTACTGCAAAAGCGCCAACATAATCTTTTCTGCCTGACTCTACAGGAGCTACAAAATCACTCAAACAGAAGTTTGGTTTACCTGTTGCTTTTTTGTTTTGTTGTCTAAGATGACATAAAGTACCTGTTTGCTTCTCTCTATTTTCTCTATAGAAAGTTGAATGATGGTGCTCAGCATCTGGCAATTCTACATCTTCTTCTTTAAAATCATAAAGAGCAATATCATCATCGTTAATGCTATTCGCAGGGAAGAAACCTACTACAGCATTAGCTTGTAATAACTTATTGTCTACAATCTCTTTTAAAAGTGCTTTGGCATCTTTAAATAAATCCGTTGCTTCTTTACCTACAACTTCATCCGTTAAAATAGCTGGAAAACGACCTGCTAACTCCCATGTTTGGAAGAATGGTGTCCAGTCGATATAGGTTGCAATTTCTTCTAAATCATACGCTTCGAATTTCTTAACGCCTAGGAAAGATGGTTTTGTAATTGGCGTAGTTTTCCAATCAATATCCACTTTATTCTTACGAGCATCAGCTATAGAAATTAATTTCTTTGCAGATTGACGTTTGGCATGAGAAATTCTTAATGCAGCATACTCATCTTTAAATTCTTGAATTACCTCTTCTCTGTATTCTTTATTTTCTGATACATAAGCAGAAGCAATAGGAACAGATTTAGAAGCATCTAAAACATGAACTACAGAACCCGAATATTTAGGATCTATTTTAACAGCTGTATGAATTCTTGAAGTTGTTGCTCCACCAATCATTACAGGGAAGTTTAGACCTCTACGCTCTAACTCATCTGCTACATAAACCATTTCATCTAATGAAGGTGTGATTAGACCACTTAGTCCAATTACATCTACATTTTCTTCTTCTGCTGTTCTGATAATTTTATCTAGAGGAACCATCACCCCTAAATCAATAATTTCGAAGTTGTTACACGCCAAAACTACTGATACAATATTTTTACCAATATCATGTACATCACCTTTTACGGTGGCCATCAAGATTTTACCAGATGATGACGATACTGATGCATTCGGATTATTTTTCTTTTCTTCTTCAATGTAAGGAATAAGTATGGCAACCGCCTTTTTCATTACACGAGCAGATTTTACTACTTGAGGAAGGAACATCTTACCTTCTCCAAATAAATCACCTACTATGTTCATTCCATCCATTAAAGGACCCTCAATTACTTCAATCGCTCTATCAAATTTCTGACGAGCTTCTTCTACATCTTCATCAATAAATTCTACAATACCTTTTACTAGTGCATGAGAAAGACGTTTAGCTACTGGATTTTCTCTCCAAGTAAGATCAACTTCTTTTTTCTTTCCTTTTGATTTAACCGTTTCAGCAAAATCTACTAAGCGTTCTGTAGCATCATCTCTTCTATTTAAAAGAACATCTTCTACATACTCTAACAAATCTTTTGGTATTTCTTGATATACCTCAATCATACCTGCATTTACAATACCCATGTCCATACCTGCTTTACAAGCGTGGTATAAAAAGGCAGAGTGCATTGCTTCACGCACACCATTGTTTCCTCTAAAAGAGAAAGAGATATTAGAAACACCCCCACTTACTAAAGCATAAGGTAAGTTTTCTTTTATCCAACGTGTTCCCTCAATAAAATCAACTGCATAGTTATTGTGTTCTTCAATACCTGTTGCAACTGCAAGAATGTTTGGGTCAAAAATAATGTCTTGTGGAGGGAAGCCTATCTTATTTACTAAAATATCGTAAGAGCGACTACAGATTTCTTTTCTTCTCTCGAAGTTATCTGCTTGCCCATTCTCATCAAAAGCCATTACTACAACTGCAGCTCCGTACTTTTTAATAAGTGTTGCCTTATATATAAAGTCCTCTTCTCCTTCTTTTAAAGAGATCGAATTAACAATACCTTTTCCTTGTAACGTTTTTAAACCTGCCTCAATGATATTCCATTTAGAAGAATCAACCATTACAGGAAGTTTGGCAATATCTGGCTCTGCTGCAATTAGATTTAAGAAACGTGTCATACATGCTTCTGAATCTAACATACCTTCGTCCATATTGACGTCGATAACTTGTGCTCCACCTTCTACTTGATGACGAGCTACTTCTACAGCAGCTTCAAAATCACCATTTTCGATTAAACGACGGAATTTTGCAGAACCTGTTACGTTTGCTCTCTCTCCTACATTTACAAAAATGCTCTCTGGCTTAATTGTAATCGGTTCTAAACCACTTAAACGTAAGTAAGGTTCATGAACAGGAAGTGCTCTTACACTTGCTTTTTTAAATGTGTTCGCAATACCTTCAATATGATCTGGAGTTGTTCCACAACACCCACCAATAATATTTACTAACCCATCAAAAGATTCTAAAATAGCACTCATCTCATCAGAAGTCTGATCGTATTCTCCAAATTCGTTTGGAAGACCGGCATTCGGATAAGCAGAAACATTAATGTCTGCAACACGAGATAATTCTTGAATATATGGACGTAGTAAATCAGCTCCTAAAGCACAGTTTAAACCTACACTAAATAAATCTGCGTGGCATATAGAGTTCCAGAATGCCTCAACTACTTGTCCTGATAACGTTCTACCCGATGCATCTGTAATTGTACCAGAAACCATCAATGGTAAACGTTCTCCTTTATAATTGTTTGGGAATTCTGCTTCTCTGCCCTTTGGTGCAGCAGAAATAACTTTTCCTTCTTCAAAATCTGTGAAATATTTGTCTGCAGCAAATAAAGCCGCTTTACAGTTTAATGTATCAAAAACTGTTTCAATCAAGATGGTATCAGCTCCACCTTCTGCTAAGCCTTGTACTTGTAAATAGTAAGCTTCAACAAGATCATCAAAAGTTACGGCTCTATATCCCGGATCATTTACATCTGGAGAAATAGAAGCTGTTCTGTTTGTTGGTCCAACTGCCCCTGCAACAAATCTTGGCTTATGAGGTTCCGCTGCTGTAAACTCTGCTGCTGCCTCTTTTGCCAATTTAGAAGATGCATAATTTAGTTCGTAAACCTCTGACTCCATTTGGTAATCTGCCATTGCAATGGTAGTACCGGAGAAAGTATTCGTTTCTACTATATCTGAACCCGCTTTAAAATATTGACGATGAATATCTCTAATAATCTCAGGTTGCGTAATAGATAACATATCATTGTTACCTTTTACATCACAAGTGTGCTCTTTATAACGCTCACCTCTATAATCTTCTTCACCTAATTTATGACGTTGGATCATGGTACCCATAGCACCATCTAAGATCAACACACGTTCTTTAGCGATCTTCTTTAGTTGTTCTGACATCTTACTATTTGAAAGTTACGTTTCACCTACTCCTTACTTAATACATAAGGAGATAAAAACGTGCTTAATTTCTGAGACAATTCATCCTAAAAACGAATGTTACAGCTCATCTTTCTCGGACACTTCCGAAGCGGGATTTGGCACCTTTCGTTGGGAACAACGGTTGCCATGACATCTACGAGCCCGTTCTCTCTGTCATTCTTGATAAGCACGTCGCAAGATAGTTACAAATTGTAATAATTCATGGTTTTCTATGGATTTTTAAAGCATATAGCGCTGATTTACCGATTATTTTTAATTATTTCTAATTTTTTTTGAAACGTAAATTATCCAACTATTTAAATGTATTTGATACAATTTATAACTTCCAGAAACAGGTTGCGCAACAGGTTGTTAAACAATAGTAGCGTATTCACAAGTTCGTTAACCTCTATCAGAAACCGGTTGAAATAGTACTTTTCTTCTCATACCCATTACCTATAGATATACAACATCTTAAAGTGCAATTTTTACATGTATTCTTGTCAATTCTTCATTTGCATATACCCTTATTTAGTAATAGAATTGTACTGACAAACTATAGTAACTAGCTCGAGC
The DNA here is from genome assembly GCF_003970675.1 of Flammeovirga pectinis. Lineage (GTDB taxonomy): Bacteria > Bacteroidota > Bacteroidia > Cytophagales > Flammeovirgaceae > Flammeovirga > Flammeovirga pectinis. Next base: position 2,184,752 of record NZ_CP034562.1, read on the forward strand.
TCTCTAATAATTATAATTACTATCGCTATACAAAAAGTCTAACTAAATATTCACTGACAATGAAATGAAAGCAACTATTCATTGCCGAAAAACTACATAACTAATGAGAAAAAGATTACAATTTTTTTGTTTCTTCACTGTCCTTGTATTGCTAAATTTATTTGATACGTATGCACAAGACCGTAACATAAGTGGTGTAATACTCGATGAAACAAACCAACCTATGCCGGGGGTAAATATTATTATCAAGGGCACTTCATCTGGTACAACATCTAACTTTGACGGTAAATTTGCCTTATCTCTCCCTGCATCTGCAGAGGTTATACAAATTACCTACATTGGTTATTTTGATAAAGAAATTACAATTGGAAACAAGTCTGCTTTCGAAATCAAAATGGACGTAGACGCTGAACAACTGGAAGAAGTTGTGGTTGTTGGCTACGGTCAAATGGATAAAAAAGATGTCACTGGTGCAATGTCTTCTATTAAATCAGAAGATTTTAACCAAGGTGTTGTTGCCTCTCCAGACCAATTGATTCAAGGTAAGATTGCAGGTGTACAAATGACTCCTTCTTCTGGAGAACCGGGTGCAGGTGTAAATATTCGAGTGCGTGGTGGTACTTCTCTTACTGCATCAAATGAACCACTTTACGTGATAGATGGCTTTCCGATAGATAATACTGCTTCAGATCCGGGTACGGCTGGAGTTTATTCGGCTTCGGCTTCAAAAAATCCTTTAGCATCTATCAATCCTAATGATATCGCATCATTTGATGTATTAAAAGATGCTTCTGCAACAGCTATATATGGTGCTCGTGGTGCTAATGGTGTAATTATCATCACTACTAAAAAAGGAAAAGAAGGTATTGCGAAAGTAGATTATGACGCTTACGTTGGTGTATCTACTATTGCTAAAAAGGTAGGTGTACTTTCTGCTAGCGAGTACAGAGCGGCAACAGCTGCTGAAGGTGCAAACCCTTTAGATTTAGACGCAAATACAGATTGGCAAGATGCTATGACTAGAGAGGCAATTACTCAAAATCATAACCTTGGTGTATCTGGAGGTAATAAAAATACACAATACAGGTTCTCGGTTAATTACTTAAACCAAGAAGGTATTATGGTCAATTCGGGTATGGAAAGAATTGGAGGCAGAATGAATATCACTCAAAAATTAGCCGATAAAGTTACTTTAGGAGCTAATATGATGGGGTCATTCACTAAAAACAATAACCTTCCATACGGTGTTGGTGGTGCATTAGATGGAGGGGTAATTAATAACATGTTACGCATGTCGCCCCTCTTACCAACAGACTTTTCTTCTTCTAATCAACTAGAAAAGAATCCGTATACAATGGCCACTTCTGTAAGAGATTTCACCAATACACAAAGAGTTTTAGGTAATGTATTTATTGAAGCTCAGCTAATTGAAGGCTTAACAGGTAAAATTAATTTAGGTGGAGATATTACTTCTGCTAAAAGAACAGCTTACTTACCAGGTTCAATTGAATGGGTTGGTAAAGGAAATGGATCTGCTGATGTAAGAAATAACTTCTTGCATAACGTACTCCTTGAAGGTACTTTAAACTATACTAAATCTTTTGGCGATTTTAAGTTAAATGCTTTAGCTGGTTATACTTTCCAAGAATTTGGACGTGAATATAATGGTGCAAATGCTACTGGTTTTGACATTGATGAAACTGCAGAACACAACTTAAATGCAGCAAATGGTGCTGTATTAGTAGATTCTTACAAAGAGTCTAGCAAGTTAATTTCTTGGTTAGGTAGAGCAAATATGAGTTTTAAAGACAAATATGTTGTTACTGCAACTGTAAGAGCAGATGGTTCTTCTAGATTTGGTGCTAATAATAAATGGGGAGTGTTCCCTTCAGTTTCTGCTGCATGGAGAATTGCCGAAGAAGATTTCTTGAAAAATAGTGATGTTGTAAGCGATTTAAAATTACGTGCAGGTTGGGGTGTTACGGGTTCTCAAGAAATTGGTAACTACCGTTCTTTACCTACGCTATCAGGTGATAAAGGGTATAGTGCAGTAGGTATTGGTTCTGGGGTAACATATAATAATTATGCTAATCCAGATTTGCAATGGGAAGAAACTCGCCAGTTAAACTTTGGTGTAGACTACGAGTTCTTTAATGGTATTCTTTATGGTTCTGTAGATTTCTATCAGAAAAACACAAGCAACTTATTGTTAGAATTACAAGCTCCTCAACCAGCTCCAGTAGATGTTTATCTTCAGAATGTTGGTGAGCTTAATAACCAAGGTGTTGAATTTGCTTTAAATACAGTAAATATCTCGAAAGATAAATTTACATGGACGACAGGTATTGTTGCTGCTTACAATGAGAACGAAGTAAAAAACATTGGTGATTATGACGAAATTCTAACAGGCGCTGTTGGAGGTCGTGGTCAAGTAGGTCAGTTCTCTCAAGTAATTAAGCCCGGTTTACCTTATGGTACTTTTTATGGTCCGGTTTATCAAGGTCTTGATGAGAGTGGAAATGCAATTGTTTCTGAAGAAAGTGAAGTGTTAGGACAAGCTGTTCCATCTTGGACACTAGGTTTCAATAACACCTTCAATTATGGCAACTGGGATTTAAATGTATTCTTTAATGGTGCATTTGGTCATCAAGTATTTAACAATACGGCCTTAGAATTTTCTTCTACAAATGACTTATATGGCGAAGGAAGTACATATAATGTAATGAAAAATGCTGTAGATGAAGGTATTCGCCAAACTGGATACAATTCTAAATTTATCGAAGATGCTTCTTTCTTTAGGTTATCTAATATGACATTAGGTTATACTTTCAACATGAACAAAGTAAAGCATATCAGAAATATTAGAGTTTACGCTTCTGGTCAAAATCTATTTGTGATTACTGATTATTCTGGATACGATCCTGAGGTAAATGCTCCTGCAGGTGGTAATCAAGTTCCTCCTATTGGAATTGATTATAACAACTACCCTGCTGCTAGAACTTTCATGGGTGGTGTATCAATTGGTTTCTAGAACTACTTTACTTCATCTAATCACAAACTAATTATTTGATGGTAAATCGATCAAATAATTCCAAAAAGAAATAAAAATGCTAAGAAATAAATTAATAGCTGCATTGGCTGTAGGTGCTTTATTTTCATCTACATCATGTACAAATTTAGACGAAAAATTATACAGCTCTGTAACAGACGAGTACTTTCAAGATCCTGAAAACTTGCCCTCTGCAGTTGCTCCCGTTTATGCATCACTTAGAGGATTTTATCACCATGAAAACTATTGGGGATTTTCTCAAGTATGTTCTGACGAAACTTTAGTACCTACTAGAGGCGGTGACTGGTATGACGGTGGAAAGTGGCTGCAGTTAAACGCACATACTTGGAACGAAAACCACCCTCATTTACCTGGTTTATGGAATACTCCTTATACGGGTATAGCAAGAGCTAATGGTTTGATTGAATCATTAACTGGTTTTGAACAAACGGAAGAAATTGCTCAAACTACAAGCGAGGTTCGCTTTTTAAGAGCTTTCTACTATTTTTCATTAATGGATATGTTTGGTAATGTGCCGTTGGTACTTACTACTAAACATAATGGAGATACTCCTGCAAGTACTCGCCCAGAAGTAACACAATTTATTATTGATGAGTTAGAAGAAATTAAGGATAGCCTTTCTGATTCTCCAAGTTATGGACGTATTGGTCAGGGTGCTGCTTATGCTCTTCTTGCTAAGATTTACTTAAACGCAGGCGTGTATTTACAAGATGGTACAAAAGTAATTGATCCATCAGAAGCACAACTCAATAAAGTAATTGAGTATAGCCAAAAAGTAGAAGGAATGGGTTATGCTGTCTATTCAGAGTACTTAGAAACTTTTAAATTGGGCAACGAAGAAAGTAATACAGATTATATTTTCTCTATTACATATACTGCAGACGATCCTCTTGGAAACCACGGTAATAGTTGGGGAGTACATTATTTAACACACAAAGTAAAAGGTGTTGAATGGGGAGTTCCTTCAAAATGGAATGGCTTTTCTATGATGACTGATCGTTATGAATCTTTTGATGCTCAAGACAATAGACGTGATCAATTCTATACAGAATTTGAGACAGAAGCAGGTGATATAATTCAGCATGAGCACGAATTACCACTCTTTGATGCCAATAAAACACAAGGTGTCCGATTAATGAAATGGGAGCCTGATTTAGGTTCAATTGGTGTTACTTGGGGCGGATGGTCTGGAAATGACTTCCCATTAATTCGTTATGCTGACGTTTTATTAATGCACGCAGAAGCTCTTGGTAGAAAAGGAGACCACGCTGGTGCTTTAGCAATGGTAAATAAATTAAGAACAGAAGGAAATCGTTTTGATAGCTCGTCTCCAATTGCTAATGCAACAGATCATTATAATCAATTATTAAGTGATGGAAAAGTAAGCTCTTCTATCGATTTTATATTGCTTGAACGTGGATGGGAATTATGCTGGGAAGGTGTACGTAGACAAGACCTTATCAGACATGGAAAATATCTTGAAGTTTGGCAAAATAAACAAATGGAAAATGATGCCGATGCATTTGAATTGAGAACAGATGCAGATGGTAATGAATATACTTTCTGGTTACCAAGTAAAGGTAAAGTAAGTGATGGAACACATAGGTTATTATTTCCTATACCTCCTACTCAAGTTGCTGCAAACCCTAACTTAAATCAGAATGCAGGTTACTAAGTTGTTTTCATAACTAGAGATTATATTTCATTCGTTTTTGACATCAGCTATTAGCTAAACCCTTTTACTAACTTAAGCCTACCTCTATTTTTGAGGTAGGCTTTCTAGTTTTATAACTTTATTATAAACTCTCCTAAAACCGCTTTATGATCTGTAGGCCATACTCCTTTTGGTTCTTGAAATACATCTTTAGAGGTTTCATCAATTACTTTGCTGTAAGCTACTGACTGTTTAGGACCAACTATAAAAATATCTTTTAAAGAAATTGATGCACTTGGTTTATAGAAAATAAAATCAATTCGATCTCTTTCATCCGATTCTGGAGCCCATACAACTCTCTCTACAGATAAATCAGCATTATAACAAGGAAAAGTAAACCCAGGATGTGTTATTGGATTTGGATATATTTCACGATAAGCATCAATAAAGTTATCTTCTTCTAACATTGTTGTCGATGTCCAAGGAATAACTACCCCGTTGTGCTCATATAAATCTTTATTCTCCTCTACCCAATCTCTATGCGACGCCTCATTAAAGTCACCTGCAAGTACTACAATTCGTCCTAGCGCTTCTTCTATCTTAGCATCTGCAATACGATTGCCTCTATACGTTTAGACTTTAAGTTATCGGCTAGTAACAAATTAATATCTGTAACGGGTTTATCTAAATGCTTCCAAGTACTCCCATCGTACCCTCTAGGTAAATATATTGCACAGTTTCTATAATCCAAATGAGCAGAATAAAAGGCAATTTCTTTTTGCCCAACTTTTATTATTGCTTTAGTTACTGATCCTCGATCATCAACTACAGGATAAAAAGCCTCCTGATTAAGAATTGGATATTTTGAAAGGATACCGGAATCCTGACTACTATCAGAATAAAAAGTAAACCCTCTCTCTTTTAGATCTTCTACTAAGCGTTTTGCTAAAGATTTTTGCTCATAGTTTCTGACCTCACTAAGTGCAATAACATCTGCATTAGTATGAATAATTTCGTCCAAAATTGCCACATATCCATTGGGTACTATTGTTCCTTCCTGCCAAATATTAAACTGAAGTACACGTAAAGATAGCTCCTCTTGCTTTGTACAATTGATGAATAAAAAAGGAATAATCAATAGAATTGACCACTTAAAATTTGTCATAATTGTTAGTTTTTGATTGATAAACTTAGGTTTTAAAAAAAAGTTAATTTTTTTTCAATTCATTAAAAAATAGAATTGTACAATATTAAAGCGTAAAAGGAACATTTACAAGTTTATTCTCTTCGTGTTTGCAACCGATTGCAATGAAAAAAATGATGAAAAAACATGATTTAATAGCACCGTAACCGATTGAAATAGCATTAATCACACCTCACTACAACACATTGAAATAATACAATTTCACACATTTTTAGCTTTTGATTAATATTTGTAAAATTAACTTTTCATTTGTACAATTGCAGTACAATAAAAATGAAAAAAGAGGCCTTATCTTATCATATATGATATATATAGGGCAATACAAATTATTTAACAAAAGCACCTCGCTCTCAATTTTTAAGGTGTAATCTATAGTATGAAAATGATTTAATAGTAATTAATGGAAGAAAAACATTAAATACTTCAATAAAAATATATGGCGGGAACAACCGTAAAGTGTCTGTCTATCACTTTACAATAAAGTCAGAGGGATCTAAAAAATCTCTCTGACCTTCCCTAACACAATTCCATTTAGGATCTTATTATAAGTAGCATATTAGTTATAATTGAAAACACTTTCTAACCAATGAAAGCAGGAGTATATTTTAATATCTCCGACTCTTCTTGTTCTTAACAGAACTGTTCAATGTTATTATAAACATTGATATAATTAATTTGGCTCATTTATGAGCGCGGGGACACTCTCCCGCCATACTTATAGACAAGCCCTCCTCTTGCTATTTTAGCATCCGGAGGGTCTTGTCAAGAAATTAACTCTCCCCTTAATTATCAAAGTCTAAGCGATAGAAGAATTATTTGATATAAGCGATAATTATCAAATAAAAAAGCTGTTAAGTATGAATTACTTCATTACTTAACAGCTTTACTTTTATAATAGTATTTCTTTCTAGAATGATAGTCTTAAAAAAATAAGAATCCTGAGTAATAACTAAGTATTGTAATACAAAGTATCACTCAAGATCTTTTTATTTAATGATTAACTATATTAAAGTAAAATTTGAAATCCCCACTAATTATCTAATATATTTATTGAATAGTAAGTCGTTTCGTTAAAGTTTTTCCATCTTCTGATGTAATACTTATAATATAAATACCACTAACAAGATTTGAAACATCGACCATATGTTTAAAAGTTCCTTGAGGTACATTTCCCCAACTTTTAGTAAATAGTTTCTTACCTGATAAATCTGTTACATTCAAATAAATTGATGTAGGTTGATCTACTTCTACTAAAATAGTAGTAATAGTAGTTGCTGGATTTGGATACAGTTTTACTCCTGTTGAAGAACTACTTATCAGATTACTAATTATGTCCTTATTTACTATAATTTCTAAGGTTACTTCTAAATCTAATTTTCCATCCGAAACAATAAGTGGTAATGAAGTTGTACCTTCTTCTATACCAAAAATCATAAGGTGTTGATCATTAGTGATAAATGCATCTACTTTAGTTAAATCAAAACTTCCAAGTGAATAAACTAATGAATCTCCATTTATATCAGATATATGATTATTTAAATCAAAAATAACATACTCATCAATCATTAATACTACTTCAGTAAATTTTTGAGAAATTTCAGGTGAATAATTTTTCCCAGTTACCTCTACTTCAAACTCTAAAGTCGAAGTATCTCCATCAACTGTTAAGAATACTGTATAAGTTTGTATTCCTACATTTTCACCGATAATAATAACGTTTGTCTGGTCCTCAATAATAAAAGATGCATTTTCAACTTCAGCAGAAGTCAATCCTATACCAATCTCAACATTTCCTTCATAAGTAAAGTGCTGTGATAGATCATAATTGATGGAATCTTCATATTGAACCTCCGTACTTATTAAAGTATCTAAAATAAGCAGAGAACTTTTCACATGATAAGGATAAGTTAAACTTGCTAAAAAAGTTCCATTTGTTGCCAAAATAGTAACTTCGATATCACCTTGACTTATTCCATAAATATTTAAGAGATTATCTTCTTCAGAGAAAGCAACAACCCCAATAGTATCAAAACTATAAGAATATTCAAGACCCTCAATATTTGTAATCAATGTATCTAAACTAATTGAATATGTTTCACCAATAAAAATTTTATTTATCTCATTATCTGGTAAAACTTTTATTGGAACAGGCAAAATAGACTCATCCCCTCCATTTGAAGCTACTACATAAAGAGTGTCAAGTCCTGTTTCTGAAGAGGTGATCGTTATCAAGCCCTCATCATCAATTTCAGCTATTAAAATAGAATTCTCTTTTTCCTGTAATGAGTAGGTTATAGTAGTTTCACTTGTTAAACTAAAATGATCTGAAACTAAATACTTTAAATTAGAATTCAAATTAAACCTCAGTTCAGAGATGCTATCAAGAATTGCTGGCGGATTAAAATCAGGTACTGATACAATGACAGGAAAGTTAACTTCTATTGTCCCTAGAATATCAGAAATTTTTATATTCAAATCAACTACCCCTGGGTTTTTACCAAATATAACAAGTTGATTATTATTCTCGATTGATGATTCAACGACATTTTCTTTATCCAAATCAATTTGATACTCTATTGTATCAAGATTAATATCATAAAAATGTTGAGTTAGATCTATAACTTTAAAGTTATTTTTCTCAATTACTAGTTCTTCTATAGGACGTACTAATTCAGGTAAACTGTTATCATAACTTCTTCCACTTAATTGAATAATATTAGAAACATTCTCAAAATGAATAAGTAAATCACCTTCAAAAAGAACAACTCCTTCTATTAGAGGCTGGAATATTACGTTCAATAATATACTGTCTTGAGGTTGTAATAATCCAATTTGAGAGTTAACTGTATAAGCATCATTTGTGATAGAAATAGAATCAACATAAATCGATACTGCCGAATTGTTTACAATATATAATTCTTCAGTTTTATTGTAACCATTAGCTACGCTATCAAATTCTATTTTATTAGCTGATGCATCCAAATCTACGATTGATATAAGAGCTGGTATTTCTCTATGAGGTTGAAGTTGATCATTACTATTAATTTCAATATCATATAAATAATCCCCTGCTCTCATTCCATTAGTATCTTTTGTAAAATTAATGATTTGAGAATCTCCTGGAGCTAATTTACCTTCAGAAACATCAAAACTAACACCTCCTTGATTCTGAAAAGCAATCCAACCAAATTGATAATCACTCCCTAAGTCATCACCCAAAATAATTGAATTTCCAGATTGAAGATCAAGCTGTCTAAAGTTAAAAAAGTAATTATCATAATCAAAAGAAGCCATTACCATTCTATCGTTTGCTGCATCCCAACCTAAACCAGAACCAAAATTTGAAATGAATCCAATATATCCAACTTCTTCAACATTGGCACCTGATGTATCAATTTTTAATAATGTATTATTAAAAACATCTATACCATATAAGTTACTTTGTCCATCAAATGAGAGACTTATCATATATAAGTCAGATATTCCAAAAGTACCTATTTCTGTAAGTGAAAAATTCTCTAAGTTAAATAAAAACAATTTTGAGCCAGTACAGATATATAGTTCGTCACTATTAACATCATAAGCAGCTCCATTTATATTATTAATATCTAAAACTCCTTGTTCAGAAACTTCTTCAGTTACAGGATCAATGATATAAAACGCTCCAGAAATATCAAACTCAATAAACTTATCTAATGAAGATATATATTCTCCAGCTCCTACAAAATCATATTTCATTGGTCCAAACAAATATTTGGTCAAACTAGAGGTATCCTCGGGTAATATAGAAGCATACCCTGAAGAACCTTCAAAGTGATCATATAAATAGCCGAATGCTGCTTGATCTTGTATTTCGAAATAGCGTTTTAAATTATTTGACCTAAAATCTTCTCTCCTAAATTGTTCTGGTATAATACCATTATGTGGAATCCCTTTTCTTAAAAGTTGTTTAGGACGAACAGCTTTTGGTAAACTAAGCGAAGTTGATAAATCACTCCTACGTTGCCTTACACTAATGTTATAAGATACTGTATCTTCACCATCATTAGTTAAAGTAAAAGGTTGAGTTACTTCACTATCCCTTAATACAACAACTGAAAGTGAATCTTCCTGATGATTTAACACTAAATGTGGGTATGCATTCCAAATAGTATAATCCAAATCAATATTTATTATTTGATTTGTTGATTCATTAGTTGAAAAATTAATCGTTTCTGAATATTCATTTTTTTCAAGTGTTGAAAAACTAAAAGCTAAAGCCATACTATCCTTAGGCGCTATAGTTAAACTCGAATTTTCAAGTAAGATAGATGATGAACTAGATGTAATATCATTTATTTCTAAAGGTAAGTAGCCATCATTATATAGCATTAAAGTATCGTGTTTGATAGTATCAATATAAGAAACTAATGAAAAGGAAGAATCCGTATATGTCAATATAGGACCCCCATATTGTACTTCAATAAATATTTCGTCAATAGGTGTTGCTGGATCATTTGTTTGTATCAAAACTCGAGCTTGTATAGAACTTCCTTCTTTATAAGTCTTTTCAGCATTATAATTAATTTGGATTAGTTCAGAAGTTTGACCTGCTAAATCACCAATTCTTGGAGTAATACTTTCAATAAAGGAATTTCGATTAATTTCAATAGCTAATGAATCCTGTAAGTAATTCGTATTATATGCTATTGTCATTCCTTCAGTCCCTCCTAGTTTTTGCATGCCAACAGAATAAGAAGTTTCCTGTGTTTCTTTGTATTGATACTTTATATTACCATTCTTATTTAATATAACCTCGAATTCTACTCCTAAGTTAAGGTTATTATAATAATACCCTTGATATTGAATCACCACATAATTATTAAATTCTTTCACATAAATAGCATTCATTACTAGGTCTCTCCAATATGGTGCAATTATGTTTGATCCGATTTCATAATTTGGTAGTTCAGAATAGCTAAATGATACAAATTGATTGATAAAACTAATAGTACCATTCGTAGATATTTCCATTTTATTATAATGGTTATCGTAAAATCCGAAAGAAAAAGCATCAAATATATATGTATAATAAGTATCATCATTACTAGGAAATACCGTTGCTTCAGGATCATTTGCTAAATCTATCCAATCATATACTACAGAATTTGACTCCTCACTATCAATCCAAGTGTATTCTGATTCAGTATCATTACCAAATCCATATACTACTTGATGGCCTTGAATTTTACTTTCTTCTCCCTTCTTTAAATTTTCATTTAAATACTGAGAGGCTAAAAGTGGTACTTCACTATTAATTAAACTATCTTCGATAGCATAAGTAAGGGTGTCATTTCCATCATTAATTAGATCAAAAGTTATAGAGTCTTTAACAGGGGTTAAATGTTGTATTATTATAGAATCTGGAACTACAATTGTTGGAGGTGTAGTTCCGTTCCCTAATCCTATTAAATCTACACTATAGTTGGAAATATTTGGGTCATTAGTAGTCATAGTCAATACAGTAGAACGATCACCATCAGAAATTGGATTAAATTCAACCTCCAAAAATCCATTCTGGTATGGGCCTACTATTAATGTATCAGAATGGATAATATAATCAGGTAATACTGTTTCAAAATCTGTAATAGTTAAGTAAGAGTATGTTCTATTCACAAATTCCAAATATTGTGTATTTCCATAACCTAGATATAGAGAACCAAAATGTAATGAAGAACCAGCAACCATTTGAGGTGCTGTCACCACATCTACTTCCCACTTTAATACTTTAGTTTTTGAGTCATTTACCCTTACTATTATATCTAAATCATAATTCCCAGTTGTTAATCCTGTTCCATCTAAAATTACATCAACTGATTCTGACTCATTTGGCTGTAATACAATAAGCTCTGAACCTATAGACGCATAACTTTCTGAAGTTGTAAAAGCTAAAGTCAATGTGGTATCCATTTGATTGGTAATATCAATTGTTTGTGTTATGCTCCCTTCTTGATTTAATATCAATAATGTATCTAATGGTGTAATTTGATAATATACAGGCATAGCTTCAACTGCTAAATGTGCATTGAGTAATCCTGAACCCATTTTACCTAGGTATTGAGATGGTAAGTTATCTAAAGGATCGGTTGAGGATTCTAATAATTCCCTAAGATCTTCATTTGTGATTGTTGCTGTTAAATTAGATAATGCCAATGCAGCAATTCCTGAAACATGAGGGCATGCCATTGAAGTACCTTGATAAAAGCCATATAAATTATTAGGCAAAGTACTTAATACTCCTTCTTCTTCCCTATTGGTTTCTCCACCTGGAGCCGAAACATCTACCCAATCACCATAATTACTATACCAAGACTTTTGGTTGTTATGATTTGTAGCTCCTACTGCTACAACGGGTTCATAATACCCTGGATAGTAATCTAAATCTGAATCATTATTACCCGCTGCAAAAAAAACGATCCCTCCTTGCATTGGGCTACCTTCGTATTGTCCTGCTTCTGCAATAAAATAATCTATTGCATCAAGTATCTCTTGATCTGCATAACCAGGACTTGTATATCCCCAACTGTTTTGAGCTATTAGTGCTCCATTATCAGCTGCATATACAAATGCTTGGGCAAATCCACCACTACTATTAGGACTGAAAACTTCACAAGACATTAGCCTTACACCACCAGAAGCTTCATTTCCTCCTGCTACACCTGCAACACCAATTCCATTATTATTACTGGCTGAAATTGTACCACCTACATGAGTTCCATGATTGTCTGGATCAATACTATCATTTCCATCAGCAAAATTATAACCATAGATATCGTCTATATATCCATTATTATCATCATCTATTCCATTATCAGGTATTTCACCTGAATTTATCCACATGTTATCTTCTAAATCCAAATGTGAGTAATCTATACCTCCATCCATGACTGCCACAATAACTTGATCAGATCCCATTGTTGTCTCCCAAGCTTCAAGCAAACTAATATCAGCTCCTAATGTCCCATTAGTTTGACCAGTATTATTGTAATGCCACTGCTCATTAAGAAGTGGATCATCCGTATTCATACGTTTTAATAATTTTTCAGGATCAATGATTTTCGGTTGCTCATTAGGCCTAGAGAGTTGATGAACACACTTGGTAATCTCAAAACCGTCATAGCTTTTAAAAGCATTTGCTACTTCTGATGGATCTTGATTGCCACTATAAACAAATTCATACCAAAGATGTAATCCATACTTTCTGTGTCTTTCCTCTAATTTTGGTGAATATGGAAATACTCTATTTACTTGAAGAACATGAAAGTCAGCGCAGATTTCATCAAGTAAAATTTCTCCCATTTGTAATGTCCCATCAGACATTCTAGACTGTTTTAATGCCAAGAAAGAACTCTCTACATTTGTTTTTAATTTCACCCTAATAACTTGGGGTACAATATCTTTTTTTGTTATACCTTGAGCAGATACTGTTTGCTTTAACATTATGACTCCTAAGAGAATAATAGTTAGTATAAAAAAAGTACGGGAAGATTGAAGTTTCATTAGTGATAATTATAGCATTAGAAATATTGTTTTTAGTTTATTAGATATAATGAAGATTTAGTAACAAATACCATCTGTTAATCAATTATGATTAATTACAAATATTTAATGATATACAGCAATATGGCTTTAGTCGTTAGTTGTTTGCTATTGTAATCTCTTATTTATAAATAAAAAACGTCTCAAAAGTATTAATAATAATATAACTTAACAAGTTTAATATTTCTACTTAACAAAAAAAGCTGTTAAGTATGAATTACTTCATTACTTAACAGCTTTACTTTTTATAATTGTATTTCTTAGTTATTTCTAACCTTCACAAGAAACACATGTATCTTGAGTTACATTCATTTGTGTTCTCAATATACTCTCGCTTCTTTGGTAATATAAAGTCTTCACTCCTAAAGCGTGCGCTTCTAACATTACTGAATTTATATCTTTTACAGATGTTGTTGGAGGGAAATTAAGATTTAAACTCTGAGATTGATCTAAGAATGTTTGTCTTAATGCCGCTTGACGTACAATTTGCATCTGATTAATTTCCTTGAATGTTAGGAACAGTTCTTTTTCTTCTGCAGTTAAACCACCAATATTCTGTACTGAACCTCCATCTGCTAGAATTTGTTTCCATACATCAGATGTATTCAATCCTTTTTCATCAAGTAATTCTTCTAATTGCTTGTTTTTACGTGTAAATGCTCCTTTTGCAGAGTCCATTACATAATAATTACTAGCAATTGGTTCAATACCTGTACTGTACCCTCCTGCAATCAATGCATTAGATGTAGTTGGAGCAACAGTTAATAGTGTTGTATTTCTTCTACCAGTATCCATCATTACTTTAGGTTCGCCGTAAGCTACTGCTAACTTTTCTGATGCTCTAATAGATTGTTCTTTAATTTGTTTGAAGATGATTCTTGTCCAAGAATCTGCTGCAATACCTACAAAAGGAATCTTTTTCTTTTGTAAGAAACTATGCCAACCTAATACTCCAAGACCTAAAGCTCTATGGTTTTTAGCAAAATTAACTGCTCTTTCCATGTGCTCAATTCCTGTTGCTTTTTCTATAAATTCTTCCATTACTGCATCTAAGAAGAAAGTTGCTGTCTCTACTAAGTCAGTATCTTTCCACTCATCATAACGCACTAAATTTAGAGACGATAAACAACATACAAACGATTCATCTTCGCTTGAAGGTAACATAATTTCAGAACATAAATTTGAAGCTTTAATCTCCATATTCTGATCTTTGTACCATCTTGGACGCTGATTATTTGCATTGTCTTTGTAAAGAATATAAGGGATACCTTTTTCTATACGCGACTTTAAAACTTTTGCCCAAACTTCACGGCTTCTTCTATCACCTTCCCTAACTTTTTGAATAAAATTATCGGAAACAGAAACGCCCATAAATATATTTTGAATTGATTTCCCGACATCTTTAATTGTCAAAAATTCATCAATATCTGCGTGTTCAACATCTAAATATGCAGCAAGCATACCTCTTCGAGTATTCCCTTGGTTTGTTCCGTTGATTACAGAATCAAACATTTCTAAGAAAGGATATACACCATTACTTGTTCCGTTGTTAGTAATTTCTGCACCACGAGGACGAACATCTGATACGTTAATTGAAGTACCTCCTCCAATCTTTGACATCATCATCACTTCTGCTAAAGTAGAACCAATACCTGCAATACTATCTGGTACATAACTACCAAAACAACTAATTGGCAAACCTCTTTCTGTGCCCATGTTAGACCACACAGGAGAAGCAGGACATAAATAGTTATTCCATATAGCATCAAAGAATCTCTTCTCGAAATCAGGACGTTTTAATTTAGCTGCAGCAGATTTAGAAATACGTGTAACAGCATCTCGTACTGTTTCACCTTCTAATAAATAACCGTTTTTTAGTGTTTGCAAGCCTTCGCTTGTCATCCATTTTGGGTGAGGATCTAATTGTGAAACTTCCGGTGCAGTGTTAATTTCTGACATAAGTTGTGGAACTGAGGTGGTGATTTATTTGGTGTAAGTCCCCCTTATCATTTATAACTAAAGGAATTAAAAATGATAAGAGGATATATAGAGAAAATTTCTATTAAAATAAGTCGTCTGCTGTTACAGATTGTGACTTTTTAGTATATTCTGTTGGTCTAACTGCGAAGAAATCATCATGAGCATGACCAAATACTTCTTCATCAAACCATTGCATTTCTTTAAGTACTTCTTGATCTACTTCAAAGATTGCTTTTAATCCAATTTCAGTTAAACTTTTATTTAACCTATCGCGCATAAAGTGAATTAATTGATTAACCGGTAAGAAAGGCATTTCTCCTTTTTCAAAAATCCCAGTCAATAAACGAACTTCAACGTCATGTGATATTTTTGCAGCTTCATAAATACTTTCTTGCAACTCTGTAGTATTTAACTCAGGGTATTCTGCAATTAATGTATTATATAACCACATTCCTGCACGAGCGTGTGAATTTTCGTCTTTTGCACTCCACTTAATAATGTTACCAATTCCTTTTAGTTCGTTTTTGAACTTTTTAAAGGATAGTAAAATTGCAAATTGAGAAAATAGATTTACGTTTTCCGTAAAACAAGAAAATATTGCGATGCTTTGTAATAATGCAGTTGGCGTTGGTTTACCTGTTTCATCAACAGTTACTTTAGAAAGCATTTCTAAACGCTCCATTGCCGTCTCATCCTCAAGGAATTCCTCGAAATTATCAAGATCTAGAAGTTCATTTAAACGAGCATATGCCGATGCGTGTCTTGCTTCATTTTCAGCAAAAGTAATTGCCATAGCAGCAATTTCAGGCTTAGGAATATATTGTCCTACAACACCCCAAAAATCGTCTTGAACATTTGTTTCAGTTTGAGCAAATGTTTTTAAAATATTTCCAATAACTTCTCTTTCATGTTCTGAAAGGTTTGTTTTGAATTGTTGAATATCCGCATCAAAATTTACTTCTGAATGTATCCAGAATGTTTGATGAATTGCATCTATAAATTCTTGTGCTTTTGGGTATTCAAAAGGTTTGTAAGCAACTCGTTTATCTAATAAACTCATAAAAATTAAAGTTTTTCATTTATTACAACACAGGTGATTGTTCACCTCACACAATAAAAATCTTGCTGTTGTTCACAACGCAAAGGTCTGTAGACAATAGTAATATGTATAATTGTTATTCAGACGATTTGTTTTGGCTTTTCTTATTTTTCCCGAAGAAAATGTTCAGCACACGATGGCAGGTCTTCTGGCTCAGCATTACTTGCTTATCCTTCCCATAATCATCTATGTATAGTGGATATAGTTTAAACAAGTTCTCATGCTTTACAGCTGCGGGGTCAGCATAGGATTTTCACCTAATTCCCTTTTCACCTCACATAAAAATTAAATCTTATGTTCAGCACCATCGTTCTAACAAATAAATAGTGTTTTTGGCAGTTTTGCAAGGAATTGAAGGGATGATTTATCAAAAAAAAAATAAAAAACTTTTCTCCTAATTTACTTGACTGAATGAAAAATAGGCGCTATGTGAAGATGAACAGCACACGTTAATAAATTGCACTATTCCAATATTTCGACAAACAACCTAAATATTGAGATTAAAAGAAATTTTGTAATACTAGCATTAAATTTCTTTAAAAAAAGTTACCTAAAAACTTGCGCTTTTACCATTGTAACTAATAACGGCTATATACATCTACCCAAAGTAGAATTTTCTACTTTTTTTAAGCCTACTCTACCTATTAAGCAAAGTGCAAAAATTAATTATTATTCTACAAGACTATGAAACTACATTTACAACTATTGTAAATTTCTTACAAAGTGAGATTCGAGGTTGATTTTTAATAAAATTAGAATACCACACATTTTTCTTAGAAAATTAAAAAGGGCAACTTTTCAGATAGAAAAGTTGCCCTTTTTAAAAACTTTATATTTTTTACATATCCTCAATCGAATATTCAAGATCAAATAAAGGAAGACTCCCAACATTACTCCCTTCGGTTTCTTTTGCCGTTTCAATAGTTACAGCACCCTTTATTTCTGGAAGTTCATCTGCAATATAATCTACCAAAATTCTTTGACGAGTTGCTAGTATTCTTTCCTCTAAAGAATCTGCTTTATCTTCTCCTACAAATAACCAACAAACTTCTTCTATACTAGATGTAGAATCGACTGTTACCATAGTAGAATCCATCCTTGCATAAAGGTTATTCATAAGATATGTTCTGAAATCAATTGGGTCTGTAGCTACCTGCTTAATCGAACTAGTACTTGTTGCAATAGAATACTGATCTTCAGCATATCCTTTTACTAAATTTTCTTTCTCGTTATGACGATCTACAAATTGAACAAGTTTAACTTTAAGGTCAGGTTTTTTATCATATACTTTTTTAATAGTCTTAAGCTGTTTTATGTGCTTAGATGTAAGTAGAGTATCAGTATAATGTTTGAACTTAATATCTTTAAGGTCGTCTTCATCAACTTTAAAAATTCCTGCTAGTGCCTTAAAAGGTGCTGCAATCACCTTATTACACACATTTTTAACTACCTGCCAAATAATTCGTCCAACTCTAAATTTAGGATCATCTAAAGAGCCCTTAACGGGTACATCTAAAATAATGTCTCCATTTTTATCTTTCAATAAGAATACTGCAAACCTTAGAGGTAAACCGTAAGCATAAGATCCATCAGCTTTTCGTCCTAATTCAAAATCCTCAATTTTGATTTTATTCTCACTTACAAGGTTATTTTCTTTAATATCTGTATGACCATAATACGTCATTGCTCCTTTAAATATTGGGTAACCTGTATAGATGTTAGAGAAGAAACTAAAATCTTGAATTTGAAAATTCTCAATTACATAATCTATGGTTACATTATAGAAGTTATTTGGTTCTATGCTTAAATCGGCTTTTAATTTACCTCTTTTATTTAAAGTACCAGTTGAATGAAATGCCCATACCTTTTCTTCAGAACCTAGAACACCATTAAATACATTTACATCAGAAACTGCGTATTTATATTCTTTTCTTGGTATGCGCTGATCTCTATAAAGCATCTCTCCACCAATAATTGCGATAGAATCAATATGGTATTTTAATTCTGGCAAATCCTCTCCTATTGCAACAGTTCCCGTTTCTTCTACTTCAACCTCTTGCGTTTCTTCATCTAATTTAAAAAATTGAAACAGGTTATTTGTATTTTCATGTAAATCAAAGCGCATGTAAGGATGCTCCATTTTTAACAGTTCAAACTGAAAGTCATTATTTGCAACATCAATTGATCTAAAAATAGATAATGCTCTATCAACAGCAAACACCTTTTGAGATAACGTATCTAATATTACAAGACTATCAATACTTGCTTCTCCTTTAACCAGTACATCTGTAACATGATCTGCATCTCCAACAATATTTAAAGTAGCATTAGCATATCCATCTATTGATTTCAGCTCCAAATAATCGTTTAAATAATTTGTTAGTTTATTGATTCTTAATTGCTGTAAATCAAAATCTAGTTCATACTCGTTAGTCTTGATATTATAATCTGCTTTGAAAGCGAAAGAACCTCCATTATCCAAATCAAAACCAAAATCAACTAGTGTTTGATCGTTAGACCAAGTAATTTCTGGAATACCAATACCCACCCCTTTAAGGTTAAATGTTTCGTTTTTTGCTAAATCTTCAAATTCAACATAACCATCATCAATAGAAATATTTCTGATGGTATATCCTATAAATGGCTCTTCTTCGTCTGTAATAACGGGTTCTTCAATAACAATAGAGTCTGTTGTAGCGTAACGTTCAATTAGATCATCAAAATTAAATGATTCGTTATTTTGAATTACTTTTCCATAGGGGTGAACTAATTTAAGTTCTGTAAGTAGAAGTTCTCTTTTTATTAAATCTGTTAATTCAACATCAAGGTATAGTGAGTCTAAACCAATAAACTTTGTGGTATCATCAGCTTCAAATAATCTAAAATTAGAAATTGATAACTCCCCTGTAAATATATTAAGGTCAAGTAGTTCTATAGTACTTTGCCTTCCTATTAATTCTTTACTGTTTTTATTGAAATAATCTAGCCCTAAACTAGGTATTACGTAGCGTAATAAAACAAAAAGTACGAGTAGTATTGCTCCAGTTATTAATGGAGTTTTGAAACGTTTGTTCATGAACGGAAGTGGTTAATAAAGTTTCCACAAAATTAACACATTTTCCCATAGTAAGTTAATAAATATTTAAAAAGCTTCACCAAATGTAAGATATAACCCAGAACTACCATCTGGGCCTACTCCATAGTCAGCTCTAAGTGTTGCTCGATCCTCTTTATTAATTGTTAACCGAAAACCTGCTCCTCCAGCAACCTTTAATTTTCGAACATCAAAATCATTCCATTCGTTCATTACTTCTGCCGTTGAAATAAAGGCTGTCATCCCTAACCTCCAAAATAAATGCTGACGAATTTCTGCTTGAGCAGCAACCATGTGGTTATCTCTATATCTTCCCTCATAGATTCCCCTCATCATGTTTAAACCACCCATTAAAGATATTTCTCTAAATGGAGTATCTCCGTATGTCTGATTTACAATTCCTTGAAAAGCCAATACCGTTTTAGCCTCTTTTTCTCTACCCAAATCATAGTATTTACGCATATCTAGTTTTATGCTTGTAAATTTATAATCGCTACCTAACCAAGTTGGATAAAATGCAGCTCTAAATTCTATAAAATATCCTGTAGAGGGCACTAGAACTATATCTCT